>DATIBF010000026.1:0-6889 GCA_035457655.1 Gaiellaceae bacterium
CTTCGTGCTGACGATCTACTTCATGGTCTACGGCCGCGACATCCGCCGGGGCATCGCGCGGCGTCTTGGGCCTCGCCGAGAGGAGCGCTTCCTCGTCACGACGAAGCGGATCTACGACGCGACCAGGGGCTACTGGTACGGGAAGTTCCTGATCGCCGTCATCGCGGGGCTCTTCGTCTACATCCCGATGGTGCTGCTCGACATTCCCTTTGCGGCGCCGCTCGCCCTCTTCGTCGCCATCACCGACCTGATCCCGAACATCGGCGCGACGATCGGCGCGATCCCCGTCGTCGGAGTCGCGCTCTTCGAGAGCTGGTGGAAGGGCCTGATCATGCTCGCGATCATCGTCATCTACCAGCAGCTCGAGAACTCGGTGATCACGCCGAAGGTCTTCCAGAAGGCGATCGACCTGCACCCGTTCCTCTCCTTCGTCGTCGTCCTCTTCTTCGGCGCCGTGTTCGGCATCATCGGAACGCTCCTCGCGCTGCCCGTCACGGCCGCGGTGAAGATCATCCTCGAGGAGCTCCGCCGCCCGCAGCCCGCGGCACCGTAACGGGCACTAGGCTCTCCCGCGTGGAGGCGGGGACGAAGACGAAGCGCCGCTGGGGCGTCGGGCAGATCGCCGGACGCGTGCTCTTCCTGATCGTCGCCTTCGTCTCCCTCTACCTCCTCTGGCCCAGCGTGGGCGAGGTCTTCGACCAGTGGCGGTCGCTGAAGAACCTGAAGCCGCAGTGGGTGGCGGTCGCGTTCGGCGTCGAGACGCTCTCGTTCGTCGCCGTCTGGGAGCTCCAGCGGATCGCGCTCCAGTCGAAGCGCTGGTTTCCGGTCGCGACGTCGCAGCTGGCCGGGAACGCGTTCGGCCGTGTGATCCCCGGCGGTGTCGCGGCGGCCGGCGCCCTCCAGTACCGGATGCTCGTCCGCGCAGGGCTCCCGGGCGCGCGCATCGCATCCTCGCTCACCGCGGTCTCGGCGCTCCTCTTCGGGGCGGTCCTCGCCCTGCCGTTGCTCAGCCTGCCCGCGATCATCGGCGGGACGCCGGTCGCCTCCGGCCTCGCGCAGGCGGCGTACCTGGGAGCAGCGGTCTTCGTGCTTATGCTGATCGGCGGCGCGATCGTCTTCGTCTGGGACCGGCCGCTCGCGGCGGTCGGGCGAGCGGTCGAGCGCGTCGTCAACGCGACCGTTCGCAGAGGCCGGCCGATGGCAGGGCTCGAAGAGCGCCTCCTCGGGGAGCGGAACACGCTGCGAACCACGTTCGGCCGGCGCTGGCAGGCCGCCGTCCTCGCCGCCGCGGGGAAGTCCATCTTCGACTACCTCGCGCTCGTGGCGTGCCTCCGCGCGGTCGGCGCGGAGCCGAACCCCTCCCTGATCCTCCTCGCGTACGTCGCCTCGGCCATCCTGGCGATGATCCCCCTCACCCCCGGCGGGCTCGGCTTCGTCGAGGCGGGGCTCGTCGGCATGCTCATACTCGCCGGCGTCGGCGCCACCAACGCCGCAGTGGCGACGCTCGCCTACCGCCTGGTGTCGTTCTGGCTTCCGATCCCGGTCGGCGGCGCGAGCTACGCGCTCTTCCGCTACCGGTACCCGTAGGCGGCCGCTAAAGCTCCAGCTTCCCGCCCACCTCGAGGACGTGAACCTCGACCTCGGGGGCGAGCTCCGCCGCCCAGCGCTCGAATTGCGCGACCGGCTCCCGCAGGAACGCCGGCGACCTCCAGCGGGTCGACTGCACGGGGTAGTACGTCCCCCAGTGGATCGGCACGGCGAGCCGGGGCCGCAGGAGCGCAAGGGCCTCGGCCGCCCCCCGCGGGTCGAGATGCCCCGGTCCGAGGGAAGGGCCCCAGCCCCAGATCGGCACGAGCGCGAGGTCGAGCCCCGGCGCGAGGCTCGCCATCTCCGGGAAGAGGTCCGTGTCCCCGGGGAAGTAGATGCGCCGCGAGCCCTCGACGACGTATCCGAGCGCCTCCGACCTGGCGCCCAGCACGCGGGTCGACCCGTGCTCGGCCCGGACGGCGCGAACGACCGCCGGCCCGATCCGCGTGGAGCCGCCTGCCTCGAGCTCCTCGACCGCCCGAAAGCCCCTCCCTCGAACGAGCCCGCCCGCGCCCTTCGGCACGACGACGGTGACGCCGCGATCGAGCCGCTGGAGCGACGGCAGGTCGAGATGGTCGTAGTGGAGGTGGGAGACGAGCACGGCGTCGAGGTCGTCCAGCACCTCGGCGACGAGCGGCACGGCGCGACGGAGGTGGAGGACCCACGGGCGGAGGAGCGGGTCGGTGAGCAGCCGGACGCCGTCCAGCTCGAGCAGGACCGTGGAGTGCCCCAGCCAGCGGACGCGGCCGGCCGCCGCGCTCACCCGCGCGCCTCGGCCGGCCGGGGTCCGTCGAAGACGTCGATCCCCTCCGCCCGCTTCAGGCCGTTGGCGATCAGGTACGTGAACGGCGTCGCCGCCACCTCCCAGGCCACCTTGATCGCCCACGTGGTCACGATCGTGTCCAGGAGCGGCGTTCCGGTCCCGGCGAAGGCGATAGTCACGAAGATGGTCGAGTCGAGCGCCTGCCCGACGAGGGACGAGCCGATGGTGCGACTCCAGAGGAAGCGCCCGCCGGTCGCCACCTTCATGCGCGAGAGCACGTAGGAGTTCGTCAGCTCGCCGAGGAGGTAGGCGACGAGCGAGGCGACGAAGATCCGCCACGTCGTCCCGAGGATCGTCTCGTAGGCCTCCTGGTTCCCGGCCCAGAAGTCGGCCGCGGGGAGGCGGAGCGCGAGCTGGATCGAAACGACCGCGAGGACGTTGCAGGCGAAGCCGAGCAGGATGACCCGGCGCGCCGCGCGAAAGCCGTAGACCTCCGTGAGGACGTCCGCGAGGAGGTACGCGAGCGGGAAGAGGATGTTCCCGGCGTCGAAGACCCGCCCACCGACCTCCGCCAGCTTCACCGCGATGATGTTCGAGACGACGAGCGACGTAACGAAGAACGCCGCGATCGTGACGAAGCGCCAGGAGAGGGAGATCACGGGCGGAGGCGCCGGAGCGTGCCTCGCGCGACGTAGCCGGCGAGCTTCGGGTTCTCCTGCAGGCGTCGGAGCGAGTACTCGTACCACTTCTGTCCGTAGGGCACGTAGATCCGCACCGTGTGCCCGCCGCGAACGAGCTCGTCGGCGAGCTCCTCGCGGACGCCGAGCAGAAGCTGGAACTCGTACCGTTCCAGCCCGAGACCGCGCTCCCGGATCAGCTCGAGCGCCTTGGCGACGAGCACCTCGTCGTGCGTGGCCACGGCGACCTTGGCACCGCCTTCCCAGAGCGCCGCCATCGTCTCCACGAAGTTGAACCTGATCGCCTCGTCGCCCTGGTACGCGATGTCGCCGGGCTCGACGTAGATCCCCTTGCACACGCGCACGTTCGGCCGCAGGTGGACGAGCTCGCCGACGTCGTCGAGCGTGCGCCGGAGCATCGCCTGGAGGACGATCCCGACGTTGTCGCGACCCTCCGCCCTGAGCTGGCGGTAGAGGTCGAGCGTCGCCGTCGTCGTCGACGAGTCCTCCATGTCGATGCGTACGAACCTGCCGTGCCCGGCGGCGATTCCGGCCAGCATGCGGACGCTCTCGGCGCACAGCTCGGGATCGACGCCGAGCCCGAGCCCCGTCAGCTTCACGCTCACGTTTCCGTCCAGCCCCTCGGCCTCGATCGTCGCCATCGCCAGCTCGTACTCGTTCCGGATCGCCAGCGCCTCGTCCGCGGAAGCGACCTCCTCGCCGAGAACGTCGAGCGTCGCCTTCTTGCCCTCCACGTTCAGCGCCCTGACGGCGGCCACGGCGTCGGCCAGCTCCGGGCCGGCGATGTAGCGGTCCGAGAGCCGCCTCACGACCCGCCTCGGAACGGCGGGCAGCACCCGGACGATCGCGCGGTCGAAGAGCGCCAAGGGACGATCTTACGGCTCTGGTTTCTTGCGGGTCGGCCGCCTCCGCCCGCACAATGGCGTCGTGGAGAACCAGCTCGACCCCCCAAGCCACGCCGAGCCTCCTGTCGAGCCCGAGCCCGAGCCGAGGTCGAAGCCCACCGCCTGGGAGCTCCTGCTCGGGACGGTCGTCGCGGCACTCTTCGCCGCGGTGGTGGTCGTCGTCGCCATCCTCTCTTTCGAGTGGAACCCGGCCGGTCCCGTTCTCGTCGTCGTGGCCGCGATCACCACGGGCTCCCTCGCGGTGCGCCGGGTCGAGGACTACGCGTTCAAGGCGGCGGCGATCGGACTCGTCGTCGGCGGCATCGCGGCGATCCTCTTCTGGCCGTTCTTCGACGTCTCCTGAGCCGGGGACGGTCACTATCCTTCGCGGACCACGAATCCGGGAGGGAAGCTGTGACGGAAGGCGACTCTGCGATCGACGCTCTCTTGCTGGAGGAGCGACGGTATCCACCGCCGCCCGAGTTCGCGGCCCAGGCCAACGCGACGCCGGCGATCTACGAGCGCGACTTCGAGGAGTTCTGGGAGACCGAGGCCCGCGAGCGGATCACCTGGTTCGAGCCCTTCACGGAGCTCTACGAGTGGGACCTGCCGTACGCGAAGTGGTACGTCGGGGGCAAGCTCAACGTCTGCTTCAACTGCGTCGACCGCCACGTCGAGGCCGGCCTCGGCGACAAAGTCGCCTATCACTGGGAGGGCGAGCCGGAGGGCGAGCGCCGCACGGTCACGTTCGCCGACCTCCAGCGCGACGTCGTGCGCTTCGCCAACGCGCTCAGGGAGCTCGGCGTCGGGAAGGGGACGCCGGTCGGCATCTACATGGGGATGATCCCCGAGCTCCCGGTCTCGATGCTCGCGTGCGCCCGGCTGGGGGCACCACACACGGTCGTCTTCGGCGGCTTCAGCGCCGACTCGCTCTCCGACCGGCTCAACGACATGGAGTGCGAGGTCCTGATCACGCAGGACGCGGGCTGGCGCAAGGGCGGCGAGGTGCCGCTGAAGCGGAACGCCGACGAGGCGCTCGAGCGCTCGCCCGGCGTGAAGACCTCGGTGGTCTGGCGGCGGGTCGGCAACGAGGTCGAGATGCAGACCGCCCGCGACGTCTGGGCCCAGGACCTCGTCGAGGGCCAGAGCGACGACCCGGCGAGCTGCCCCTGCGAGCCGATGGACTCCGAGGACCTGCTCTACCTTCTCTACACGAGCGGGACGACCGCGAAGCCGAAGGGGATCGTCCACACGACGGGCGGCTACCTCACGGGCGTCGCCACGACGCACCACTACATCTTCGACGTCAAGCCCGACTCCGTGTACTGGTGCGCAGCCGACATCGGCTGGGTCACCGGCCACAGCTACATCGTCTACGGGCCGCTCGCCAACGCGACCACCGGCATCCTGTACGAGGGAGTGCCCGACTTCCCCGACTGCGACCGCTGGTGGGCGATCGTCGAGCGGTACAGGGTGGACATCCTCTACACCGCGCCGACCGCGATCCGCGCGCACATGAAGTGGGGCCCCGAGCACGCGGAGAAGCACGACCTCTCGTCGCTCCGGCTCCTCGGCTCCGTCGGCGAGCCGATCAATCCCGAGGCCTGGATCTGGTACCGCGAGCACATCGGCGGCGGCCGCTGCCCGATCGTCGACACGTGGTGGCAGACCGAGACGGGCACGGTCCTCATCACCCCACTGCCGGGCGTCACGACCACGAAGCCCGGCTCCGCTACACGCCCGTTCCCGGGCGTCGACGCCGCCGTGGTGAACGACCGGGGCGAGGAGGTGCCTCCGGGCGGGGGCGGCTACCTCGTTCTGCGCCGCCCGTGGCCGGCAATGCTCCGCGGCATCTACAAGGACCACGACCGCTTCGTCGAGACGTACTGGAGCCGCTTCCCGGGGATGTACTTCGCCGGCGACGGGGCGCGGGTCGACGAGGACGGCGACTTCTGGCTCATGGGCCGGGTCGACGACGTCATGAACGTCTCCGGCCATCGCCTCTCGACGATCGAGGTCGAGAGCGCGCTCGTCGACCACCCGAAGGTGGCCGAGGCTGCGGTGTGCGGGCGCAAGGACGAGACGACCGGCCAGGCAATCGTCGCCTTCGTCAGCCTCAAGGGCGGCGAGGAGGGCTCGCCCGAGATGATGGCCGAGCTTCGCGAGCACGTGGCGACGAAGATCGGGAAGATCGCCCGGCCGGCGAACATCGTCTTCACGCCCGAGCTCCCGAAGACGCGTTCGGGGAAGATCATGCGCCGGCTCCTGAAGGACGTCTCCGAGCACCGCGCCCTCGGCGACACGACGACGCTCGCCGACCCAACCGTGGTCGAGGAGATCAAGGATCGCGCCGTCGCCGAGGCCTCGCAGGAGGGGTAGTGCCCGGTCAGGTACTCCTGGCGAGCTTCTGCGTCGCGAGCACCAAGCATGAGCCCGCACTCGTCGGCGGCCAAGGCTAGACGCCTTGGTAAGGGCGAGGGTGGGCTCAGGCGCCGAGTGATCGCGGAGCAGAAGCCGGCATGGATTGCCTGATGGGGCACTGGATCGAGCTCCGCGCCTTCGAGGCCGCCGACATCGAGGCGGCCGCCGGGCTCCTGGCGGAGCGGCACGAGCGCCATCGGGCCGCCGAGCCTCTGCTCGCGCCCGCCGGGGACGCCCACGCGCTCGTCACGAGCGCCTGGGAGAAGGAAGGAACGAGCGGAGCCGTCGCCGTCGTGGGCCGAGAGATCGGCGGTTACCTGATCGGGAGTGTGGGCGAAAGCGAGTGGTGGCAGCGGCACGCCTGGGTAGGCCTCGCCGGCCACGCCGCCCGCGAGCCGGAGCTCGTGCGCGACCTCTACCGGCTCGCGGCCGAGCGCTGGGTCGAGAAGGGCGCCGAACTTCACGTCGCGCTCGTCCCCGCGGTCGCTGATCTGACCGAGCCCTGGTTCCGGGTCGCGTTTGCCCACATGCAGGCC
>DATIBF010000027.1:0-16266 GCA_035457655.1 Gaiellaceae bacterium
GGGTGCACCATGTCGGGGCGATACCCTGCCCGCACCTTGCCGAGCGCCTGGTCGTCCGACGTCAGGAAGGTGAACTTCGGCTTGCCGCGCTGGTCCACGTACGGCTTCAGCACCCCATTCTTGCCGCCGTAGGCGGGATACTCGTAGCCTGCCCACTCGAACACCTCGAGATCGCCGGGCTCCGACTCGATCGGCGGCCGCTCGGGCTCGTCCTCGCCCGTCGGCGCAGCCGCCGGCTCGGGTGCGTCCTCGGCGCCGCAGGCGGCGAGCACCCCGGTCCCGACGGTGACGGCGCCCAACTTGAGGAAGTCGTCCCGACCCAGCCGGCGCTGGTTCCGTTCCTCGTGCTCAGTGCTCATGAAAGGTCCTCCTCGCGCGCTGTGTTGACTGACGGGTCAGTCAGGAGTAGAGATTACGCAGGTCGGCGGATGGGGGGTATGGACGCGATGGCCAACAGGACGATCACGCCAAGGACGGAGAGGCCAACGGCGGAGGCCATCCTCGCCGCCGCCTGCCGCGTGATCGTCCGGCGGGGCGTCGACGCTACCCGGATCGCGGACATCGCCCGGGAAGCCGGCACCTCCACGGGCACGGTGCACTACTACTTCGAGACCAAGGACGACGTTCTTCTCGCCGCGCTCAAATGGGCCAACGAGCAGCCCTACAACCGGGTGGACGAGCTGCTCGACCAGGAGGCGGACGACCTCTCCCGGCTCGCGACGCTCCTCGAGCTCTCCATCCCGTATCCGGGGTCGCCGCGCGACGAGTGGATCTTCGTCCTCGAGCTCTGGTTCCGCATCCTCCACCGGCCGGAGCTCCTCCCCGCGGGCGAGAGCTTCGACGCCCGCTGGCGCAGGTACTTCCACGACGTCGTGCGCTCGGGTACGGAGAGCGGAGCCTTCCGGCCGTTCGCGCCGGTCGACGAGGTGGCCGACCGGCTGGTCGCCCTCGTCGACGGCCTCGGCGTGAAAGCCGTGCTCGGCAGCGGGTCGTGGATGACGCCCGAGCGGATGCGGGCGATCCTCCTGGGCTTCGCGGCCGAGGAGCTCCGCGTCTCCCACGAGGCGCTCGAGCACGCGGCCACGCTCCGCTAGGACCTGACCCAGAGGGCCAGCTCGCCCCGGCGGCCGCCGGCGGCGACCTCGACGCGCCAGCAGCCTGGATGCGTGAAGAGGACGCGCGCGCCCCACTCACGGCCCGGCCGCGGCCAGACGAGGCCGCCGCCCCGGAGTTGCGGGATCACCGGCGAGGGCCCGAACTCGACGGCGAGCCGGTGGCCCTGCGCGTCGGCGCCCGAGAGCCCGAGGCGTCCCGGAACGAAGCCGTCCGCGCGCCAGAGCACCGTGATCGTCTCGCCGGCCACGGGCGGGTACGTGATCCACGCCGACCAGATCCCCTCGCCGGCGGTGAGCTCCACGGCCTCTCCCGGCAGCCCCCGCGGCCGCTCGCCCCCGCACGCATGCGCGGGCGCCGCCCGGCCGCCGGACGAGAGGGCCAGGGCCGCGACGAAGGCCAGCAGCGTGACCGGGCCCGCGGCGAGAAGAACGAGCCGCCTCATTCCGGCGGTACTATCACCGCCCCTTCCAGTGAGCAAGGAGCCGAAGGTGCTCGAAAGGCTGTTCAGCCCGCTTCGCGTCGGGTCGGTCGAGCTCGTCAACCGGATCGTCTCGACGGCGCACCAGACGACGCTCGTTCACGAGAGCCTTCCCACCGAGGACTTCGTCGCCTACCACGAGGCGCGCGCCCGGGGCGGCACGGGGCTGATCGTCCTGGAAGCGACGGCGGTCCATCCCTCGGGCCTGCTGACGCCGCACACGCTGGCCGGCTACGACGAGGAGATCGTGCCTGCCTTCGCGCGCGTCGCGGAGGCCGTGCACGAGCACGGGACGCGCCTCTTCGTCCAGCTCTTCCACGGCGGCCGGGAGCAGATCTCCGCTCCACCGCGGCCGCCGGCGCTCGCGCCCTCGGCGGTCCCCAGCCTCCGCTTCCACGTCGAGCCGCGCGCGCTCACGGCGGGCGAGATCGCCGAGATCGTCGACGGGTACGCGCGCAGCGCGGCTCTGGCGGAAAGGGCAGGGCTCGACGGTGTCGAGATCTCGGCCGCGCACGAGTACCTGGCCGCACAGTTCTTTACGCCGGGGCTGAACAGGCGCGAGGACGAGTGGACGGCGCCGGCCCGCTTCCTCCTGGTGGTGCTGGCCGCCGTGCGCTCCGCGGCGCCGGGGCTCGCTCTCGGCGTCCGGCTGTCGGCGGACTCGGAGGCGGCGAAGGCCGTCGCCGGGGACGTCGCGCCGCACGTGGACTATGTGAGCGTCGCCCTGGGCGCCTCCTCGACCTACCGGGGCTCGAGCGGGATCGTCCCGCCTCCGCCCATGCCTGAGAACGCGATCGCCGCCCTGACTCCGCCGTTCCGGGCCGGCCCGCCCCTCGTCGCCACCTCACGGGTCGTCGACCCGGTCGAGGCTGAACGCCTCGTCGCCGGCGGCCGCTGCGAGGCGGTGGGGATGACGCGGGCGCTCATCACCGATCCCGAGCTGCCGCGCAAGGCGCGGGAGGGACGGCTCGACGACGTCCTCCGCTGCATCGCCTGCAACGCATGCATCGCGCACTACCACGCGGGCACCCCGATCGCGTGCGCCCAGAACCCGCGCACGGGCCGGGAAAGGACCATGCGCCCTCCGGCACGGGCGGCCGTCAAGCGGCGCGTCGTCGTGGTGGGCGGCGGGCCGGCGGGGCTCGCCGCGGCCGCCGAGGCGGGAGCGGCCGGCCACGAGGTCGTGCTCTTCGAGCGCGGCTCCAGGCTCGGCGGGCAGGTCGCACTTGCACGCGCGGCGCCGATGCACGCCGAGCTCGCGCGGTCCCTTGCCCGCAACTACGACCACCTTCTCGAGGCCGCCGGGGTCGACGTGCGCCTCGAGGCGGAGGCCGATCCCGGGACGGTGGCCGCGCTCGTGCCCGACGCGGTCGTCGTCGCCAGCGGCGCGCGACCGTACGAGCCCGACCTTCCTCTCGACGGAGTCGAGACGGTCCAGGCCTGGGAGGTGCTCCGCGCACCGCGACCGCGCGGCCGGCGCGTGGTCGTGGCCGACTGGGGCGGCGACGCGTCGGGGCTCGCGTGCGCCGAGCTGCTCGACGCGGCCGGAAACGACGTGACCCTCGCGATCGGCTCGGCCGCCTTCGGCGAGACGCTCCACCAGTATCAGCGGAATCTCTACGCCGCCCAGCTCTACCGCGCGGGGGTCCGACTCGAGCACCACGTGGAGCTCGTAGGCGTCGAGCGCGGACGCGTGCTCTTTCGGAACCTCTTCGCGCCCGAGCTCGAGTCGGAACGTCCCGCGGACCTGCTCGTCCTCGCGCTCGGCCGCGTCCCCGAGCGGGCGGCCGCGGAGGCGCTGGCCGGCTCCGGCTTCGGCGTCCACGAGGCCGGCGACTGCCTCGGCCCGCGCGGGTTGGAGGAGGCGATCCTCGAGGGAACTCTGGCCGCTCAGGAAGCAGGAGCCCGCTCGTCGAGCCGGTAGAGCTCGGGGCGGCGGTCGCCGAAGACGTCGTTCCGCTCGTTCCACGCCTTCTCGCGAGCGCGGGAGACATCGCAGTCGGCGACGACCAGTCCCGGGCCGAAGCCGGGCGGCGGGCCGGCGAGCAGCCAGCCGTACTCGTCGCAGACGACGCTTCCACCGACCCACTCGACGCCGCGCTCTGGGCCGGTGCGGTCGCAGACCGCGACGAACACGTGGTTCAGGTGCCCCGTCGCCATCGCGTTGGTGACCTCGATCGGGCGCTCTCCTTCCGGGCGGGGGTGAAGCGGAAAGTTCGCCGGCAGCGTCACGAGGTCGGCGCCGGCGAGGGCGAGGCCGCGCGCGACCTCCGGGAAGTTGAGGTCGTAGCAGACACCCACGCCGATCCGTGCGAGCGCGGTATCCACGACCGGCGCCGGCTCCGAGCCCGGCTCGAAGAACAGCTGCTCCCGGTCCCAGAGATGGATCTTGCGGTACACGGCGAGGACGCCGCTTCCGTCGACGACGGCGGCCGAGTTGTGGAGGAGCCCGTCCGCGCCCAGCTCGCAGAAGCCGCCCACGACGACCGCGTCGCCGGTCGCCGCCTCCTCCGACCAGCCGCGCAGCGCGGGGCCGTCGGCAGGCTCGGCGCACGCCCGGGCCTCCTCGACGGATTCGAAGACGTAGCCCGATGTGACGAGCTCGGGGAGAACGACGATCCGGGCCCCCGCCGCCACGGCCTCGCGCACGGCCTCGCGCGCCAACCGCCGGTTGCCCTCGAGGTCGCCGACCGCGGGCGCGACCTGCGCGCACGCGACCCGGACCGTCACGCCGCGGCCTCGTCGTGCTCTCGGACGAGCACCGTGAAGCGCGCGGGGTTCGCGCCCGAGCCGGCGGCGAGCAGCGTGAGAACCCTGTCCTCACGCCGCCAGCCCGCGAGGAAGGTGGGCAGCTCTTTCTTGCACGTTCCGCACCGCTCGAGCTCGAAGGCGATGCCGTCCTCGCCGGGCGGGGCAATCGTCGCCGGGACGGCGCGGCCGAGTACGTCGTCCCCGTGCCCGCGCAGCCAGTCGAGGTAGGCGAGGGCGCCGTCCTCGGTCTCGAAGACGAGCGTACGCGCGACCACGTGGTCGAACGTCTTCGTCTTCCCGGAGAACTCGCGCTCGCTTCCCGTCTCGAATCCGGCCTCAACGAGCAACTCCTCCAGGGAAGCCATGTCGAACGCATCAAAGGCGACCGCTGCCGTGTCCAGCGTGCGCGCGGCGCTGTCGAGCTCCGGTAGAGCCGTGGCTCCGAGCGTGGCCGGAGCGGGCGGAGGGCCGTCTTGTGAGCCGCAGGCCGCCGCCGCAAACCCGACAACGACTGCAAGCGTGAGCAGGAGTGGCCTCACAGCGTCCAGTATGGAGCGAGTGCTGCCGTGACGGAAGCGAGCTCCCGGTCGGCGTGGGCGAGATCGTCGGGCAGGTAGGCGCACGGATCCTCGAGCCCGCTCTCGACGCCGAGCAGGCCGGCCAGCGTGGCATGCAGGCAGAAGGCCGAGTACGTGCGCGCGTAGCCGCCCTCTTGCGCGAGCACGACCCGTCCACCGGTGTGGCGCTCCGCGAGCGCGCGCGTCGCCTCGCCGAGGCGGCGGAAGCCCTCCATGGACACGCACTGCCTGCCGTTCGGGTCGAACTGGTTCGCGTCCTGTCCGCAGGCGACGAGCAGGAGGCCGGGACGGAAGCGGTCGACGACCGGCGCGACGATCTCGTCGAAAGCGCGAAGGTAGCCGGCGTCCCCGGTTCCGGGCGGAAGCTCGACGTTGACGTTGAAGCCGGTACCCGCGCCCTCGCCGAGCTCGTCCGGCGCGCCGGTCTGTGGGTGGGCATCACTCCAGGCGCCGTGGCGCATGTGCAGCGACACGGTGAGGACGTCGTCCCGCTCGTAGAAGCACTCCTGCGTCCCGTTGCCGTGGTGGACGTCCCAGTCCAGGACCGCGACGCGGTCGACACCGCTGCGGCGGGCGTGCTCCGCGGCGAGGGCGACGTTGCTGAAAAGGCAGTAGCCGTCCGCCTGGGCCGGCTGGGCGTGGTGGCCGGGCGGGCGGACGAGGGCGTAGGCGATCTCGGCCTCGCCGGTGAGCACCGCCTCGCAGGCGGCCAGCGTCGTCCCCGCGGCCGCGAGCGCCGCGTCCCAGGAGCCGGTGGAGACCGGGGTCGACCACGTGAGGACACCACCGCCGGCGAGGCAGAACTCACGGATCGACTCGACGTAGGCGGGGTCGTGCACGAGCCGCAGCTCCTCCGGGTCGGCGTGTCGTCCCTCGCGCGGGCGAACGTGGGCGGCGAGCGGGCCGCGCTCGAGGATCGACTTCATGTTTCGGATCCGCACGGCGTTCTCCGGATGCAGCTCGGGCTCGTCGAGCAGGGGGGACGGCGGCTGCTCGAAGAGCCCTGCTCCGGTCTCGTGCCGAAGGGTTTCGTCGTGCCAGAAGAGGTCCATCGTCACGCGGATCCGGTCTCCGCGGCGGCCCTGCTTCCGAACACGGCGAGCTGGACCGCGGCGAGCGTCCCCAGGCAGATCACGGCGGCGAGCAGGTAGGCGGCGGCCTCGCCCGCGGCCTCGGCGAGCACGCCGGAGAGTGCCGCGCCGACCACGTTCGCGGGCGCCCACGCGAAGTTCAGGAGCGCGAAGCCGAAGCCCTGATCGAGGCCCGCCTTCTCCGCGCCGTCGGAGAGGAGCGCGGTACCCGGCACCCAGTTGACGCCGTACGCGACGCCTGCGCAGATCACGAGCACGAGGTACGGCCAGGGTAGGTCGATCCAGGGGAGTACGAGTGAGACCCCGATCGCCGCCACGAGCCCGGTGCGAACGGGTGCGAGGCGGCCGTGCCGGTCGGACCAGCGACCGAGGACAGGGCTCAACGCGGCCTCGATCCCCGCCGAGACCAGGAACGCAGCGCTGATCCCGAGCGCGCCCCAGCCGAGCTCGTCGAGCCCGAGCGGCGCCACCACCGAGATCGTGCCGAGGAGGAACGCCGCCACCGAGACGAGCCAGAAGCCGGACACGACCTCGCGCACGCGCGCGGCTCCGCGCAGAGCGCTCAGCGGCTGTGGCTCCTCTGCCGGCTGTGCCGCAGGCGTGGCCCACGCCCAGGCCCCCAACCCGACGCCCGCGGCGGCCACGGCCGCGAAGGCGGTTCCCGGCCCGACGACGGACGCGAACCCTCCGAGCACCGGGCCGAGGAGCGCGCCGAAGATCGCCCAGCCCATTGCGATGCCGATCAGCTCGCCCCGGCGTTCCCTGGGCGCCGCCGCAACGAGCCACGCGAGGCCGCCCGTCCACGCGAAGGCGCTCCCCACTCCTTGCCCGAACCGCGCGACGTAGAGGACCCAGGCGCTTTCGGCGAGACCGAACGCGATGCTCGTCGCCACGATCACAGCGAGGCCGGTGAGCACGGTCGTCTTGACCCCGGCCCGGACGGCGAGCAGGCCGCTCGGAAGGGCGCCGACGAAGCCGCCGAGGGCGTAGACGGCCGAGAGGGCTCCGAGCGCCGAGGTCGAGAGGCCGAACTCGTCCTCGTAGTAGGGGAGGAGAGGCGCCAGGACCGCGAAGAACGTCGACTCCACAAGCACGGTGGCGCTGACGAGGGTGAGCAGGCGGCGCACGAGACCGAATCTACTCTGATTGAATCCGCTGCACTCTCCATGGCGAGCACGACGAGCGATCACCTCTGGCGGCACTTCACCCCGGCCGGCGCCGGCCGGATCGTCATCGAGCGCGGCGAGGGCTGCTACATCTGGGACTCGGAGGGAAGGCGCTATCTCGACGCCCTCTCCGCCCTCTACTGCGTGAACATCGGCTACGGGCCGTGGCCCGGGATCGCCGAGACGGCGAAGCGGCAGGTCGAGGAGCTGCCGTTCTTCTCGAACTGGGTGGGCTTCGCCCACGAGCCGGCGCTCCAGCTCGCGGACAAGCTCACCGAGCTCCTCCCAATCGACGTCGGCCGCATCTTCTTCGTTGGCGGCGGCTCGGAAGCGATCGAGTCGGCGCTGAAGGTCGCCCGCCAGTACCACCGGCTGCGCGGCGAGCCGACGCGGACGAAGTTCGTCTCGCGCCGCAGCGCCTACCACGGGACGACGCTGGGTGCCCTCTCGATCAACGGAAGCCCGGCCCTTCGATCGCAGTTCGAGCCCTTGGTTCCGGGCTGCTTCCGGGCACCGATGCCGTACCGCTACCGCTGTCCCTACTGCGCCGAGAAGCCGGCGTGCACGCTCCAGTGCGCCGACGAGATCGACGGGATCGTGAAGAACGAGGGCCCGGAGACGGTCGCGGCGGTCATCCTCGAGCCCGTCCAGAACTCGGGCGGCTCGATCGTTCCTCCGGACGGGTACTTCGACCGCGTCCGCGAGATCTGCGACGAGAACGGGCTCCTGCTCGTCGCCGACGAGGTCATCTGCGGCTTCGGCCGCGTCGGGGACTGGTTCGGCTCCACTCGCTACGGGATCGAGCCCGACCTGATGACGCTCGCGAAGGGAATCACGTCGGCCTACGCGCCGCTCGGCGCGGTCGTCGCCTCGGCCAAGGCGATCGAGCCGTTCTTCTCCGAGCCCCAGAATGTCTTCACGCACGGGATCACGTTCGGCGGCCATCCGCTCTCCTGTGCGATCGCGCTCGCGAACATCGAGATCTACGAGCGGGAGGGGCTGATCCAGCGGGTCCGCGAGCTGGGCCCCGAGCTGCGGGCACGCTGTGAGCAGCTCCTCACCGAGCATCCGATGGTCGGCGACGTGCGCGGCGACGGCTACTTCTACTCCCTGGAGCTCGTCAAGGACAAGGAGACGAAGGAGACCTTTGCGCCGGCCGAGCGAGACCAGCTGATCAAGGGCTTCCTGACGCCGCGCATGCGCGAGCTCGGCGTTTACACGCGCTTCGACGACCGGGGGGAGACGTGCGCCCAGTTCGCGCCGCCCTTCGTGGCCGGCCCGGACGAGTTCGACGAGATGGTTGAAGCGCTGCGCCAAACGCTCGACGAGGCGTGGGAGCGCATCAACGCCAAGGCATGAGGAGGATCCGATGGCGGTCACGGTGAGAACGCTGCAGAACTTCATCGGGGGCGAGTGGGTGGAGGCGACCGGCGACGATGCGCGCGAGATCGTCTCGCCCGTGACCGGGGAGAAGCTTGCCGACGCTCCGAACGCGAGCGAGGAGGACGTCGCGCGCGCGGCGCGGGCCGCCAGGGAGGCGCAGCCGAAGTGGGCCGCGCTGTCCGCCTGGGAGCGCGCCGAGGTCTGTCACGCGATCGCCGACCTGATCGACGAGCGGCGCGAGGAGTTCGCGCGGGAGCTCTCGCTCGAGCAGGGGAAGCCGTTCACGGCCGAGGCGATCCCCGACATCGAGGAGACGGCGGAGAACTTCCGGCTCGCGGCCGAGGACGTCAAGCGGATGGAGACGGCGATCATTCCCTCGAAGGACGTCAACAAGCGGATCCTCACCTTCCGGAAGCCGAACGGTGTCTACGCGTCGATCACGCCCTGGAACTTCCCGACCCTCATCCCGGTCGAGCTGATCGCGCCAGGGATCGCCGCCGGTAACACGCTCGTCTGCAAGCCGTCCGAGTGGACGCCGATCGCCATGGCGAACTTCATGCAGATCATGGCCGACGCCGGCCTGCCCGAAGGCGTCGTCAACGTGATCTACGGCGACGGCAGGGTCGGAGAGCGGCTCATCCAGGACGAGAACGTCGACTGCGTCGGCTTCGTCGGCTCGCACACGACGGCGGAGAAGATCGTGCGGGCGGCCGGGCTGAAGCGATCGCTGATCGAGGCGAGCGGGAACGGGCCCGTCGTGGTCTGCGAGGACGCCGACCTGGAGGCAGCCGCGAAGGGCGCCGTGTTCGGCGGGTTCTTCTGTGCCGGCCAGGTCTGCTGCGCGACGGAGCGCGTGCTCGTCGACAGGCGCGTGCACGACGACTTTCTGGCCGCCGTCGTGAAGGAGGCGGAGGGTTGGAAGCTCGGCGACCCGTTCGACGACTCGACGCTCGTCGGCCCGATGAACAACGAGCCGACGGCGCAGAAGATGGACGCGCACGTCGAAGACGCGGTTGCCAAGGGCGCGGAGGTGGTCGTCGGCGGCTCGCGCGACCCTGGCCGTCCCACCGAGCTCTACTACCAGCCGACGGTCGTCGACGGGGTCGGTCTCGACACGCTCATCAACCGCGACGAGACGTTCGGTCCCATCGTCCCGCTCATTACGGTCACGGACGACGACGAGGCGCTCGCCGTCGCCAACGATTCCCACCTCGGCCTGCAGGCCGCCGTCTACACGAGCAGCCTCCAGCGGGCGTTCCGCTACCTGGACAACCTCCAGGTCGGAAACGTCGTCGTCAACGACTCGACCGACTACTGGGAGGCCCACGAGCCCTTCGGCGGCGCCTCCGGCACCCGCACGGGCTGGGGCCGGATCGGCGGCCGCTACACCATGCTCGACATGACCGACCTGAAGACGGTCGTCCTCGACGTCGGCGGCCTCGAGTAGTTCACCGTCCACGGCGAACAGGTCCCGGTGCCAGGCACTGGGACCTGGCCGCCGCGGTCAGGCTGGCCCGCCCCACCTGAGAAACGCGACGCGGCTGGGCGAGTGGCCATGCCCGCGCCGGGCGTGGCTCGGTGCCAGGCACCGGGCCGTGGCCGGAGGAGACGTGGCGCGGTGCGGAGGACTACGCTGGCGTGCGCTCGAAGCGGAGCTTCGACAGGCGGAGGTTCTCGGGGATCCTCGTCGGGTAGCTCTTCGTCAGACACGCGCGGCAGAAGGAGTCCGCGGGCCGGCGCGTCGCCTCCTGAAGGCCGTCGAGCGAGAGGTAGGCGAGGCTCGTCGCGCCGATCTCATCCCGCACGTCCTCGACGTCCCGGCCGGCCGCGATCAGCTCGTCCTGCCCGGCCATGTCGATGCCGTAGAAGCAGGGCGAGACGATCGGCGGCGACGAGATGCGCACGTGCACCTCGGTGGCTCCGGACTCGAAGAGCATCGCCACGATCTGCCGAGTCGTCGAGCCACGGACGATGGAGTCGTCGACGACGACGACCCGCTTCCCGCGCACCTCGGCGAGCGGGTTGAACTTCATGCGGATGCCGTGTTCCCTCAGCGCCTGGTCGGGCTGGATGAACGTGCGCCCGACGTAGCGGTTCTTGATCAGCCCCTCCTGGAACGGGATCCCGCTCGCGCGCGCGAAGCCGATCGCAGCAGGCGTCCCCGAGTCCGGGATGGCCATGACGAGATCTGCCTCCGCCGGCGCCTCGGCTGCGAGCCGCTCGCCCATGCGAACGCGCGCGCCGTGGAGCTCGACGCCCCGCAGCGTCGAATCAGGGCGCGCGAAGTAGATGAACTCGAAGATGCAGAGCGCGCCGCTGCCACGCGGCTCGACCGCCTGCGCGGCCCGCGCGCCGACGGTGTCGACGGCGACGAGCTCGCCGGGCTGCAGCTCCCGCACGGGCTCGGCGCCGAGGAGGTCGAACGCGCAGCCCTCGGAAGCGAGCAGGTAGTCGCCGTCGAGACTCCCAAGCACGAGCGGCCGGATGCCGTCCGGATCGCGGAAGCCGACGAGCTTCCCCTCCGACAGGAGTACGGCCGCGAACGCCCCTTCGATGCGTGCCATGGCCGCCGCGATCGCCTCCTCCAGCGGCCGCTCGTCGTGCGCGACGAGCGCGGCGATCACCTCGGTGTCGGACGTCGACGAGAGCCGAACGCCTTGCTCGACGAGCTCGGACCGGAGCTCCTCCGTGTTCGTGAGGTTGCCGTTGTGGGCGAGCGCGACCGTCCGCGCAGGGCCGTGCTGGACGATGGGCTGGGCGTTCGTCCACTGCGTCGAGCCCGTGGTTGAGTAGCGGCAGTGCCCGATCGCCGTCTGCCCGCGGAGCCCCCGCAGCTTCTGCTCCGAGAAGACCTGCGTGACCAGGCCCATGTCCCTGAGGACGGTGAGGCGCCCCTCGTCGGAGACGGCGATGCCCGCCGACTCCTGGCCGCGGTGCTGCAGGGCGAAGAGCCCGAAGTACGAAAGCCGCGCGACGTCGCGTTCCGGCGCGTGGATGCCGAAGATCCCGCACATCAGCCGCTCGCCTCGTGCGCGGCTCGGAGCTCGGCGAGCCGGACGCCGAGGAGCTTCTCGCCGCCGACGGTTCCGAGTCTGCGGAAAGGGACGCCCTCGAGGGCGTCGGCACACTCGGGCGAGCACGCGAGTACGGCGCGTCCCGCGCCCTCGCCGAACCACGTAAGGGCATCGTGCTCGAGCTCGATCTCCGCCCCGAGGCCGGAATGCAGCGCCAGCTCGGCCAGCGCGACCGCGAGACCTCCGTCGGAGACATCGTGTGCGGCGCTCAGGGCCGGCGCCGAGCGCCAGAGGAAGTGAACGAGCGCCGCCTCCGCGACGTAGTCGAGCGGGGGCGGGCGTCCGGCCGGGCCGTCCAGCAGGAACGACTGGTACTCCGACCCGTCGATGGCGAGGTCGTCCGCGCCGGCAAGGAGGACGACGTCGCCCTCGCGCCACGCGCCCGGCACGGCCCTCACGTCGGCGACGAGGCCGACGCAGCCGACGACCGGCGTGGGCGGGATCGACCGGCCGTCCGTCTCGTTGTAGAGCGAGACGTTGCCCGATACCACCGGGAGGCCGAGCACCTCGCACGCCCGCGCCATCCCCTCGATCGCCTCGGCGAGCTCCCACGCGATCTCGGGCTTCTCGGGATTCCCGAAGTTGAGGCAGTCCGTGATCGCGAGCGGCCGTCCGCCGGCGCACGCGACGTTGCGGGCGGCCTCGAAGACGGCGCGCCCTCCAGCCGCGCGCGGATCGAGCCCAGCGGCGTGTCCGGGCCCGTCGAGGGAGACGGCGAGGCCGCGCAGGGACGGTCGCAGGCGAAGCACTGCGGCGTCCAGGCCCGGCCTGCGCACGGTTCGCGAGCCGACGAGGTGGTCGTAGCGCTCGAAAACGGGGCGCCGGCTGCAGACGTTGGGCGAGCCCAGCAGCGCCAGCAGCTCGTGACGCCCCACCCGCGCGGGATTGTGCTCGAGCGGATGTGCGAGTTCCCTGGTCGCCGTCTCCAGCGCGTAGCGCGGCGTCTCCTCCGTGAGAAACGCGACCGGGATGACGCCCACCTCCTCCCCCTCGAAGTACGCGCGCAGCTCGCCCGAGTCGGTGACCTCGCCGACGACCGCGAACGAGAGCTCCCACTTGCTGCACACCGCCTCGACGGCCGCGAGCTCGGTGGGCGCCACGACGGCGACCATCCGCTCCTGGCTCTCCGAGAGCATGATCTCGACGGGCGTGAGGTCCGGCTCCCGCAGTGAAACGCGTTCCAGGTGGACGTCGAGCCCCACCCCGCCGCGGGCTGCCATCTCGGCCAGCGAGGAGGCGAGGCCGGCGGCGCCGAGGTCCTGGAGCGAGTCGACGAGCCTCTCCTCGGTCAGCTCCACGCTCGCCTCGATCAGCTTCTTCCCGGTGAACGGGTCGCCGATCTGCACGGTCGGGCGCTTGTCCTCGTCTGCTTCGGACAGTTCCTGGCTGGCGAGGACGCTTGCTCCGCCGATGCCGTCGCGCCCGGTCGTGGCGCCGTAGAGGACGACGAGGTTGCCCGGGCCCGCTGCACGAGCACGCGTGACGCGCGCGGCCGGGAGGAGGCCGACGCACATGGCGTTGACGAGCGGGTTCTGCCGGTAGGCGGGGTCGAAAACCGCCTCGCCGCCAACAGTCGGGACGCCGACGCAGTTGCCGTAGTGACCGATGCCAGCGACGGCGCGATCGAAGGAGAAGTCCTGCGCGCCGAAGCGCAGGCCGTCGAGAAGCGCGACCGGACGGGCGCCCATGGCGACGATGTCGCGGAGAATGCCGCCCACGCCCGTCGCGGCTCCCTGGAATGGCTCGACGGCGGACGGGTGGTTGTGGCTCTCCACCTTGAAGGCGCAGGCGATGCCCTCGCCGAGGTCGATGACGCCGGCGTTCTCGCCCGGTCCCTGCAAGACCGCCGGGCCTTCCGTGGGGAACCGCCTCAGCAGTCGGGCCGAGTGCTTGTAGCCGCAGTGCTCGGACCAGAGGAGGGAGAAGACGCCGAGCTCGAAGTCGTTCGGGTCGCGCCCAAGCAGGCTTCGGATACGGTCGAACTCCCCGTCGGTCAGGCCAAGCGCGCGGTGGAGCGGCTGTTCCGCCACGGAGCTCAAGAGAGATGCTCACTCTATCGCTCGGGCCGGAGTGCCACTGCTCCCAGATAGCCTCACAGGGTGGTCCGCGGCTACGTCCCCCTGCTCGCGATCGTCGCCGCTATCTGGGGCGCTTCCTACCTCTTCATCAAGGTCGCGGTCGATGAGGTCGAGCCGACGGCGATGATGTTCTTCCGCCTCGTACTGGCGAGCGCCGTGCTGATCCCCGTGCTCGCGTGGCGTGTCGGGGCGCGCAGAGCGGTCGTCGAGGTGCGCGGCACCGGACGGAAGGCGTTCGCCGTCGGGTTCCTGAACGCGGCGTTTCCGTTCGTGCTCATCGCCTGGGGAGAGAAGTACGTCGACTCGGGCGTGGCCGCGATCGCCAACGCCACCGTGCCGATCTTCGTCGTCCTGCTCGCGCTCAGGTTCAACCCGAGCGAGCGCGTCCGCGGCGTCCGGCTGGCCGGGATCCTCGTCGGGCTGGTGGGCGTCGCCGTCCTCGCCGGCCTCGACCCGGAGGGCGGCTGGTGGGCCGTCGCGGGCACGCTCGCGATCGTCGTCGCCTCGCTCTCCTATGCGGGCGCCAATCACTTCGTCCAGCACAACTACAGCAGCACGGCGCCCCTCGTCATCGCCACCGTGTCGTGTGGGACCGCGGCGCTGATCCTCTTCCCCTTCGCGCTCGTCCAGTGGCCTGCCGAGCTGCCGAGCTGGGAGGCGATCGGCTCGATCGTCGCGCTCGGCGTCTTCGGTACCGCCGTGGCCCTGCTGTTCTTCTACCGGCTCCTCAACCGCTACGGGGCCACTCGCGCGTCCCTCGTCACCTATCTGCTCCCGCCGGTCGCGCTCGTCTACGGCGTCCTGATCCTCGACGAGCAGGTGACCCTGAACGCCGCGCTCGGCCTCGTGCTCATCCTCGCCGGCGTCGCCCTCGGGTCCGGAGCAGACGACCTCCTACGCCGCCGCCGGCGCGCTGCCGAGCCGGAGATCGAGCCGGCGTGCCCGCCCGCGTGAGCGCCGTGCTCGACGGCGAGGGCTTCCGCGTCCGGCGCGCGACTTCGGCGGACGTGGACTTCATGGCCGCCCTTGCCGTGCACGAGGAGGTCGAGCCTTTCATGGCCGCCGTCTCGCCGCGGGAGCACGACGAGCTCCAGGAGCAGGTGCGCCGCTCGGAGGAGGAGCCGGCGTTCCACGGGAGGTTCGTGCTGGAGGTCGCCGGGGAGCCCGCGGGGGTCCTGGCCTTCGACGTTGCGAACCGTCGCAGCCGGATCGCCTACCTGCACGCGGTCATGCTCGACCCCTCCCACCGCGGGCGGGGACTCGCCACCGCGGCGACGCAGGTGCTCGTCCGCCATCTCGTCTTCGACCTGGACTACCACCGGGTCCAGCTCGAGGTCTATGGCTTCAACGAGCCCGCGCTCCGCCACTTCGAGCGGGCTGGCTTCCGGCGGGAAGGCCTGCGCCGGCAAGCCTACTGGCGGCACGGCCGATGGGTGGACGGGATCCTCTTCGGGCTCGTCCGCGAGGACCTCGAGCCCGACGCGTAGTCGTCGGCCCGGCGCAGATCCGACACGCCCTCGGCACGATTCGCGCACGATGCGTGCGCTTTCCATCTGTACGCTCGGAGGCGGGTGGTGGGATGGGGTGCCCCGGAGAGTCACCTGCGCGATACGACGCCCGGCGAGCCCGGTTTGGACGCTCTGGGCCACCAGCGGCTCGCCGATCCGCAGGCACGCTCGTGGCATGCTGAGGTCGCCCGAAGGGATCGAATGGTCGCTCGCCGGAGGCCAGGATCAGACGCTTCTGCTCGAAGCCGGGCGCGCCTCGGGCTCGGACGGCAGCAATCGCTTTGCAGGCGACTACGAGCTCGATGGCGAGCGGCTCTTGTTCCGGCCGCTCGCTTCGACGCGCACGGCCTGCGACGCCGAAGCCATCCAAGCAGAGTCCGACCACTTGCTCGCCCTCGGTCGGACCGCCCGGCTGGTGCTCACGGACCAAGAGCTGATCCTGTCCGACTCGCAGGCACCGAGCTGCTCCGGTTCCCCCGAGCTTCCGTCCCGCCACGAGAGGAGCCCGTCATGGAGCTAATCCACACCTGCTACCGCATTACCGACCCCGACCGCTCGGTCGCCTTCTACGCGGCGCTCGGATTTGAAGAGCGCCGGCGCCTGCCGATCAGGGACGAGGCGATCACCATTTTCATGGGGCTGCCCGGCGACGGCGACCGGCTCGAGCTCACGTGAAACTTCGGCGTCGACTCGTACGATCTCGGCACCGGGTACGGGCACGTCGCCCTCACGGTCAACGACATTCACGGCACTCTCGAGCGCCTCGCTGGGCAAGGCATCGAACCGGAGCGCCCGCCGTACACCGTACGCGAGAGAGGATCGCTGCTCTGCTTCGTCCGCGATCCCGACGGAAACCGCTTGGTCGCAAACTGATCGGCCGCGTCCGAGACGGCGCTTTCCTGCGGGGCTTCCGATTCTCGCTCAGCGCGATGTGGACTGAAGCCTCACGCCTGAATCTCACCGAGTTGGTTCCCGGGTTGCAGATGCCCGCGTTCTTCTTCCTCGGGGCCGCAACGATCGCTGGGTGCCCTCGGAGATCAGCG
>DATIBF010000028.1:0-3444 GCA_035457655.1 Gaiellaceae bacterium
GATCGCCCGGCTCGTGGCCGAGGCCCAGGCCGGCAAGGCGCCGATCCAGCGGCTCGCCGACCGCGTCTCCGGCGTCTTCGTCCCGATCGTGATCGGGCTCTCGCTGGCGACGCTCGCCGGCTGGCTGCTGCTCGGAGGCAGTGTCTCGGAGGCCTTCACCGCCGCCGTCGCCGTCCTGATCATCGCCTGCCCGTGCGCGCTCGGGCTCGCCACGCCGACGGCCCTCATGGTCGGCACCGGCAGGGGCGCCCAGCTCGGCATCGTCATCCGCGGGCCCGAGGTGCTGGAGCAGACCAAGCGCGTCTCCACGATCGTCCTCGACAAGACGGGCACCGTGACCGAAGGGCGCATGGAGCTGGTCGACGTCGTGCCGGTGAACGGCGCGACCCGCGCCGACGTGCTCCGGCTGGCGGGCGCCGCCGAGGACGCGAGCGAGCATCCGATCGCCCGGGCGGTCGCCGAGGCGGCGCGCGCCGAGCTGGGCGGGCTGCCGGCCGTCGAGGACTTCGAGAGCCGGCCCGGCGTCGGCGTGGTCGGGCGGGTCGAGGGCCACGCAGTCGAGATCGGGCGCGGCGAGGCGGGCATCACCGTCGCCTGGGACGGCGAGCGGCGCGCCACGCTGGTCGTCGCCGACACCGTCAAGCCGACGAGCGCCGAGGCCGTCGCGGAGCTGCGGGAGCTCGGCCTCACTCCCGTCCTCCTCACGGGCGACCGCGAGGAGACCGCGCGGGACGTTGCGGCCGAGGTCGGCATCGAGCGGGTGCTCGCCAAGGTCTTCCCCGGCGACAAGGCGGCGGAGGTGCGCCGGCTGCAGGACGCCGGCGAGGTGGTCGCCATGGTCGGAGACGGCGTCAACGACGCGCCCGCGCTCGCGCAGGCCGACCTGGGAATCGCGATCGGCACGGGCACGGACGTCGCCATCGAGGCCAGCGACCTGACGCTCGTCTCCGGCGACCTGCGCGGCGCCGCGGACGCGATCCGCCTCTCCCGCCGCGTCCTCGGGACGATCAAGGGCAACCTGTTCTGGGCCTTCGCCTACAACGTCGCCGCCATCCCGCTCGCGGTTGCCGGTCTGCTGAACCCGATGGTCGCGGCGGGCGCGATGGCCGCCTCGAGCCTCTTCGTCGTCTCGAACTCCCTGCGCCTGCGGCGCTTCCGGAGCCCCCGCGAAGCCGCTTAGCGCCCTTCGAGCGGGTGGTGGCGCCCGTGGTAGGCGATCAGGGTGCAGAGGAGCCCGGTCAGCGCCACGCCCGGACCGACCTCCAGGAGCAGGCGCGCCTCGTCGGACCGTTCGACGCCGGTGACGAGCCCGCCCACGGCGATCCAGACCGCGGCGAAGACGGCCGGCAGCAGCAGGAGGATCACCGTCCAGTCGTGCCACGGCCGGTTCCGACGTTCCCAGAGGGCGTAGTCGGTGACGGCGAGGGCGAGGATCACGAGCGCGGGCAGGATCCCCGTCAGCACCTCCCCGGATGCGGCCGCCACCCAGAGCGCGAGCGCCGCGGCGCCGATCGTCAGGTAGCGCGGCGCGGCTCGGGCTCCTCTTCGTGCCCCTCGACGTGGACGTCGGGGAGCCAGGCGAGCCAGGACGGCAGGTACCAGTTCCAGCGCCCGAGCAGCGTCATCGTGGCCGGCACGACGACCGAGCGGATGATCGTCGCGTCGATGAAGAGCGCGACCGCGATCCCGAAGCCCATCTGCTGGAACATGACCAGGTCGCCCCGGGCGAAGCCGGCGAACACGGCGATGATGATCAGCGCCGCGCCCGTGATCAGCCGCGCGGTCGAGCCGACGCCGAACGAGACCGCGTCGTCGGTCGAGCCCGTCTGCGTGTAGCGCTCGCGGATCCGGCTGAGCAGGAACACCTGGTAGTCCATGGAGAGGCCGAAGAGGACGGCGAAAAGGAACAGCGGCACCCAGGCCTCGATGACGTCGACCTGCTGGAAGCCGAAGAGCTCGTTCCCCACCCCCTCGACGAAGACGAGCACGAGCAGGCCGTAGGCGGCGGTGACGGCGAGCAGGTTCATGGCGATCGCGGTCGCCGGAACCACGATCGACCTGAACGCGATCGTCAGCAGGATGAAGCTGAGCCCGAGGACGAAGACGAACACGATCGGGAGCCAGGAGTCCATCACGTCGTAGTAGTCGATGTCCTCTGCGGTGGCGCCTCCCACGTAGGCCTCGGCCCCCGACCCGGCGAAGATGGGCGGGACCTCCTCCCTGAGCTCGCGGACGGCGGCGACAGCCTCGCTCGAGACGGCGTCGCCGGCAACCGGCGCGGTGACGAGGACGAGGCGGCCGTCCGGGCTCGTCTCCGTCGTCGCCGGGCCGAAGATCTCCCGCCGGCCGAGCTCGGCCTGCAGCTCCTCGACGGCGCCGCGCACCTGCGCGGAGGCCGTGTCCCCCGCGATCGCGATCCGCACCGGCTCGGTCGTCTGCCCCGGGAACTCGCGGTTGAGCAGGAGGAAGCCCTGCTTGGACTCGAAGCGGTCGGGGAGCGTGCTGATGCCCGCCGTCCCGCTCTCCATGGAGAGGACCGGCACGGCCAATGCCACCAGGAGCCCGACGGCCGCGACGAGGCTGACGACCGGCCTGCGCATGACCGCGGCGACGATCCTCCCCCAGAAACGGCTCTCGGGCTCGCCGGCCCGGGCGCCGAAGAAGGGGATCCGCAGCCTCTCGATGCCGTCCCCGAGGAGGCTGAGGACGGCCGGGAGGAGCGTCAGCGCTGCGATCACCGAGACGATGCCGACGAGGATCGCGCCCGTCGCCAGGCTGCGCATGATCGTGTTCGGGACGAGCTCGAGACCGGTCATGGCGAGCACGAACGCGGCGCCACTGAAGAGGACGGCGCGGCTCGCGGTCGCCCCGGCGGTCTCGATCGCGTCGAGCTTCTCCCGGCCCTGCGAACGCTCTTCCCGGTAGCGGCTGAGGATGAAGAGGCTGTAGTCGATCCCCAGCGCGAGCCCCATCCCGAAGATCATGTTCGTGACGAACACGGAAAGATCGAAGGCCTGGGCGACCAGCGCGGTCAGGCCGAGAGCCACGAAGATCGAGAGGAGCGCCAGGACGAGCGGGATCAAGCCGGCGACCACGGTCCCGAAGACGAGGAGGAGGATGATCAGCGCCGCGGGCGCGCCGAAGAAGAGCTCGCCCTCCTGGAGGTCCTCCTCGGAGAGCTTGGTGAAGTCCTCGTCGATCGTCAGGTCACCGGTGACCGCCGCCTCGACCCCCGGCTCCTCGTCGAGCCTCTCGACCGCGGCGACGATGTCCTGGATGCGGTCCTCGGCGACACCGAGGCCGACGAGCAGGGCGGCCGCGCCGCCGTCCTCGGAGAGCAGCCGCTCGTCGTCGTCCGGCGTGACCACGGTGGCCGCGCCGGCCTGGCGCAGCTCACCGGCGAGCGCGTCCACCCGGGCCGGGTCGACCTCGCGCGAGTCGAAG
>DATIBF010000029.1:0-5688 GCA_035457655.1 Gaiellaceae bacterium
ATCTGAATCGAGAGCGGCCCGGGGCGATCGACACCGACCCCGACCGCTCCGGCAGCCTGGTCGCCTGCGCCGGCCGCGACGGGGATCCCTTCCGCGGTTCGGCCCGAGACGGCGGGCGACTCCAGCACCGTCGGGAGGATCCCCTCGTCGAGCTCGAGCGCCTCGAGGACGTCCCTCGACCAGCGACGCCCAGCGACGTCGAAGAGGAGCGTCCCCGACGCGTCGGCGACGTCCGTCGCGTGCTCGCCCGTGAGCGCGAGCCGCACGTAGTCCTTCGGAAGGAGGACGTGGGCGATCCGCTCGTACGTCTCGGGCTCGTTCGCGCGCAGCCACAGGAGCTTCGGCGCGGTGAACCCGGGCAGGGCGCGGTTCCCGGTCAGCTCGAGCAGGCGCTCGAGCCCGATGCGCTCCTCGAGCTCCTGGCATTCGGCCGCCGTGCGCTGGTCGTTCCACAGGATCGCGGGACGAAGGACGCGGCCCTCGGCGTCCAGGGCGACGAGGCCGTGCATCTGCCCGCTGAGGCCGATCCCCGCGACGTCGTCCACGCCGAGCGCCGCCAGCGCCTCCTCCGCGGCGTGGCGCCAATCCTCGGGATCCTGCTCGGCCCAGCCGGGGCGGGGAGTCGAAAGCGGGTAGTCGCTCTCGGCTCGGGCAACCACCTCGCCGGAGAGGCCGAGGCCGAGCGCCTTCACGCCGGTCGTGCCGACGTCGAGCCCGACGAGGACGCTCACCGGAGCGCCAGGCCCGCAGCGAGGAGCGCGTCGCTTGCGAGCGCCTCGTCGTCCTCTCCCGGGAGCCCGCTGACGCCGACGGCGCCGACGCGGCGGCCGTCCTCGAACGCGGCCACGCCTCCGCGGAAAAACGTGAAGAACGGGTCGAAGCTCGCGAGCTCCGCGGGGTCCTCCCGCGCCTTGTCCGCCAGCTCACCGGTGGAGCGGGCATCGCTCCTGGCGGCGGTGTACGCCTTGCGCTGCGCATTCAGCCGCGTGTCCGGCGCGGCCCCGTCCATGGTCCCCGCCGCGATCAGCTCCCCGTGGGAATCCGCGACGAAGACCGACACCGGAGCCGGCGCGTCGCGCACCACGGCCTCGACGATCCGGAGCGCGTGCTCGAGCCTCACCCGGCTCCCAGAGCGGCGTACACGAGCTCGTAGGCCCGCACCGCGTCCTTCTCCGCCTGGGCCTCGCGCAGCGCGGCATCGTCGATCCTGCCGGCGACCTCGTCGATGAACCGCCACTGGAGCACACTCCGGCGCACCGCGGCGACCGCGTCCTCGGTGTACGGGTAGAGGTCGAAGCCGAGCCGCTCGCCGTTCTCGCCGTAACCCGCCCGCCGCAGCTCGAGCGCGAGCTCGAGCGTCTCCATGAAGGCCGTCGCCCCGACCATGTTGTCGTCGTCGAAGTCTCCCCAGCCCGAGTTCGCGTGCTGGTGGCCCAGAAGGCCCTCGGCGGCGAGGAGCGCGGCGTATTCCGCGAGGCTCTCCCGATTCATGATCAGGTGCTGCCAGTCCATGTTGACCTTGACGTTCGTGAGCCCTTGCTCGCGGAGCTTGTGGATCACATGGAGCGTCATGCCGAGGTTGCGCATGAGGATCTTCATCGCCGGCTCCGAGTTCTTGTGCTCCAGGAAGAGGAGGACGCCGCGGTCGGCGCAACGCTGCGCGGCCTCGCCGATTCCGTCCACGAGCCAGGCCCAGCTCTCCTTGTACGGCGCCTGGAACGGGTAGTTGTAGCCCTCGATCCCAGGCCAGATGATGAAGTGCGCGTCCAGCTCGCCGGCGAAGTCGATGGCCGCCGTCGTGCGGCGCAGTGCCTCCGCCCGCGTGGCGTCGTCGGGCGAGACCAGGCCTCCTCGGCCGAAGCGCGGGTCGAGATGGAGGCCGGTGGCCATGCAGTACACGTCGTGCCCGTCGAGCGCGTCCCGGACCTCGTCGAGGTTGTCCTCGTTGAGCTCCTGGGGATAGTGGAACTCGTAACCGTCGATCAGATCGCCGAGCCCTTCGACCGCCCTCCGCACTCTGTCGGCCGTCGTCTCGTTCGCGTACTCGGGCTTGTACCCGCCGGGAACGAAGCGCGTGATCATCGACCCGAGGGCCCAGATGCCGAGGCTCGTCTTCAGTCCGTTGCTCATGTGCGGTAGTCCCCCAGGATCGTGGTGAGCTCGATGAGGTTGCCGAACGGATCGCGGCAGAAGAAGCGCGGCCGATTCGGGATCGGCGTATCGTCGCTTGTCTCGACCCCGGCGGCCTCCAGCTTCCGCCGCCAGCCCTCGAGGTCGTCGACCTCGAGGCAATAGTGCCGTTGGGCGGCGAAGTCCGGCGGCACCGGATCGGGGAGGAAATGAAGCTCGAGGTCGGGCGGCCCCGCCTCGAACCAGACCAGCTCCTGGTCGACGAGGGAGTCCGGAACCGGCTTCTCGACGAGGCCGAGCACGTTGCCGTAGAAGGCGCGGACCTCGGCCTGCCGCCCGGGAGGGTACGGCGTCGAGACGTGTTGGAGACGCCTGACCGCGCTTGCCACGCGGCCAGTCTAACGCCGTTGACTCCAATGCTTCATCCTGTTACGTTCGCGCTTCAAAACCGTTCATGTCCCTTCAAAAGCGATCATTCTGCGAGAGCTGGGGGGAGCTGCTCAGGTGAGCGGGCAGACTGCGACCGCCGCGGGACTGGGCCGGCGCGTTCGGCTCACGGGCCTGCCGCCCGGGACGCTCGCGCTTCGGGTCGCCGTCACGCTCGTCATCGCATTCGTGGCCGTCTGGGTCGCCTACAAGGCGTACGGCGATCCGCGCACCTTCGTCATCGTGGGCCTCAACGGCCTGACGCTCGCCGGGCTCTACTTCGTGGTCGCGAGCGGCTTCACGCTCATCTTCGGGCTCATGCGGGTCGTCAACATGGCCCACGGCTCGCTGTACATGCTGGCCGGGTTCTTCGCGCTCGAGCTCCAGACGACCCTCACGGGCGGCGAGGCGACATCGGCCTTCGGGTCGTCCGAGGCCGGTCTCGGCGACTGGCTCATCCCGCTCGTCGTCGCCTGCCTGGCGGTCGGTGTCATCGGCCTCGTCATGCAGCAGCTCTTCCTGCGGTGGAACCAGGGGCAGGAGCTGCGTCAGGCGCTGATCACGATCGCCATCGGCATCATCATCGCCGACCAGACTCTGGCCCACTTCGGCGGCATCGCTGAGTCCCTCGCCCCGCCGGACGCCTTCCCCGACAGCGTCGACCTCCCGTTCTCCAACCTCACGTATCCCTTCTTCCGCATCTTCGTCCTCCTTGTCGCGATCGCCGTCGGGCTTTCCCTCTGGGCGATGATCCAGCGCACGCGCTTCGGGATGATCGTGCGCGCCGGCGTCGACGATCGGCAGATGGTCTCCGCGCTCGGCATCAACATCCAGCTCGTCTTCGCGAGCGCCTTCTTCCTCGGGGCAGTGCTCGCCGGGTTGGGCGGCGTCCTCGGCGGAACGATGATCTCGGTCGACAAGGCCAACGACACCCAGTACCTGCTCATCTCGCTCATCGTGGTGATCATCGGCGGCATGGGAAGCCTCGCCGGGGCCGCCATCGGCGCTCTGGCCCTCGGGTTGGTCGACTCCTTCGGCGACGTCTATCTGCCCGCCGGCTATACGAACTACTCGATCCTGCTCATCTTCGGCCTCCTGGTGCTCGTGCTCGCGATCCGGCCTCAAGGCCTCCTCGGGAGACCCGGGTGAACCGATCCGCCCTGACCGTCGAGCGCGCCCTCTGGTGGGGACCCGGACTCCTGTTCGTGCTTGTCCTCGCGGTTGCACCGCTGCTCTTCTCCGACTTCTACTTGAGCCAGGTGATCACGAAGGCGCTCTGGCTCGGAATCGCGGCGGCCAGCCTGATCTTCCTCGCAGCGTATGTCGGGATGGTCTCGCTCGGCCAGGTGGCGCTGTACGGGATCGCCGGCTTCACGATGGCCAACCTCGCGGCGGCCGACGGCGGCTCGCCCATTGCGTGGAGCCCGTGGGCGGCCACCCTGGCGGGCATCGTCGCCGCGGTCGGCGCCGGCCTGTTCATCGGCGCGATCGCGAGCCGCAGCTACGGGATCTACTTCCTCATGATCACGCTCGCGGTGGGCGTTCTCACCTTCTACTTCTTCGCCCAGGTGACTCAGCTCTCCGGCTTCGGCGGCGTCAACAACGTCACCCGCCCCGGCATCGTCTCGAACCCCGTCAGGGATCCCCAGAACCTCTTCTACATCGCTCTCATCGCGTCGGCCGCCGTCTACCTCTTCGTCCGCTACCTGGCACGCACGCCCTTCGGCCTCGCGCTTCAGGGCGTCCGGGACGACCCGTCCCGCATGCGGGCGCTCGGGTACAACGTGCCGCTCCTGCGCATGCTCGCGTTCGGCCTCGGAGCGCTGATCGCCTCGTTCGCGGGGATTCTCTCCGTCTGGTGGAACACCCGGATCTCGCCCGGCTCGATCGACCTCGCACGCACGATCGACGTGCTGGTGATCGCCGTGATCGGAGGGCTCTACCGGCTGGAGGGGGCGTGGGTCGGTGCGTTCGCGTTCGCCGCCCTGGACAACTGGACCCGAGGCCTCGACATCATCGGCCAACGCTTCAACACCGTGGTCGGTGTGATCTTCCTCGCCATCGTCCTCGTGTCGCCGGGAGGGTTGATGGGGATCTGGCAGTCAATTACCGACTTCCTCGCGCGCCGACTCTCGGGTAGACCCCCGGCCCAGCCCTCGGCGGATCCGGCGGGCGAGGCCCGACCGGCATCAGACACTCCACAGCCTTCATGACGAAGAAGGGAGGAACAACGCGCGCCAACCGCTCGATGGGAACCCCCGGCCGGCAACCGGGCGTTCGGATGGATCCACTAGGAGGAGAGGTAGGAATGAGAGCTTCCACCGAGGGCGGGAGGGCCCGGTTCTGGGCTCTGCTCGCCGTGCTCGTGCTCGTCTTCGCGGCGACCGTCGCAGCCTGCGGCGGCGACGACGACGACGGCGACGAGGCAACCCCGACGACCGACACCGGGGGTACGGACGGCGAAGCGACCGGAGAGCCCATCAAGATCGGCGTCTTCGCGAACAACGAGGGCGCGTTCGCGCCCTTCGAAGGCCAGACCTGGGGCGGCGCGATGCTCCCGCTGATCAACCGCGGGGCGACCCCGGTGAGCGGCGACTCGACCGAAGGGGTCGAGAACGCGACGATCGCCGGACACCCCGTCGAGATCGTCTACGGCGGCTCGGACTCGACCCCGGACAAGGCGGTCGAGGAGGCCCGACGGCTCGTCGAGCAGGAGCAGGTCGACATCCTGGTCGGGCCGCTGTCGGGTAGCGAGGGCATCGCCGTCGCCGAGTACTCCAAGGAGCAGCCGGGAGTCACGTTCGTGAACGGCATCTCGGGCGCGCAGGACACGACGCTCAAGGTCCGCTCCCCGAACTTCTTCCGCTTCCACAACGACGGCACCCAGTGGACGGCCGGCCTCGGCAACTACGCCTACAACGAGCTCGGCTGGCGGAACGTCGTCACGATCGGAGACGACTACGACTTCCCGTATTCGCAGATCGCCGGCTTCGTGGCCGAGTTCTGCTCGATCGGTGGGAACGTCACCGAGCGGCTGTGGCCGCCGCTGGGCGAGGAGGACTACTCCTCGTACATCACGCAGATCCCCGAGGACGTCGACGGCTTCTTCATGGGCGTCGGCGGGACCGGGAC
>DATIBF010000030.1:0-17371 GCA_035457655.1 Gaiellaceae bacterium
CTCGCGCTCGGCGCCGTGCACGATCGGACCCTAGCGGGCCGTCAGGGCCAGTCGTCCCGCGAGGGCGAGGAGGACGGCGCCCGTCACCTGCTCGACGCGGCGGGCGAAGCGGGTGCTCGCAAACGCACGCTTCGCCCTCGATACGCCTGCGCCCAGCGACACGTAGATCGCGAAATCGGCGAGGATCAGGATGGCCGCCATGGCGAGCGCACACGGCAGGACCGGCGCGCCGTGCGGAATGAACTGGGGGAACAACGCGACGAAGAAGACCGCGAGCTTCGGGTTTGCGAGGGCGGTCAGCAGGCCGCTCGAAGAGGCATCGTCCCGCCTTACGCCGCTCCCGGCCTCGAGGCGGTTCCCGCCGTGCAGCGCCTGGATGCCGAACCAGGCGAGGACCGCGACGCCCGCGATCTTGAGCCTGACGAACGCGGTCTGGGAGGCGGCAACGAGTGCCGAGACGCCGAGTGCCGAGAGGACGGCCCAGAAGCCGACGCCGATCGAGCTGCCCACGGTCGTCCGGAAGGCGGCGCGGGTGCCCCCGGCGGCGGCATTGCGGACGACGAGCGCCATGCCCGGACCGGGGGTCAGGCTGAGGAGGACGGCCACGGGGACGAACGTCCAGAGCATGGCCTGAAACTGTACGGAGAGCCGGGGTCGAGCGCCGCTAGCGGCGCGGCCCGAAGTACGCGACCGACGCGACCGCGAATCCGGCGAGCGAGGCCGCGAGGCCGACGAGGGCGGCCTTCGTGCTCATCGTGCGCTTCATGCCCACGTCATCGGCAGGTAGCGACGCCGACATGAGGCTCAGCGGTACGTAACGTGCCGGGAGCTGCGGAACACCGCCACCTGCCAGGGCTGCAGGCGGTCGCCCATCCTGGTCGGGAGCATGAGGTTCTCCGCGGCGCTCGAGTGGGGGAGGCCGCAGGCATGGCCGAGCTCGTGGGCGAGGACGCGCAGGCGCCTGCCGGTCAGGGCGGACATGTCCACCGTGACGTGGTCGACGAGCGGGCCGAGCGAGCAGCCGGCCTTGCCGAGGACGTCGCGGACGACGAAGACCGTGAGCGGGGCGCCCGAGCCCGTGACGCCGCCTGCTTCGCGGTGGAGCCGGAAGAATGCGCCGCCGCGGCCGAAGTCCGCGCGGTAGGAGCCTTCGGCACAGGGGGAGTCGAGCGCGGCCGCAGGCGCCGGCTCCGCGATCGTGCGCACGAGGGGCTCGGCCGCCGCGAGGAGCTCGATGGCCGCGGCCTCGCGCAACACCCGCTTCGCCTCGGCGAGGCTCGGCTCGACGTCCTCGGGCGTCGCCACCGGCTTCCCGTTCTCGTCCCGGAGGATGGCCACCCGCACGCGGAGCTTCTTCGGCCGCCGCGAGCCCGCGAGGCTCCCGGCGAGCTCGGGGATTCCGACGATCCGGTGTCCTGCCTCGCGCAGGACGTTGGTCGCCTGTGCGAGGCCCGCGGCGAGGGCGAACGGCGCCACGGACCGAGATTACGCGAGGGCTACACTTCCTGCATGGCTCAGGCGCCCGCCCTGCCGAGCGGTTTCGAGCTGCCTCTCGAGCCGCGGCTCCCCCGCATCGGCTCAGTCGACCAGGTCGCGGTCGAGGAGCGGGCCGCCGCGCTCGCCACCCGCTCGATCAAGCGCGAGTCGAAGCTCTTCGCGCTCGACCTCGCGGTGCGGATGATGGACCTCACCACCTTGGAGGGCGCTGACACCCCCGGCAAGGTGGCGGCGCTCAGCTCGAAGGCCATGCGCCCCGATCCCGCCGACCTGACCGTGCCGCCCGTGGCCGCCGTGTGCGTCTACCCGAATCTCGTGCCGCACGCGCTCGAGCGGGTGCGGGGGAGCGGCGTCAAGGTCGCCTCCGTCGCCACCGCGTTCCCGTCCGGGCAGGTCCCGACCGAGCTGAAGGTGGAGGAAGTTGCCCGGGTGGCGGAGCTCGGCGCGGACGAGATCGACATGGTGATCGACAGGGGCGCCTTCCTCTCGGGCCACTACGCGAAGGTGTACGACGAGGTGCGGCGTGTGAAGGAGGTCTGCGGCCGGGCGCACCTGAAGGTGATCCTGGAGACGGGCGAGCTCGGGACGTACGACAACGTGCGCCGGGCGGGCCTGCTCGCGATCGCCGGCGGCGCCGACTTCATCAAGACGTCGACCGGGAAGATCCAGCCGGCGGCGACTTTGCCGGTCACCCTCGTCATGCTCGAGGCGATCCGCGACGTCTACGAGGAGACCGGGAAGAGGATCGGCATGAAGCCCGCGGGCGGCATCCGGCATTCGAAGCAGGCGGTGCAGTACCTCGTCCTCCTGCACGAGACGCTCGGGCCCGAGTGGCTGACGCCAGACCTCTTCCGCTTCGGCGCCTCGTCGCTCCTGAACGACGTGCTCATGCAGATCCGCAAGGAGCGCACGGGCCGCTACCAGAGCCCCGACTACTTCACGATCGACTGATGGCGGAGGTCGAGAAGCGACAAGATCGCTCGCCGGTGCCGTCTGCGTTCGAGTACGCGACGGCCCCGGAGTCGCGCGACATCGTCCGCCTGGACGACCGCTACGGGCTCTTCATCGGCGGCGAGTGGGTCGAGCCGACCTCGGCCGAGTACTCCCCGAGCGTCGCGCCGCGGGACGAGGAGCGCCTCGCCGAGGTCGCGTACGCGGGCCCGGAGGACGTCGACCTCGCAGTGCGCTCGGCCCGTGACGCGTTCGCGAACGGGTGGTCCGAGCTCGCGCCCAGCGAGCGCGCCAAGTACCTCTTCCGCATCGCGCGCATCCTCCAGGAGCGCTCGCGGGAGTTCGCGGTGCTCGAGTCCCTCGACGGCGGCAAGCCGATCCGCGAGTCGCGCGACGTCGACCTGCCCCTTTCGGCGGCGCACTTCTTCTACTACGCGGGCTGGGCGGACAAGCTCGAGTACGCGTTTCCGAACCGCCGGCCTCGGCCCATCGGCGTCGCCGGGCAGATCATCCCCTGGAACTTCCCGCTCCTGATGCTCTCCTGGAAGATCGCGCCGGCGCTCGCGGCCGGAAACGCAGTCGTCCTCAAGCCCGCGGAGACGACGCCGCTCACCGCTCTCCTCTTCGCGGACGTGCTCCGCCAGGCCGAGCTCCCCGGGGGCGTTGTCAACATCGTCACTGGCGACGGGCGGGCCGGCGCGGAGCTCGTGAAGCATCCGGACGTGGACAAGATCGCCTTCACCGGCTCGACGGAGGTCGGGAAGGAGATCATGCGCGTCGTCGCCGGGAGCGGGAAGCGGCTCACGCTCGAGCTCGGCGGGAAGGCGGCCAACATCCTCTTCGACGACGCGTCGATCGACCAGGCCGTCGAGGGGATCATCAACGGGATCTACTTCAACCAGGGCCACGTGTGCTGCGCCGGCTCGCGGCTCTTCGTGCAGGAGTCGGTGTACGAGGACGTGATCGCCAAGCTGAAGCGGCGCATGGGCACGCTGCGGGTCGGCGACCCTCTCGACAAGAACACGGATGTCGGCGCCATCAACTCGAGCCAGCAGCTCGAGAGGATCCAGGAGCTCGTGGCGAGCGGGGAGGAGGAGGGCGCGGAGATCTACCAGCCGCCGTGCCGCCTGCCGGAGAAGGGCTGGTGGTTCCCGCCGACGGTCTTCACGAACGTCGCCCAGAGCTACCGGATCGCCCAGGAGGAGATCTTCGGGCCGGTGCTCTCGGTGCTGACGTTCCGCACCCCGGACGAGGCGGTCGAGAAGGCCAACAACACGCCCTACGGCCTCTCCGCCGGCGTCTGGACGGAGAAGGGCTCGCGGATCCTCTCCATGGCGCAGCGGCTGCGGGCCGGAGTGATCTGGGCGAACACCTACAACCGCTTCGACCCGGCCTCGCCGTTCGGCGGCTACAAGGAGTCGGGGTTCGGCCGGGAAGGCGGCCTCCACGGCCTCGCCCCGTACCTGGAGTTCGACGAATGAGCCGGCTTCCGGTCAAGAAGACGTACAAGCTCTACGTCGGCGGCGCCTTCCCGCGGTCGGAGTCGGGGCGTACCTACGAGGTCGAGGGGGCGAACGTCGCGCTCGCCTCCCGCAAGGACGTCCGCGACGCCGTGCGCGTGGCCCGCGGCGCCTTTCCGAAGTGGGCGGGACTGACCGCGTACAACCGAGGCCAAGTCCTGTATCGGGTTGCCGAGATGATGGAGGGCCGAAGGGCTGAGTTCGCGGAGCTGACCGGGAGCGAAGCGGAGGTCAACTCCGCTGTAGACCGCTGGGTGTGGTACGCGGGCTGGGCCGACAAGCTCGCCCAGGTGCTGGGCTCCTCGAACCCGGTTGCGGGGCCGTACTTCAACTTCACGGTGCCGGAGCCCACCGGGATCGTCGGGATCGTGGCGCCTGAGGAGCCGCCGCTCGCCGCGCTCGTCTCGCGCCTCGCGCCCGCCGTCGTGGGCGGGAACGTCGCCGTCGTCCTCGCCTCCGAGCACCATCCCCTGGCCGCGGTCACCCTGGCCGAGGTGCTGGCGACGTCGGACGTGCCCGGAGGCGTCGTCAACATCCTCACCGGACGCAAGCGGGAGCTCGCGCCGGTGCTGGCCGGGCACATGGACGTCAACGCCCTCGATCTCGCCGGCGCGGGGTCCGACGCGGCGGAGCTCGAGCAGCTCGCCGCCGAGAACGTCAAGCGCATCGCGCGGAACGGGGACGGGCAGTCGCCCTGGCACGCCGCCGAGTTCCTCGAGCTGAAGACCGTCTGGCACCCGATCGGCGTCTAAGCTTTCCTCCTTCGTGAGCCGGTTCAGCGAGGCGATCTCCGAGGGCGACGGCATCTCCGTCATCCCGGTGCTCGAAGGCGACGTCGGCGCGCTGGCCGCGCTCGCCGAGGAGGCCGGCGCGGAGGGAATCGCGGTGCGCGCAGCCGACGTCGAGCGCGTCCGCGCACGGACGGGGCTCCCCATCCTCGCGCGCGACGGCGATCCTGCGACGGTCGCCGCCGCGGGCGCCGACGCAGTCGTCGTCTCCTTCGAGGACGCGGTCGATGACGGCCGACTCGAGGCCGTCTGGGAGCTCGAGCTCGACATCGCCGTCGACGTGCGCGAGGAGGAGCAGCTCGAGGACGTGCTCGAGCGCATCGACCCGGAGATCGTGCTCATCTCCGAGCGCGGCCGCGACGACGACCAGGAGGACCTCGAGCTGACACTCGACCTGCTCGCCGACGTGCCGGCCGGGAAGCTCGTCGTCTCGGAGGCCCACATCGTCTCCCGCGAGCAGGTGCTCGCACTCGAACGCGCCGGGGTCGACGCCATCCTCGTGCACGGTCTGCGCGCCGACGCCGACTTCCGAGCCGCCCTCGAGGAGCTCGTCCGTGGACCAGAAACAGGCCTCTAGCCCGGTCGTCGGCGGCAACGGCCGCGACGGCTAGGGCGCGGTCGCGCGTCCGCCGAAGGCCCCGAGGCCTGGGCTCGTGTCGATGGGCGACGGGCGGCGCTTCCTCGCCGACCGCGACGAGCGCTGGGACGCCATCGCCATCGACGCGTTCTTCACAGACGCGATCCCGTTCCACCTCGTGACGCAGGACTTTCTGCAGCTCGCCCGCTCGCAGCTCGTACCGCACTGCGTTCCCGACGGTCCTCTCCACCCGGCGATCCTCGCCGGGGGCGAGGGTGCGCCGGGCCGAGCTCCCGCCTCCTCCGCTCGACCTACAGGATGCGAACGTTCCTCGCGCAGCGGTGCGACGAGATCCGGGCGGAGGCGCCGACCGCGCCGGACCTGCGGCAGGCGATCCTGGACCGCCACGACGCGCTCGTCCCCACCGATGACGTGCCCCTGCTAGCGGACGAGTGCGCGCCGACAGTGGGCGGGCTAGCCGAAGAAGGTCTTCGCGGCCTCGTAGAACTCGGGCGGGACGGTCTTCAGCTCGGCGACGGCGTCCCGCAGCGGGACGTCGACGACGTCGTCGCCGCGTAGCGCCGCCATCGTGCCGAAGCGGCGCTCGTGGACGAGGTCGGCCGCCTTGAGGCCGTAGCGGGTGGCGAGGATGCGGTCGCGGGGCGTCGGCGTTCCGCCGCGCTGGACGTGGCCGAGCACCGTGACGCGCGTCTCGTACCCCGTTCGCTCTTCGATCTCGCGGGCGAGCACGTCGCCGACGCCGCCCAGGCGAACGTGGCCGAACGCGTCCGTCGGGGCTGCCTGCGCGATCTGCTGCCGCTCGCCGGACGCGTACGTCAGCTCGTAGCCCTCGCTCACGACGACGATGGAGAAGTCCTTGCCGCGCTCGTGCCGGCGCTGGATGTCCCCGCAGGCCTCTTCGACGGTGATCGGGTGCTCGGGGATGAGGATCACGTCGGCGCCTCCGGCCATGCCGCTCATGACGGCGATCCAGCCCGTGTGCCTCCCCATCACCTCCACGACCATGACGCGGTTGTGTGACTCCGCGGTCGTGTGCAGCCTGTCGATAGCCTCGGTGGCGACCGTCAGAGCCGTGTCGAAGCCGAAGGTGTAGTCCGTGGCGGAGAGGTCGTTGTCGATCGTCTTCGGGACCCCGACGACGGGGAACGCGTGCTCCTCGAAGAGGCGCGACGCGACGCCGAGCGTGTCCTCCCCGCCGACGGCGACGAGCGCGTCGAGCTCCCGAGCGCCGAAGTTCTCGAGAACGTGCTCGACGCCGCCGTCCACCTTGTACGGGTTCGTGCGGGTTGTGCCAAGGATCGTGCCTCCGCGTGGGAGGATCCCGGAGATCGTGCGATCGTCGAGCTCCTGGAACGTCCCCTCGACGAGGCCGCGCCAGCCCTCGCGGACGCCGACGACCTCGAAGCCCCGGTCGAGCGACCTGCGCGTCACCGCACGGATGACCGCGTTCAGGCCCGGACAGTCGCCTCCGCCGGTGAGGAGCGCAACACGCTTGCTCATTTCTCTAACTTCGGCCCCGCCCGGTCGTCTCTTTGGACGTACCCGGCCTCAGCGATGGGCCGACTTTGACCGTGGCGAGGAGGTGACGACGACGGATGCCGAAGGCGGGGATCGAACCCGCACGGGGCAGAGCCCCACTGGATTTTGAGTCCAGCGCGTCTTCCAGTTCCGCCACTTCGGCGCGCTCCATGGAGAGCCCATCGTATCGGCAGGGGTTGCAAGGGCGTTGAATCCGGGTTCATAATCGCGGGCACCTCGAACGGTGCCGCCGGGTGCAGCGCCGAAACAGGAATCGGGCGACAGAGGAGGAGTGGTGAAAAGAAGGACGATTTTGGCGTTACTTGTGCTCTTGATCGGCGCGTTCGCGCTCGTGGCCGCCGGCTGCGGAGGCGATGACGACGACGACGAGGCCGCCGCCACGGGCGAGGCCGACGGGGGCGAGACTCCGGACCTCCCGCCGGTCACAGCGCTGCCGTCGGCGTCGTGCACCGACATCGAGTTCGAGGGCGAAGGGGAGCCCCAGGCCCTGATCGCGACCGACATGCCGCTGCAGGGATCCTCGCGAGCCCAGTCGCTGCAGGTCAGTGGGGCGGTCCGGCAGTACCTCGACTCGATCGGCTGGAAGGCCGGGAACATCAACATCGGCTACCAGTCGTGCGACGACGCGACGGCCCAGGCCGCCTCGTGGGATTCGGCCAAGTGCAGCTCGAACGCGAACTCCTACGCGGCGGAGCCGAGCATGCTCGGGCTGATCGGCACGTTCAACTCGGGCTGCGCCCAGATCATCATCCCCGTCCTGAATCAGGCGCCGGGCGGCGCCATGGCGATGGTCTCGCCGGCGAACACGTACGTCTGCATAACTCAGTCCGCCCCTGCCTGCGCGGACGACGAGCCGGACAAGTACTACCCGACCGGCACCCGCAACTACGTGCGGGTCGTGGCCAACGATGCCTACCAGGGCGCCGCCGTGGCCGAGTTCATGCAGGAGCAGGGGGTCACGAAGCTGTACCTCCTCAACGACGAGCAGGCGTACGGCCTCGGCGTCGCCTCGAACCTCCGGGACGCAGCGGAGTTCCTCGGCATCGAGGTCGTCGGCTTCGAGGCGTGGGATGCGAAGGCCTCGAACTACGAGGCGCTCATGAACCAAGTCAAGGAGACGGGAGCTGACGCTCTGTTCCTCGGCGGTCTGACCGACGAGAACGGCGCCCAGCTCATCAAGGACAAGATCAAGGTGCTCGGCCCGAACGACGGCGACGTCCAGCTGTACATGCCGGACGGCTTCTACCAACAGTCGACGATCGACGAGGCGGGTGTCGAGAACACGCGCGATGCCTTCTTCTCGGTCGCCGGTCTCCCGGTCGACGAGTTCTCGTCCGAGGCGGCCCAGGAGTTCATCACGACCTTCGGGGAGACGCTCGGCGGCGAGCCCGTCGACCCGTACTCGATCTACGGGGCGCAGGCTGCCCAGGTCCTTCTGGAGGCGATCGCGGCCTCGGACGGAACCCGGGCGAGCGTGATCGAGCAGGTGTTCGCGACGGACTGCCAGGGATGCTTCCTCGGTGACTTCACATTCAGCCCCGAGGGCGACCCGCTCTCGAGCGGCGACATCGTCAACATCAGCATCGGCGTGGGCGCGGAGGAGATCGAACCATTGGAGACCATCGCGCCGGCGCAGGAGACGGTCGACGCTGCACTTGGTCTTTGATAGCACCGACTAAGGCGGCTAGGGGGAGGGCCTCGGCCCTCCCCCGAGGCCCTACGAGAACGAGGTGAGATGACAGTCGAGGCGCAACCGGAACGGCCATCGCCCCGCGGAGCGCTCGGCAGGCGGCGACGGCCGAGCGCGACCTCGATCATCGGAGTCCTCTTTCTGGCTCTGATCGTCGTCTGGCTTCTTCGGAACCTCATCTCGGACCCGGAGCTCTTCATCGAGATCTCGCTCATCGGGCTCACCACGGGATGTGTCTACGCGCTCGTGGCGCTGGGGTACACGCTCGTCTACGGAATCCTCCAGCTGATCAACTTCGCGCACGGCGACGTCTTCGCCCTCTCGGGCCTCGTTGCGTACTCGATCTCGATCAATCTGCTCAACCTGACGGGAAACACCGCGACGATCGCGCTGATCGGTGGGCTTGCCCTGACGCTGGTGCTGGCGGCGGCCTTTGCGGCGAGCCTGAACTTCACGATCGAGTTTCTCGCCTACCGGCGTCTCCGGGACCAGCCGCGCCTCACGATGCTCATCACCGCGGTGGGGATGTCGTTCATCGTCTCGAACATCGCCCTCTACTTCTACGGCGTGCGCTTCTACAGCGCCTCGGATCTGATTCAGGCGGGCGGGTTCACCATCGGCGAGATCTCGGTGCGGTGGAACCAGCTGGTGGTCATCCTGATCACCATTCCCGTTCTGCTCATCCTCACCTGGCTGGTCAAGTCGACGAAGCAGGGCAAGGGAATGCGTGCCGTCGCCCAGGATCAGGACGCGGCCGCGATGATGGGGATCAACGTCAACCGGACGATCTCGTTCACGTTCATTCTGGCCGGCTCCCTTGCCGGAGCCGCGGGCCTGCTCTTCGTGCTCCTGTACAACATGCGCTACAACACCGGCTTCGAGCTCGGGCTCATCGCCTTCACGGCCGCCGTGCTCGGTGGCATCGGCAACCTGGCCGGCGCCGCTCTGGGCGGCATCCTCATCGGGCTCATCCAGTCGTGGAACGAGGGGTTGACGCACTGGACAGCCGGTGGCTCCTGGACCCGCTCGATCGTGTTCGCCATCCTCATCGCGATCCTGGTCTTCCGCCCGGAGGGGCTCCTGGGCGAGCGGACGCCGGAAGGAGCCTGATGGCGACGGAAGGCACCGCTCCCACCGGCTTCGGGCACCGCGTGAGCGGCGCCTGGAATCAGCTGCCTCCACGCGCGCGGAGCCTCATTCCCGGCATCGTGGTGCTCTCGCTGGCGGCGCTCTACCCCGTCTACTACGACAGCCTGCCCGGCAGCGTGCCCGTCATCCAGAACTTCCCGAGCGTGGCCACGGCCGTGGTCATGATCGTCTTCATCATGATGGCCGTCGGCCTCAACATCGTCGTCGGCTACTGCGGGCTGCTCGACCTCGGCTACGTGGCGTTCTACGCCGTCGGCGCGTACACCGCTGGGTGGCTCGCGTCCGGCCACTTCCAGCAGGTGAAGCTCCATCTCGGCTCCGTCGGGATCTCGACCGAGACGCGCGGCATCCACATCAATATCTGGTTCGTCCTCCTGGTCGCGGGCGCGCTCACCGCGCTCGCCGGGATCCTCATCGGCCTTCCGACGCTGCGACTGCGCGGCGACTACCTGGCGATCGTGACCCTGGGGTTCGGCGAGATCATCCCGCAGTTCGTCAACAACGGCGACGACATCCGTCCCGGGTCGGACGTCTTCAACCTGACGAACGGCAGCTTCGGGATCAACCCGATCGACGCGCCGGGCTTCGGGCAGAGCCTGAACTCGTCGCTCGGCCTGCCGATCAACTTCCAGCAGTCGTTCGACCGGGTCAACCTCTTCTACTGGAGCGCGCTTGCGCTGCTCCTGATCACGATCTTCTGCTCGGTACGGCTGCGCGACTCGCGACTCGGCCGCGCCTGGGTCGCCATCCGGGAGGACGAGACGGCAGCGGCGGCCATGGGCGTGCCGCTCATGCGCACCAAGACGTGGTCGTATGCGATCGGCGCCTTCTTCGGCGGGGTCGCAGGCGCCTACTACGCGAGCTTCAAGAGCGGCGCCTTCCCCGCCGACTTCTACTTCAACATCTCCATCTTCCTGCTCTGCATGGTCATCCTCGGCGGGATGGGGAGCGTCTGGGGCGTCGTCGTCGCCGGCGCCATCCTCACGTGGCTGAACCAGGAGGGGCTGGCGAACATCGGCGGCTGGCTCAACCGTGAGACCCCTCTCAGGTTCGAGGTGACGGAGGTCCAGTTCGGGCTCTACGGCGTCATCATCGTGCTGATGATGCTCTTCCGACCCGTCGGGCTGATACCGGAATCACGCCACAAGCGCGAGCTCGAGGAGGGCGGTCTCGCCGCCGACACCCTCTACGGAGAGCGGCACGAGTGATGGCCGAGGACAACCTCCTCATCGTGCAGCTGGTTCGGAAGGAGTTCGGCGGCCTCGTCGCCGTCAACGACGTGGACTTCGTGATTCCGCGTAAGGGGATCGTGGGCCTGATCGGGCCGAACGGCGCCGGCAAGACGACGTTCTTCAACATGCTCACGGGCGTCTACAAGCCGACGTCCGGCCTGATCGAGTTCGACGGTACCGACATCACGGGCAAGCCTCCCCACCAGATCACGAAGCTCGGCATGGGGCGGACCTTCCAGAACATCCGCCTCTTCCAGTACATGACCGCGATCGAGAACGTCCAGGTCGGCATGCACCATCGGCTCAAGGGCGGCATCTTCGGCTCGATCTTCGGGCTTCCCCGCGTTCGCCGCGAGGAGAAGGAGTCGATCGACACCGGTCGAGAGCTCCTCGCCTTCTGCGGGCTCAAGGGCCGCGAGAACTCCCTTGCGCGCAACCTCCCGTACGGCGACCAGCGCCGTCTCGAAGTCGCGCGGGCGCTCGCCACGGATCCGCAGCTTCTCCTGCTCGACGAGCCGACCGCCGGCATGAACCCGCAGGAGACCGCGGCCTTCACCGAGTTCACCTCGAAGCTTCGCGAGGAGCAGGGGCTGACCGTGCTCTTGATCGAGCACGACATGAAGGTGGTCATGGGCATCTCGGACCGCGTGACCGTGCTCGACTACGGCGAGAAGATCGCCGAGGGCGCCCCGGCCGACGTGCAGAACGACGAGCGCGTGATCGAGGCGTATCTCGGGAAGGCTGCAACGGAAGGGGCAGCGTGAGCGAGTCGCCGAACGAGCCCGGCCAGCAGCCCGCGCAGGCGCAGGCCGCCGAGGGGCCGCGCAACGGGGCCATGCTAGAAGTCGAAGACATCCACACCTACTACGGTGCGATCCACGCCTTGAAGGGCATCACGCTCGAAGTCCGCGAAGGCGAGATCGTGACGCTGATCGGCGCCAACGGCGCGGGCAAGTCGACGACGCTCCGCTCGATCAACGGCCTCAACCACCCGCGGAGGGGCAAGATCCGCTTCAAGGGCCAGGACATCACGCACGCCGCGCCGCACAAGGTCGTGGCGCTCGGGATCTCCCAGTCGCCCGAGGGGCGCAAGCTCTTCCCCCGCATGACCGTGCTCGAGAACCTCGAGATGGGCACGTTCCAGCTGAAGGACCGCTCCACCTACAAGGAGGACCTCGACCGCGTCTACACGCTCTTCCCGCGCCTGGCGGAGCGCAAGACACAGCAGGCCGGCACCCTCTCCGGAGGTGAGCAGCAGATGGTCGCCATGGGCCGGGCGCTCATGGCGAAGCCGAAGCTGCTCATGCTCGACGAGCCCTCCATGGGCCTCGCCCCGATCTTCGTGGAGCGGATCTTCGAGATCGTCATCGAGATCAACCGGCAGGGCACGCCGATCCTCCTTGTCGAGCAGAACGCGCTCATGGCCCTCAACGTCGCGAGCCGCGGCTACGTGATGGAGACGGGCCACATCGCCCTGACCGACGAGGCGAGCGCGCTCGCCAGCAACGAGCGGGTTCAGAAGTCCTACCTCGGCATGGACTAGCGGACGCCGGCGCGCCCCGCCACCGAGACTAGACTCGGGCCATGCCCAAGACGCTGACCGGAGCCGAGCTCCAGGTCGACGACGCACCGGCGCGGGAGTCCGAGCTGTTCCTCGTCGACGGCAACAACCTCGCCTACCGCGCGTACTTCGCCCTCCCCGAGGAGCTGGCGACGACCGAGGGCTTCCCGACGAACGCGCTCCTCGGCTTCACGAACATGCTCTTCAAGCTGCTCTCCGACTACCGCCCGAAGGGCGTCGCGGTCGCGTGGGACACGAGCCCGGTGCACCGGAAGGAGCTCTCCCCGGAGTACAAGGTCGAGCGGCGGCCGATGCCGGACCTCCTCCGCGAGCAGTTCCCGCACTTCCGGCCGATCGTCGAGGCGTTCGGCTACCGGAACCTCGAGTTCGGGGGCTGGGAGGCGGACGACGTCATCGCCACGCTCGCCACGCACGCCGACGAGGCCGGGGTCAAGACCTGCGTGGTCTCGACCGACCGCGACGCGTTCCAGCTCTGCACCGAGAACGTCTGCCTGATGATGACCCCGCGCGGCGTGGCGGACGTCCACGTCTACACGCCCGAGCGCGTCTTCGCGCGGTACGGGGTGACGCCCGACCAGGTGCCGGACTTCATCGGGCTCAAGGGCGACACGTCCGACAACATCCCCGGCGTCCCCGGGATCGGGGACAAGACGGCGGGTCAGCTCATCGCGCAGTACGGTTCGCTCGAAGGCGTGCTCGAGCACGTCGACGAGCTCTCGCCCGCCCGCGCGAAGGCGCTGCGCGAGCACGCCGAGCAGGCGCTCGCGTCGAAGGAGCTGGCGACCATGCGCCGGGACCTCGAGCTCGACGTCGATCCCGCCGCGCTCGTGCTGTCGCCGCCCGACCGCTCGCAGCTGAAGGAGATCTTCCGCCGCTTCGAGTTTCGCAACCTCCTCGGCCGCGTCGACGAGCTGGACGAAGCGCTCCCGGCCGCTCCGGTGGAGGTGTCTGGCGTCGACGTGCCCTGGCGCGAGGGTGAGCTCGAACCCGTGGTCGGATCCGCGGCGCTGACCGTCGAGGGCGAGCGCTTCGCGCTGGCGCGCGGGGAGGAGGAGGTCGTCGTCGGGCCGTGGGGAGCGGAGGGCGCGGGACGGCTGCGCGACGCCGCCCTCGTCGTGCACGACGCCAAGGAGGCCCGGCTCGCGGCGGCCGACGACACGCTGCTCATGGCCTATCTCATCGACCCCGGCCGCGCCGCGTACGACCTGGACGATCTCGCGGCCGAGTACGGAGTCGAGCTCGTCCCGCAACCCGCGGCCGACGAGGAGACGGCCGTGCTCGTCCGTCATGCCGCCGCCGTCCTTCGTCTCGCTCCCCAGCTCCGGACTCGGATCGCCGAGCGCGGGCTCGATCCTCTCTACCGCAACGTCGAGCTGCCCCTGAGCGGAGTGCTCGCCGCGATGGAGGACGTCGGCGTCCGCATCGACACCTACCGGATGGGCGAGATCACCGCCCGGCTGGCCGAGCGCGTCGAGGAGCTGGAGGCGCGGGCGCACGAGCTCGCGGGGGAGGAGTTCATGCTCGGATCCACCCAGCAGGTGGCGCGGATCCTCTTCGAGGTGCTCGGCCTCACGGCGGGGCGCCGGGGCAAGACCGGCTACTCGACCGACGCGCGCGTGCTCCGCTCGATCCGCTCCGAGCACGAGATCGTCGGGGTGATCGAGGAATGGCGGGAGTACTCCAAGCTCCTCAACACCTACCTCGAGCCGCTGCCGAGCCTGATCTCCCCCGAGGACGGGCGGCTGCACACCCACTTCAACCAGGCGGTCGCCTCCACGGGGCGGCTCTCGACCTCGAGCCCGAACCTGCAGGCGATCCCGATCCGCACCGAGCTCGGCCGGGAGATCCGCAGCGCCTTCGTCGCCGAGCCCGGCTTCCGCCTCCTCTCGGCGGACTACTCGCAGGTCGAGCTGCGGATCCTCGCGCACGTTTCCGGCGAGCCGAAGCTCCGCGAGGCGTTCGCCGCCGGCGAGGACATCCACGCGGCGACCGCCGCCGAGGTGCTCGGCAAGGAGCGCTCCGAGCTGACGAAGGACGAGCGGAACGTGGCCAAGATGGTCAACTTCGGGATCATCTACGGGATCTCGGCGTTCGGCCTCTCCGAGAACCTCGATATCCCGCGCGAGGAAGCACAGACGTACATCGACACGTACCTCGCCCGCTTCCCGCACGTCCAGGACTTCATCCAGCGAACGATCGAGCAGGCCGAGCGCGACGGCTACGCGACCACCCTCTTCGGCCGCCGCCGGCCGGTGCCTGAGCTGAAGGCGCGAAACCGTCAGACGCGCGGGTTCGGGGAGCGGCTGGCGGTGAACTTCGTCATGCAGGGGACGGCGGCGGACGTGATCAAGGCAGCGATGGTGTCGATCCACCGGCGCCTGCGCGAGGAGGGGCGGGCCGCGCGCCTCGTCCTGCAGGTGCACGACGAGCTCCTCCTCGAGGTGCCGGAGGTGGAGACGTCGGCCGTGCGCGACCTCGTCCGCGAGGAGATGTGCGGCGCCTACCCGCTCGACCCGGCGCTCGCCGTCGACGTCGGCGTCGGCGACGACTGGAACGAAGCGAAGTCGTGATTCCGCAGGAGCTGCGCACCGAGCGGCTCCTCCTCCGGCAGTGGCGGGACGGCGATGCGGAGGCGCTCGGGGAGATCTACTCGCAGCCCGAGTTCCTGGAGCACAATCCCGTCTACGACGCGACCGCGCACGTCGAGCGGTTCGCGCGCCAGTGGGAGCGGGAGGGCTTCGGCCTCTGGGCGGCCGAGGACGCCGCGGGCGGAACGCTCGTCGGGCGGATCGGGCTCATGCGTCACCACGACTGGCCGGCCGCTCCCGACCCGGTGGAGGTCGGCTGGGTCCTCGACCGGGACTGGTGGGGGCAAGGCCTCGCCACCGAGGGCGGTCGCGCGAGCGTCGAGTGCTGGCGAGAGCACCTGGCCGACTCGCAGCTGATCTCGATCACGGTGCCCGCGAACGGACGCTCGCGCGCGGTCATGGAGCGCCTAGGGCTCACGTTGCGCGGAGAGGCCACCTGGCACGGGCACGACGTCGTCTGGTACGCGATCGACCGCTGAGCCGTCCCGGCCGGACACGCCCGAGTGCCAGGCACTCGGCCGTGGCTGGAAGGGACGCGCCTGGACGCGGCCGCGCGACGGCTCAGCTGCGGCGCCAGACGATCTGCGCGGCGCCGAGCGGCCACGTTGTGACCGGCTCGCGGCCCTCGGCGAGGTCGTAGAACGTCACCTCGGCGGGCCCGCCGACGACGAGCCACTCGCCGGTTGGCGCCCAGGAGGTCACGCGTCCCGGGAAGAGCGCACCCTGTGGACCGAGGAACGAGCAGCCGACGTCGACGATGCGGATCCTGTCGCCGGCGCGGAACGCGGCCGAGCAGTTGTCGGGCGAGAGCACCGGCAGGCGTCCCTGAAACCGCTCCGAGAGATCGAGGGCGTCCGTCAGCCGACCGTCGACGTAGCGCTCGATGCGCCGCCCCTCGACGATCACGGCCACCGACCCGTCGACGGGACCGTAGTGCACGCCCGTGATCGTGCCCGACGCCTGCAAATCGGGGCGGTCCTCGATGTACAGCCGATCTCCCCGCGCGTAGACGACCTCGTTCTCGGGCGTGTAGGCGGCCGGGCAGCCCTCGAGGCTCCGTCGAGGGCCGCCGACGAGCTCGTCGATTCCCTCGAGACGCCCGTTGCACCAGGCCGCGCGCTGGCCGTCGTCGCTCCAGACCAGAAACCCGAACGCGGCGTCGGAGCTGCCCAGGTCGCGACCGGGCCGGCTCAGGTCGATGAAGCGGAACGGAACGGCGTCGCCCAGCGGCTCGGCGATCCCGACCGCGACCTTCGCGGTCACCGGCGCCGCCCAGAGCTGGCAGGTCGACCGCTGGACGACGTTCGGGAACTCGATCCCGGTGGGGAGGTCGAACTCGCGCACCGCGCACGAGCCCGTCTGGGCGAGCACGATCGACCCGGGTGCGCTTTCGACCGGCGGCATCGGCTGCCGGCCGAGGTTCTCCTCCTCCTGGGGCGCAGTGGTCGTCCCTTCCTCGCCGGCCTCGGTCGTGGTCGGGCGGGTCTCGACGCTGGGCTCGTCGGACCGGAGCGTGTCCGCCAGGGCAAAGCCGCCCACGAGGAGCACCGCACCGAGGATGAGGAGGTCGCGGCCTTTCACGGAGTGCTGGCTATAATGCGCGATCCCGCATGGTTCCGAACGAGACGACGACCGAAGCAGACATCCCGAAGACAGACGACGACGTCTGGACTCGCGGTCCGGACGGCGAGCTGATCCCCGACTACGACTCCACCTTCCCCGTGATCAACGAGGGGGAGGTCGTGCGCGGCAAGGTCGTCCGCGTGGACAAGGACGAGGTCCTCGTCGACATCGGCTACAAGTCGGAGGGGGTCATCCCCGTCTCGGAGCTCTCGATCCGGCGGTCGGTCAACCCTGCCGACGAGGTGAACCTCGGGGACGAGATCGACGCGCTCGTGATGACGAAGGAGGACGCCGAGGGGCGTCTGCTCCTCTCGAAGAAGCGGGCGCGCTTCGAGCTCGCCTGGAAGGCGATCGAGGGCGCGGCCGAGAGCGGCGAGCCGGTCAACGGCAGGGTGATCGAGGTCGTCAAGGGCGGCCTCATCCTCGACCTCGGCGTCCGCGGCTTCCTGCCGGCGTCGCTCGTCGACATCCGGCGCGTCCAGGACCTCGACGAGTTCCTCGGCAAGGAGCTCCGCTGCAAGGTGATCGAGCTCAACCGGTCGCGGAACAACGTCGTGCTCTCCCGCCGCGCCGTCCTCGAGGACGAGCGCAAGGAGATGCGCCAGGCGATCCTC
>DATIBF010000031.1:0-17247 GCA_035457655.1 Gaiellaceae bacterium
CGAGGTGGACGCCATCCGCGCCGCCCGCGAGCTCGACCTGCTCACGTGCCCCTACGTCTTCACGCCGGACGACGCGCGGGCCATGGCCGAGGCGGGAGCGGACGTGCTCGTTCCGCACATGGGGCTGACGACGGGAGGAACCATCGGGGCCGAGACCGCCAGGACGCTCGACGAGTCGGTCGATCTCATCCAGGCCATGCACGACGCCGCCGTGGAGGTCGCGCCGGACGTCCTCGTGCTCTGCCACGGCGGCCCGATCGCGGAGCCCGAGGACGCCGCCTACGTGCTCGAGCGCACGCGGGGCATCGTCGGCTTCTTCGGCGCCTCGAGCATGGAGCGGCTCCCCACCGAAGTCGCGTTGACCGAGACCGTGAAGCGCTTCAAGGCGATTCCGGCCCTGCCAAGGGAAGGAGAGCACGTATGAACGGGAGGTTCGTCCACCGGGCCGACATCGAACGCGAGCAGCTCGACTGGGGAAGCCTCGGCTGGATCAGCCGGCCTCCTTCCACCGGAGCGCGGCAGCTCACCGTGATCGACGTGCTGCTCGAGCCCGGGCACGGGCACGACTTCCACACGCACCCCGAGCAGGAAGAGGTCATCGTCGTCCAGGCGGGTGCGATCGAGCAATGGCTCGAGAGCGAGAAGACCGTCCTCGGGCCTGGGGAGGCCGTCTTCATCGGCAGGGGGACCGTGCACGCCTCGTTCAACACGGGGCAGGAGACCGCGCGGCTGACGGTCGCGCTCGGCCCGTGCGTCGGCGACGGAGGGTACGAGCTGGCGGACGTCTCCGGTGAGGAGCCGTGGAGGTCGCTGCGTTCGCGGTGAGCGTCGAGACCCCCAAGTCCGAGACCCTGGCGCGGGATCTTCGCGACCTCGTCGGCTCCGACGCGGTCGTCGCCGACGCGGGCCTCCTGGAGCGCTACTCCGCAGACACCTACTGGAAGGCGCTGGCGGCACAGGCGAGCGGCACTCCGCTCGGCCTCCCCGACGTCGCCGTCCTGCCGGCGGACGAGGCGGGCGTGGCCGCGGTGCTGCGCTTCGCCAACGAGCGCGGCCTTCCGGTCGTTCCGCGCGGCGGCGGCTCTGGAAGCCAGGGAGGAGCGATCCCGGTCGGCGGCGGCATCCTCCTCGACCTCACGCGCCTCGACCGGATCGTCGAGGTGGACGAGGATTCGCTGACGGTCAGGGCCGAGGCGGGTGTCAACGGCGAGGCGCTCGAGCGCGCCCTGAACGAGCGGGGGCTGATGCTCCCGCACTACCCGGCCTCGGTCGATCTGGCGACCGTCGGCGGCTACGTTGCCGCGCGCGGCTCGGGTGTGCTCTCGACCCGCTACGGCAAGATCGAGGATCTCGTTCTCTCGCTTCGAGTCGCGCTCGCCGACGGAAGCCTGATCGAGACCGTTGCCGTCCCGAGACACGCGGTCGGGCCCGAGTTGACCCAGCTCTTCGTCGGCTCCGAGGGCACGCTCGGCGTCGTCACCCGTGCGACCTTGCAGCTCGCCCCCATTCCGGCGGCGCGTCGCTTCGAAGCGGTCTCGTTTGCGTCGGTACCCGACGGGATCGCGGCCGTGCGCTCCGGTATCGCCCGGGGGCTGCGCCCGTCGGTCGTGCGCATGTACGACGAGGTGGCGACGCGGACGTCGCTCGGACCGGTCGTCGATCGGGAGCTCGACGGCGTCTGCACCGTCTTCTGCTGCGAAGGCGAGCCGGCCGTTGCCGACGCGGAGGCGGAGACGCTCCTCGCGGTGGCACGCGAGCACGGCGGGGTCGTCCTCGACGGCGGGCTCGGCGAGACCTGGTGGCGCCGCCGGTACGAGTTCTACAAGCCGCCACACCATCCCCAGCTTCCCTCGATCTGGGGGACGATCGAAGCAGTCGCCACCTACGCCCGCATCCACGACGTCTACCGGGCGGTGAAGACGGCGGTCGAGGCGCCCTACGCCGATTACGGCCTGACGCTCAAAGTCCACTTCAGCCACTGGTACCCGTGGGGCACGATGATGTACGGCCGCTTCATCGTCCCGGACGGCGGGCCGGAAGCGATCGACCTGCACGACCGCATCTGGGCGGACGCGGTGGGGGCGATCCTGGGTGCCGGCGGCGTCATGAACGACCACCACGGCGTCGGGCTGAAGCTCGCGCCGTACATGCGCGCCCAGCACGGGCCTGCGCTCGACGTCCTGCGACGGATCAAGGAGGTGCTCGACCCGAACCGGGTCATGAACCCGGGCAAGCTCGATCTGTAAAGGCAGTCGGCAACGCGAGGAGGACCGATGGGACTGAAGGTGGCGATGCACAACTGGATGCGGCCCGAGCCGATCGAGACGACGATCCGGCGACTGGGCCGGTGCGGCTACGACGGCATCGAAATCTCCGGCGAGCCCGCGCTCTACGACGCGAAGCAAGTCCGCTCCCTGCTCGAGGAGAACGGGCTCGAGTGCTGGGGCTCCGTGACGCTCATGGTCGGCGGCCGCGACCTGCTGCACGAGGACAAGTACGTGCGCGTCGGCAGCGTCCAGTACGTGAAGGACACGCTCGACCTGATCAAGGCGCTCGGCGGCTCGATCCTGACGGTCGTCCCGTCGACGGTCGGCAAGGTCACGCCGATGTCGACCCCGGAGGCGGAGTGGAAGTGGGCCGTCGAGAGCCTGAAGGAGTGCCAGGCCCACGCCGAGAAGTGCGGAGTACGGCTCGCGCTCGAGCCGCTCAACCGCTTCGAGACGTACTTCCTGAACCGTTGCGACCAGGCCCTCGCGCTGGCGGAGGACGTCGGCGGCGACTGCGGCGTCTGCCTCGACATCTTTCACATGAACATCGAGGAAGCGGACTGGCCCGCCGCCATCAGGGCCGCCGGCGATCAACTGGTCGACTTCCACGTCGCCGACAACAACCGCATGCCTCCCGGGCAGGGAGCCATCGACTGGGAGCTGATCGTGCGCACGCTCGGCGAGATCGGCTACGACGGCTATCTCACCGTCGAGTTCGTCGCCACCGTCGATCGCAGCCGCATCTCCGAGCGCACGGAGATCGGCGATGCATCCGAGGCCGACGCGAGCGTGGGGCTCGAGCAGTTCCTGCGCGATCACGGCACGGGCGCCGTGCCGGAGGAGCTGTACGACCGGTACGTCCAGGAGTCAATCGACTGCCTGCGCCAGGCCATGAGCGCCGCGGCTCCCGCCTAGAGGACATCGGATGGAGCTTCCCTCCTACAACATCGCCGATCTCGCCCCGCCGGACATCAAGGCATATCTGGACGAGAAGGACATCGTGATGATTCCCATCGCGAGCATGGAGCAGCACGGACCGCACCTGCCGCTCGCGACGGACACGATCCAGGCCGACGAGATCACACGGCGGGCGGCCGAACGGGCCCAGGTTCTCTACACCCCGTGCATCTGGTTCGGCTACTCGCCGCAACACATGTACGGGCCCGGCGACGGAACGGGAACCATAACGATCCGCTCGCAGATCCTCCTCGACGTCTACCACGACGTCGCGCGCTCGCTCATCCACCACGGGTTCAACCGGCTCGTGTTCGTGAACAATCACGGTTCGAACACGAAGATCATCGATCCGCTGCTGCGGCGGATTCGCTACGAGACCGGCGCGTTCGTCACGTTCTCCAAGCTCTACGCCGAGCGCTACCTCGGGCTCATCGAACCGGTGATGGAGAACCCGCCCGAAGAGACGCCCGGCTGGCACTCCAGCGAGCTCGAGACCGCGCAGGTGATGGCCCACGACGAGGGGCTCGTACGGATGGACCGCGCCGTGAACCAGAAGGTGAGGCGGCCGGACTGGTTCCCCGAGGGCTTCGTCAAGCTGGACGGCGCGCCCGAAGTCGAGTTCCAGGGGTACCAGTACTTCCTCTTCCCTACGGATCACGGCGACTTTACGCCGAGCGGCGTGATCGGCAATCCCTTTCGCGCGACGGCCGAGAAGGGAGAGCGCACCTACGAGCTCTACGCCGGGCACCTTGCTGAGGCACTCGAGGAGTTCCAGAAGGTGCCGGTCAGCGTGCACACACGGGAGTGGCTCGAACGGGCGTGAGTGACCCGTGACCAACGAGCCGCGGATCGCGCTGATCGGGACGCTCGACACCAAGGGCGAGGAGATCGCGTACGTGCGCGAGCGCCTCGCCGGCCTCGGCGTTCGGCCGGTCGTGATCGACTCGGGGATCCTGGGCGAACCGGGCACGAGCGCCGACGTCACGCGCGAGGAGGTGGCCCGTGAGGCAGGCTACGAGCTGGAGCACGTCCAGTCGGCGGGAAGCCGAGGCGCCGCGGTCGAGCTCATGCAGCAGGGAGTCCGTGCCGTCTGTCTCCGCCTCTGGCTCGAGGGTGGCCTGCACGGCGTGCTCTGCCTCGGTGGTGCGGAGGGAGCGCTCCTGGGGGCGGCCGGTATGCGCGCTCTGCCGGTCGGCGTCCCGAAGCTGATCGTGACGCCCAGCGCCTCGGGCCGGCGTGCGTTCGGCCCCTTCGTCGGCGAGAGCGACGTCCTCGTCATGCACTCGGTCGTCGACATCCTTGGCCTCAACCCGATCGCGCGGGCAGTCTTCGACAATGCGGCCGCAGCCGTCGCGGGCATGGCTCGGGACGCCGGACGCCCGCTTCAGGATCTGGGCGGCCGGAGCGTGGGCATAACGATGCTCGGCCACACGACTCCCGCGGTGATGCGCATCCGCTCGGCGCTCGAGCGGGCCGGCCACGAGCCGGTCATCTTCCACGCAAACGGCGTCGGCGGGCCGGCGATGGAGAAGCTGGTCGAAGCAGGCGCGCTCGCGGGGGTGATCGACTACACCCTCTCCGAGCTCGCGAACTCGCTCGTGGACGGGCTCCATGCGACGGGGCCCGACCGCCTCCGCGTCGCGGGCGCCCATGGTCTGCCGCAGGTGGTCGTTCCAGGCTGCGTGGACTTCTTCAACCAGGGGGCGCGCGAGACCGTCCCGGCGGAGTACCGCGGACGCAAGAGCTACTACCACAATCCGGTGGCGACGCTCGTCCGGCTCGAACCGGGTGAGATGGCCGAGCTCGGAGGCATCGTCGCCGAACGGCTCAACGACGCGCGAGGGGCCGTTCACGTCGTCGCCCCGACCCTCGGGTTCTCGCTGGCGGACGTCGAGGGCGGCGACCTCTGGTTCCCCGAGGCCGACGCTGCATTCCTCGACGCGCTCGGATCCGCGCTGCGGCCGGACATCCAACTCGAGCTCGTGGACACCCACGTGAACGACCCGGAGTTCGCCGACCTGGTCGCCGAGCGCTTCCTCGTCCTGGCCTCCGCGCCGTCGGCAACCTGAGGAGGACGGTTGGTGCCGGCCGACTTGCGCAGAGCCAGCATCCTCGAGCGGATCCAGCGCGACGGTGGTGCATCGATCGCCGAGCTGGCTCGCGACTACGGCGTTTCCCAGATCACTGTTCATCGGGACCTGGAGCGCCTCGGCCGCGACGGCCTCATCGAGCGCGTCCACGGCGGCGCTCGCCTGCCCGGGAGCGGTCCCAGCGAGCTCCGCGTGGCAACCGACTGGACGAAGCGGCTGGAGCATGCACTGTCCGCGAAGGAGGCGATCGCGATGCGTGCCGCCCGGTTCGTCGAGGACGGCTCGACGATCTTCGTCGACTCGTCCACGACGTGCCTCGTGTTCGCCCGCCACCTGCAGCGCCATCCGCCGCGGGCGCTCACTCTCGTGACGAACTCACCCGCGATCGCAGGCGAGCTGCACGCTCAGTCGATCCACGTGGTCGTCACGCCCGGCGAGGTCGACCAGACGCTCCGCATGATCGGCGGCCGCTGGGCGGCGGAGTTCCTCGGCGACCTCAACATGGAGACGGCCTTCGTCTCGGCCGGAGGCGTCACGCTCGAGAATGGGCTGACCACGACTCGGCGAGCCCTTGCCGACACCCTGAAAGCCGCATCCGCCTCCTCGGCCAAGACGATCGGGCTCATCGACTCGTCCAAGTTCGGCCTTTCTGCCCTGCTTTCGATCGCGCGCCCGGAAGAGCTCGACGCCCTCGTCGTCGACGACGGCCTTCCGCGCAAGACGATCCGGGCGTACGAGGCTGCCGGCGTCAACCTCATCCTGGCCCCGAGCCAGGCAACCTCCCCTTCCACGAACGCGTAAGGAGGACAGCGAATGGCACGTCCTGTCACGCTCTTCACCGGCCAGTGGGCCGACCTTCCGCTCGACGAGCTCGCCGGCAAGGCCTCCGCCTGGGGCTTCGACGGCCTCGAGCTGGCCTGCTGGGGCGACCACTTCGACGTCGACGAGGCACTCGCCGACCCCGGGTACGTCGACGGGCGCCGTGAAATCCTCGCGCGGCACGGCCTTCAGTGCTTCGCGATCTCCACGCACCTCGTCGGCCAGGCCGTGTGCGACCCGGTCGACGAGCGCCACCGGGCGATCCTGCCTCCCGACGTCTGGGGGGACGGCGATCCGGAAGGAGTTCGGCAGCGCGCGGCCGACAAGGTCAAGGACACCGCCCGGGCGGCGGCCAGGTTCGGCGTCACCCAGGTGAACGGCTTCACGGGGTCGTCCATCTGGCATCTCCTCTACTCGTTCCCGCCGAACGACTTCGACGCGATCGAGGCCGGCTACCGAGATTTCGCCGAGAGGTGGGGCCCGATCGTCGACGTCTTCGAGGCGGAGGGCGTTCGCTACGGGCTCGAGGTCCATCCCACAGAGATCGCATACGACTTCGTGACGACCCGCAAGACGCTCGAGGCCATCGACCGGCGGGAGGGCTTCGGAATCAACTTCGACCCGAGCCACTTCGCCCATCAGTCCCTCGACTCGGCTGCTTTCGTGGACGAGTTCGCCGACCGGATTTATCACGTTCACGTCAAGGACTCGCAGAAGAGCCTCGACGGCCGCAGCTCGATCCTCGGGGGCCACCTGAACTTCGGGGAGGCCGGGCGCGGCTGGGACTTCGTCTCCCCGGGGCACGGGGACGTCGACTTCGAGTCGCTCTTCCGCGCCCTGAACCGGATCGGCTACGACGGGCCGCTCTCGATCGAATGGGAGGACGCGGGAATGGATCGCGAGTGGGGCGCCCAGGACGCGCTGGCCTTCGTGCGCCGAAGCGACTTCACGCCGTCCGCGCTCGCCTTCGACGCGGCCTACGAAAGGAGCTGACGATGGCAAGCGAGAGCGAGGTCGGCTTCCTCACGATGGGGCGGGCCGGGGATCCGGGCGAGGCAAGGACGATCGGAGTCGGCATGCTCGGCTACGCGTTCATGGGCAAGGCGCACTCCAACGCCTACCGGAAGATCGCCTACATGACCTGGCCGCCCCCGCTCGTGCCGCGGCTCGTCTCCATCTCCGGGAGGACGGAGGAGGCGGTCGCCGAGGCCGCGCGCCGCTATGGCTTCGAGGGCTTCACCACCGACTGGCGGGAGCTCGTCGGAAACGACGAGATCCAGCTCTTCGACAACAGCGGCCCGAACGACCTGCACGCGGAGCCCACCATCGCGGCGGCCCAGGCCGGGAAGCACGTCGTTTGCGAGAAGCCGCTCGCGCGCACCGCCGACGAGAGCTATGAGGTCTGGCAGCGCGTCGCGGCTGCCGGCGTCAAGCACATGTGCGCCTTCAACTACCGGTTCGTCCCGGCCGTCAGGCTGGCACGCGAGCTGATCGAGGCCGGCGACCTGGGCGAGATCTATCACTTCCGGGGCCGCTATCTCCAGGAGTGGGGCGACATCGACGACCAGGTGTGGCGCTTCGACAGAAGCGCCGCGGGCTCAGGCGCGCTCGGCGACCTCGGCGCGCACGTGATCGACCTGGCGCGCTACCTCGTCGGCGAGATCGCGTCGGTCAGCGGAGCCACCCGAACCTTCAAGGAGGGGCGTGACGTCGACGATGCGTTCGAGTCGGTCGTCACGTTCGAGAACGGTGCCGTCGGCACGATCGAGGCCTCGCGCTTCTGCCCCGGCCGCAAGAATGCCTTCGCCTGGGAGATCAACGGCTCGCAGGGCTCGATCGCCTTCGACCTCGAGCGGCTGAACGAGCTGCAGGTGCATCTGCGGGACTCGAAGCCGGGCGATCGAGCTCAGGGGTTCCGAAGCGTGCTCGTCTCCGAGGCCGACCACCCCTTCTGGGAGCACTGGTGGCCGCACGGCCACATCATCGGCTGGGAGCACTCGTTCGTGCACGAGCTGCACCACCTGCTGACAGCGATCGCGGAGGACGGGGACGTCGCGCCGCACGGCGCGACGTTCGAGGACGGCTACCGGGCATCCGAGGTGTGTGACGCGATCGTGCGCTCGAGCGAGTCGGGGAGGCGCGAGGAGGTCGCGTATCGCTAGCCCGCGCCTGAACCGCCTCTTCGCCGCCGACGGGCGCTGCTTCGACGTCGCCGTGGACCACGGCTTCTTCGGGGAGAGCTCGTTCCTCACCGGTATCGAGGACCTCGAGCACGCCGTGCGTACGCTCGTGCAGGCTGCACCTGACGCTATCCAGCTCTCGCCCGGCGAGGCGCCGCTTCTGCAGCGCATGGCCGGTCCGGGGAAGCCGGCACTCGTCCTGCGCACCGACGTCGCGAACGTCTACGGCCCGAGCCCTCCTTCCGCGCTCTGGAGCGAGCTCGTCGACGACGCCGTCGGGCGGGCGGTTCGGCTCGACGCCGCCTGCGTGGTCGTCAACCTGCTCTCGCTCCCCGGCGAGCCCGAGCTCCACCGGCAATGCGTCCGCAACGTGTCGATGCTCCGCGCGGCCTGCGATCCGCTCGGCATGCCGTTGATGGTCGAGCCGCTCGCCCTGAAGCAGGGCGACGCCGGCTACGGCGTCAACGGGGATGCCGACACGGTCGTCACCCTCGTCCGCCAGGCCGTCGAGCTGGGCGCCGACGTCATCAAGGCCGATCCCACCGACGACCTGGACGACTACGGCCGGGTCGTGGAGGTCGCAGGGAGCGTGCCGGTGCTCGTCCGGGGCGGCGGGCGCGCGCCCGACGACGAGATCCTGCGTCGCACGGAGACCGTCCTCCAAAAGGGTGCCGCCGGGATCGTCTACGGACGCAACGTCGTCCAGCACGCGGACCCCGTCGGGATGACGCTCGCGCTCATGGCGGTCGTGCACGAGGGCGCATCCGCCGAGCAGGCGCTCGCAGGCCTTGCCGCCCGTGCCTGAGCGTGTCGTCCGCTTCGGCCTCGTGGGCGGAGGGCTCATGGGACGTGAGTTCGCCAGCGCGGCCGCCCGCTGGATTCACATCGGCGCCCTCGGCATCCGGCCCGAGCTGGCCGCGGTCTGCGACGCGAGCCCGGACGTGCTCGCCTGGTACGAGCGACTCGAGCCGGCGCCTCGGCTCCTCTCCGACTACCGCGAGCTGCTCGCGGACGACTCGCTCGAGGCTGTTTACTGCGCCGTCCCTCACCACCTTCACGAGGAGATCTACACCGCCTGCCTTCGGGCCGGGAAGCACCTGCTCGGCGAGAAGCCCTTCGGCATCGACCTCGCCGCCAACCGGGCGATCGGCGCGGAGATCGACGCGCACCCCGAGCTGCTGGTCCGCTGCTCCTCGGAGCTTCCGTTCTATCCCGGAGGACAGCGCGTGTGGCGCTGGGTCGCCGAGCGTCGCTACGGGCAGGTGCTGGAGGTTCGCTCCGCGTTTCTGCACTCCAGCGATCTCGATCCGGAGAAGCCGATCAACTGGAAGCGGCGCGCCGCCGAAAACGGTGAGTACGGGGTCATGGGCGACCTCGGCATGCACGCCCTGCACCTGCCGCTGCGCGCGGGCTGGTTCCCGAGCGACGTACGCGCGATTCTCTCCGATGTCGTCCGCGAACGCCCGGACGGGCTCGGCGGAACGGCTCCCTGCGACACGTGGGACAACGCCCTCCTCCTGTGCGAGGTGGAAGCGGACGGCGAGGTCTTTCCGCTTCGGATCGAGACGAAGCGGATCGCACCCGGCGAGACGAACACCTGGATCATCGAGGTGGACGGGACCGAGGGGTCGATCGCCTACACCACCAAGCAGCCCAAGACGCTGCGCTGGATGGCCTACGAGCCCGGCGGACCGCAGGCCTGGAACGTTCTCGACCTGGGGTCGGAGTCGGCCTACCCCTCGATCACCGGAGCGATCTTCGAGTTCGGCTTCTCGGACGCGATCCTCCAGATGTGGGCCGCCTTCCTGGACGAGCTCGCCCATGGGCGAGACGGGATGCGCCAGCCCTTCCACTGCGCCACGCCGGAGGAGGCGGCGGCGACTCATCTGGTCTTCACCGCGGCGCTCGAGTCGCAGGCGACGTCTTCGGTCGTCGCCCTTAGCGCCGCGCCCCCGTGAGCAGCTCTCCGGCTTCGACGCCTCGGAGCGACGCATCCACCAGCTCCACCGGGTGGAAGGCGGGGAGCGGATGCCCGGCCCGGCGGAGTGCGGCGGTCACCTGGACGAGGCAGCCGGGGTTCGCGGCCGCATAGGCGTCGGGCTCAACGGCGAGCACACGCTCGGCCTTGCGTCGCCCCAGCTCGAGCGCAGCCTCGGGCTGCACCAGGTTGTAGATGCCGGCGCTTCCGCAGCAGAGCGCCTGATCCCCGGGCTCGACGAGGTCGAGCCCGGGGATCGCCGCGAGCACGGCTCGCTGCTCCGCCTGCACCCTCTGCGCGTGGGCGAGGTGGCAGGAGTCCTGAAGCGCGACGCGCAGCTCGAGCGGGCTCCGCTGGAGGCGGGGCTCGAGCCCGGCGAGGAGCTCGGAGACGTCGCGGGTCCGGGCGGAGAAGGCTGCCGCTCGCTCGGCGTAGACCGGATCGTCCGCGAGCAGGTGCGCGTAGTCCTTCAGGTTCGAGCCGCATCCGGCAGCGTTCGAGACGACGAAGTCGACGTCGGCCTGCTCGAACGTGTCGATCGTGCGCCGAGCATGCTGGAGGCCCTTGTCACGCCGCCCCGCGTGCACGGCCAGGGCGCCGCAGCAGCTCTGCGCTCGTGGAGCGACGACCTCGCATCCGTATGCCGCGAGGACCCGCGCCGTAGCCGCGTTCACGTCACCGAAGAGGACGCGCTGCACGCAGCCGGTGAGCAGACCCACGCGGCCGGCCCGCTCACCTACGGGCTTCGTGAGCTCGGCCGGCTCGGCTCTCGCGCGCCAGGGCGGCGCCAGGTCGGCGAGGGGGCGCAGAAGCCCCGGGAGGGGCAGCCGGCGCCCTGCCGGCGCGAGTCTGAGCGCGTTCCGCAGACGACGTGGGTGCGCGACCACGGTCAGGACGCCGGACCGTAGAGCACGTTCGCGGCGCGGGCGCCGGTACCGCTCCTCGATCGTCGCGCGCGTCTGCTCGATGAGGCGGTCGTAGCGGACGCCGGACGGGCAGGAGGTGACGCAGGCCATGCAGCCGAGGCACCGATCGAAGTGCTCCACCACTGTCGGGCTGAGGCGGAGCGTGCCGTCGGCGAGCCCCTCCATCAGGTAGATGCGCCCGCGCGGGGAGTCCATCTCCTCCCGCCAGAGACCCCACGTCGGGCACGTCGGCAGGCAGAAGCCGCAATGAACGCACGTGCTGAGGAGCTCCCGGTCGATTTCGGTCATGCGAGGGTTCCCGCCGGGTCGAACTGCGCTCGGACCCGTTCGGCGAGCGCAGACCATGGCTGCTCGTACGGCTGGGGCAGGTAGGCGAAGCAGGTCGGGCCGATCCGGATGAGTGCCTCGGGCAGTTCCGCCAACGCGGCCGCGAGCTCGCCCGCGGGGAACGCTCCGCGCGAGCGGGAGCCGAGCTGGCTTGCGGCCACCTCGTTCCAGACGTCGTCGTCCTCCTGGCCGCCGAGGAGGGCGCGGGCCCGCTCGAGCTGATCCGAGGTCGTCGCTGTGCGTCCTTCCAAGAGGGTGGCGAGGACGGATTGCTCCTCGCTCCAGACGAGGTCGACCGCGCTGGGCGCGAGCGGCGAGTGGATCAGCGTGCTCACGAGCGTCCTCACGTCGTCCGGAGTCGAGACGGGGACCACGAGCGTGCGACTCGCCTCGGGGCGCGGATGGAGGCGCAGGCTGGCACGCGCGATCAGCCCCAGGCGGCCGTGGGAGCCGCAGAAGAGCTTGGCCAGATCGTAGCCGGCGACGTTCTTTACGACTTTGCCGCCCGCGTTGGCGATTGTCCCGTCCGCGAGAACGACGGTCACCCCGAGGACGAGGTCGCGGACGCGTCCGTACCGGTACGCGCGCGGCCCGAAGAGGTCGCCCGCGATCGCTGCGCCGACCGTCGGGTCGCCGGGAGGGTCGAGGGCGAGCATCTGGCCGTGCTCGGCCAGACGTTCGTTCAGCGCCGAGAGGCGGATGCCCGCTTCGACGGTCACCGTGAGATCGCCGGCTTCGTGCTCGAGCAGGCGGTTGAGATAGCGCGTCGACACAACGAGCTCTCCCCCCGCGCGCTCGATCGAGACACGCCGGCCTTCGCGCGATGCCTGCCCTAGCATCTCGGCGGCCTGGGCGATCGCCAGCGGCTCGGCTTCAAAGACGCTCGGCAAGTCCCGCCTTCTCGAGGGGATGTGCTCGATAGGGGCCCGGCACCTCGCCGCACAGACGCGGAGTGGGAAGGACCTTCCCCGGATTTGCCAGCCCCGCGGGGTCGAAACCGCGCCGGAGGCGGGCCATTGCCTCGAGGTCTTCGGGGCCGAACATGCTCGGCATCGCGCAAGCCTTGTCGACGCCGATCCCGTGCTCGCCTGTCAGGGAGCCTCCGGCATCCATGCAGGCATCGAGGATGGCGACGGCCAGCGTCTGGGCGCGCTCGGCCTGGCCCTCCTCGCGGGCGTCGTAGAGGACGAGCGGGTGCAGGTTGCCGTCACCGGCATGGAAAACGTTGCCGACCCGGAGCCCGTGTTCTCGCTCGAGCTCCGCGATCCGGCGGAGCACCTCGGGCAGGCGCGTCCGCGGAACGACGCCGTCCTGGACGTAGTAGTCGTGGCTCACCCGGCCCATGGCCGCGAACGCCGACCTACGGCCGAGCCAGAGGAGGGCCCGCTCAGCGTCGTCGGCCGCCACGCGGATCTCCGCGGCGCCCGCCTCGAGGCACAGGGCCTCGACGGCGGCGAGATCGTGCTCGACCTGCTCTGTCAGCCCGTCGAGCTCGACGATGAGGACGGCAGCGACGTCCGGGTAGCCCGGGTGCACGGCCGCCTCCGCCGCCTCGATCGTGAGTCGATCCATCATCTCGATCGCGGCGGGGAGGATGCCGGCGGCGATCACCCCCGAGACCGCGGCCCCGGCCCGGTCGGTCGAGTCGAAGCCGGCGAGGAGAGTGCGCACGGTCTCTGGCCGTCGGAGCACGCGGACGACGATCTCAGTGGCGATGCCCAGCGTCCCCTCGGAGCCGACGAAGGCGCCGAGCACGTCCGGCCCGGGATCCCCGGCGCGTAGCCTCACGAGCTCGCCGTCGGGAAGGACGATCTCCGCCTCGAGCACGTGATTGACGGTGAAGCCGTGCTTCAGGCAGTGGGCTCCTCCCGAGTTCTCGGCCACGTTGCCGCCGATCGTGCACACCTGTTGGCTGGAGGGGTCTGGCGCATAGAAGAAGCCGTGGGACGCGACGGCCTCCGTGATGGCGAGATTCGTGACTCCGGGCTCCGCGGTGACGCGGGCGCTCTCGAGGTCGACTTCGAGGATGCGGTCCATCCGAGCGAGCGAGATGACGATTCCCTCGGCCACGGGCAGGGCACCGCCCGAGAGCCCCGTTCCGGCTCCCCGGGCGACGAAAGGGACGCCGTCGCGGGCGCAGAGGCGAACGAGCGCCTGAACCTCGTCCGTACTCGCCGGCAGAGTGACCAGCCCGGGAACGACCCGGTGACCCGTGAGGCCGTCGCACTCGTAGGTACGAAGCTGCTCCGGCTCGGTGATCACTCCAGCAGAGCCGATCGCAGCCTCGACGTCGCGCACGAACTCCACCCTCATGCCGAGCCCACGGAGATACGGTATCCGTCCGCCATGGCGCTCGTGGCCCTCGCGGAACCGGGCTGGCCGCGCTTCAGACGGTGCGATGATTGAGCGCGGTGAGGATCTCGCTCTTCGTCACATGCTTAACCGACACCGTCGCCCCGGAGGCGGGCAGGGCGGTGGTGACCCTGCTCGAGCGGCTCGGCCATACGGTCGAGTTCAAGCGGCACCAGACGTGCTGCGGCCAGATGCACCTCAACTCCGGCTACCGACGCGAAGCTGCCGAGCTTGCACGTCGCTTCGTGCGCGTCTTCGACGACGACGAGCTCATCGTGGCTCCTTCGGCATCCTGCGTCGGGACGGTGCGCGAGCTGTACCGGTCGCTTGCCGCGGGCGACCCGGCCTTCGAGCGACAGGTGGTCGCTCTCGCGCCGCGCGTGGTCGAGCTCAGCGAGCTCCTCGTCGACCGGCTCGAACTCGAGGACGTCGGGGCGACGTTCCCGCACCGGGTGACCTACCACCCGACGTGTCACTCGTTGCGGGTGCTCCGCGTCGGCGACGCTCCACGCCGCCTCCTTCGCGCCGTTCGCGGGCTCGAGCTCGTGGACTTGCCCGACGCAACCGAGTGCTGCGGCTTCGGGGGAACCTTCGCAGTCAAGAACGCCGAGACATCCGCCGCCATCCTCGCCGACAAGGTTCGAAACATCACCGGCACTGGGGCGGAGATCTGCGCCGCCGCCGACAGCTCGTGCCTCCTGCACATCGGCGGCGCCCTGTCCCGCACGGGCAGCGATGTCCGGACTGCTCACCTCGCCGAGATCCTGGCGGCCGACGCGTGACGAAGGGCTTCCCTGCGGCCGCGCACGACGCACTCGCCGATGAGCAGCTGCGTCGCAATCTTCTCGTCGCGACGCACACCATTCGCGCGAAGCGCGCGACGGTCGTCGCCGAGCGGCCGGACTGGGAGGAGCTGCGCGAGGCCGGCCGGGCGATCAAGCGCCGCGTGCTCCGGCACCTGGACCGATATCTGATCCAGTTTGAGCAGGCCGTCGAGCGCGCCGGCGGCAACGTGCACTGGGCGCGGGACGGCGACGAGGCCTGCCGCGTCGTGGCCGGCCTCGTCGAGGCGACCGGCCAGCAGGAGGTCGTCAAGGTGAAATCCCTGACGACCGACGAGATCCGGCTGAACGAGAGCCTGGCCACGGTCGGCATCGACGTGCTCGAGACGGATCTCGCCGAGTTGATCTGCCAGCTGGCGGGCGAGGGGTCGTCGCACATCCTCGTGCCGGCGATCCACAAGAACCGCGTCGAGATCCGCGACCTCTTTCGGCGAGAGCTGGGTTTGCCGAACCTGTCCGGCGAGCCGAGAGAGCTGGCCGACGCGGCGCGCATCCACCTGCGCGAGCGGTTCCTCCGGGCCCGCGTGGCGATCAGCGGCGCCAACTTCGCCGTCGCCGAGACGGGGACGATCTGCATCGTCGAGTCTGAGGGGAACGGCCGTTTCTGCGTCACCCTTCCGCAGACGCTGATCACGATCCTCGGGATCGAGAAGCTCGTGCCGACGCCGGAGGACCTCGAGGTGCTCCTTCAGCTCCTTCCGCGATCCTCGACGGGGGAGCGGATGAATCCGTACACGTCGTTCTGGACCGGGATAACGGCGGGCGACGGGCCGCAGGAGTTCCACGTCGTGCTGCTCGACGCCGGCCGCACGGACGTGCTCGCCGACCAGGTCGGCCGCCAGACGCTGGCGTGCATCCGCTGTAGCGCGTGCCTGAACGTCTGTCCCGTCTACACGCGGACGGGCGGGCATGCGTACGAGTCCGTCTACCCCGGGCCGATCGGCGCGATCCTCACGCCCCAGCTCCGGGGGATCGGGCAGGCCGACTCGCTTCCTTACGCGTCGAGCCTCTGCGGTGCCTGCTATGAGGTGTGCCCGGTCAAGATCGACATCCCGGAGGTGCTCGTCCATCTTCGCGGCCGGATCGTCTCCGAGGCGCCTCCTTCGCGGACCGAGCGTGCGGCCATGCGCATGCTGGCATGGGCGTTCGGCTCGGAGCGCCGCCTGGGAAGGGCTCAACGGCTCGGACGCCTGCTCGGGCGGCCCTTCGTGCGCCGCGGTCGCATCAGGCACCTCCCAGGCCTCGAAGCTTGGACAGACACCCGCGACCTCCGTCCGGTCGCTCCGCAGACCTTTCGCGAGTGGTGGGCCGCGCGATGACCACTCCCCGCGATGCCATCCTCGCGAGGATCCGGCGAGCTCTGGACGACGTTCCCGGCCGGGAGGAACCGGAAGACGTGCCGGTTGCACGCGGCTATCGAGAGCGCGAGCCCGAGGGAACGGCGGGCCGATTCGTCGAGCGCGTCGAGGACTACGGGGCCGGCGTGCGGATCGTGGCGTGGAAAGACCTGACGTCCGCCGTTGGCGAAACGTGCCGCGCGAACGACATCGCTCGGGTCGTAGTTCCTCTCGATCTTCCTGCGGCCTGGCTGCCCGCGGATGTCGAGCCGGTGCCGGACGTCGGGCTCGGAGCCCACGAGCTTGACGCTGTCGACGGCGCGATCACTGGGTGCGCGCTCGCGATCGCGGAGACCGGGACGATCGTCCTCGACAGCGGACCGCGACAGGGTCGCCGAGCGCTGACGTTGGTTCCCGACTTCCATCTGTGCGTCGTCGAAGAGAAGCAGGTCGTGGACGGCGTTCCCGCGGCGCTACGCCGGCTCGCCGACAACCTGCGTGGGCCGCGTCGGCCCGTGACGTTCGTCTCGGGCCCCTCGGCCACCTCGGACATCGAGCTCTCGCGGGTCGAGGGCGTGCACGGGCCGCGCCGTCTCGAGGTCGTCCTCGTCCGAGAGTAGAGCGCCGCTGCCCGGCCCCAGGCTGGAGATATCGGACCGGACCTTCGTCAGGCGACGCCGCTCGCCGCCCGGCGCCGCTTCGCGTACGCGTCGACGAGCACCGCTCCGAGCAGGACCAGGCCCGTGATCACGAACTTCGTTCCCGAGGCGAGGCCGAGCAGGTCCATCCCGTTCTGGATCGAGGCGATGACGAGCGCCCCGAGCAATGCCGACACGACGCGGCCGACGCCGCCGAAGAGGCTCGTGCCTCCGATGACCGCAGCGGCGATCACGAGGAGGAGGAGGTTCCCGCTCCCGGTGTTCGTCGCCACCGAGCGGAGCCGGGAGGCGAGCATGATGCCGCCCACGCCGGCCATGAACCCGCTGATCATGAAGACCGCGATGCGGACTCGGTCGACGTTGATGCCGGCGCGGCGGGACGCCTCGGCGCTTCCGCCCACCGCATACACGTGCCGGCCGAAGCGGGTCCTTGCGGCGACGAAGGACCAGATGAGGAGAAAGCCGACGAGGATGAGGATCGCCACGGGGACTCCCCGGTCCTTGTTGCAGTAC
>DATIBF010000032.1:0-14872 GCA_035457655.1 Gaiellaceae bacterium
GACGCCGGCTCCGGCGTCGCCTCCGCCGAGTTCCAGCACCGACCCGCAGGCGGCGGCCCCTGGACGACCATCGACACCGACACCACCACCCCCTACTCGGTCAACTGGGACACCACCCCCCTCGCCGACGGCAACCACGCCGTCCGCGTCATCACCACCGACGAAGCCGGAAACACCCTCACCTCCGCCAGCCGCACCGTCACCGTCGACAACACCGCGCCCTCGGCCCCGGTCGTGACGCTCTCCGAGTCGAGCCCGTTCGCCCACGTGAGCGGCACCGAGATCTTCGTCAACACGGACGAGGCCGGCTCGTACGAGGTCGAGGCCGTGACCTCCGACCCCGACTCCGGGATCGACAAGGTTCGCTTTCCGGGCCCGACGGACGACTTCTCGAGCCCGTACTCGGCCACCTACGGATTCGGCGACCTCAGCGGCCCGCAGACGATCACGGCGTTCAACGGGGCAGGCCTGACCGCGTCGACCCCGTTCACGGTCACACCGGACACCGTCGAGCCGACGGGCGGCTCGGTGGACTACCCCGACGGGTACGACGCCGACGGCGACGTCACCGTGGGCGTCGACGCCGGCACGGACGCGCTCTCCGGCATCGCCCCGGCCTCGGCCGTCCTCGAGCGGCGCACAGCCGCCCTCTCCGACGGCTCCTGCGACCCGTTCGCAGGCGGCTGGAGCCTGGTGACGAGCCCCGACACGGTCGGCTCGGGCCTCTGCGCGGAGTACCGGTATCGCGTCTCCGACCGCGTCGGCAACGAGGCGACCTACACCTCCGCCAACATCGTCAAGGTCGACCTCGTCAGCCCCGGCGCCCCGCTGCTGACGCTGGTCGAGTCGAGCCCGTACGCCCACGTCGTCGGCGCCGAGATCTTCGTGAACACGAACGAGGCGGGCAGCTACGACGTCGAGGCTTCGACCTCCGACGCCGTCTCGGGAATCGCGAAGGTCGTCTTCCCCGGTGGCATCGAGGACACGAGCGCACCGTACGCGTCCACGTACGACTTCGACGATCTCCTCGGCACCGAGACCGTCACGGCACACGACGGCGCCGGCAACACGGCCAGCTCCGACTTCGACATCACCGAGGACATCTCGGCACCGTCCACGACCGACGACACCGCCTCGATCGGCTCGGGCTGGCAGACCGCGCCGGTCACGGTCACGCTGACGCCGACGGACGCGCGCTCGGGCGTTGTGGCGACCTACTACACGACCGACGGCAGCGTCCCGACGACGAGCTCGGACGAGGGCACCTCCTTCGACCTGACCGCCGACGGCGTCTACGTGATCCGCTACTTCTCCGTCGACAACGTCGGCAACGTCGAGCCGGTCCGGACCGCCTCCGCCACCATCCGGATCGACCAGACGAATCCGAGCCAGCCTGCAATAGCGCTGGACGAGTCGAGCCCGTACGCACACGTGAGCGGGAGCGAGATCTTCGTCAACCCGAACCAGACGGGCAGCTACGGCGTCTCTGCGACGACGTCCGACGCCGGCTCGGGCATCGACAGGGTCGCATTCCCGGGTGGGATCGACGACGACACGAGCCCGTACTCGGCGACCTTCGACCTCGACGACCTCTCCGGCGCCCAGACCGTTACGGCGCACGACGTCGCCGGGAACACCGCGAGCGACACGTTCACGGCGACGCCGGACACCACGGCCCCGGCCGGCGGTTCCGTCGACTATCCGGACGGCTACGACGCGGACGGCGACGTGACCGTCACCGTCGACGCCGGCACGGACGCGCTCTCGGGCCTCGCGCCGGGCTCGGCCGTCCTCGAACGGCAGACGGCCGCGCTCGCCGGCGGCCTCTGCGATCCCTTCGCCGCCGGCTGGACCGCGGTCACGAGCCCCGACACGGTGCCCGACTCGACGTGCGCGCGGTACCGCTACCGGGTCTCCGACCGCGTCGGCAACGAGGCGACCTACACCTCCGCCAACGTCGTCAAGGTCGACCTCACCGCCCCGCAGACGACAATCGACGTCGCGCCGGGCGACCCGAGCTCGGACCCCTCACCCGCCTTCGAGTTCTCGGCGAGCGAGGCTGGCTCCACCTTCGAGTGCCGCCTCGACGGCGGCGCCTGGAGCGCCTGCTCGAGCCCGGAGACGGTCGGCCCGCTCGCCGACGGGAGCCACACCTTCCAGGTGCGCGCGACCGACACGGCCGGCCTGACCGACCCCACCCCCGCTTCCCACGCCTGGACGGTCGACACCGTCGCGCCGGACACGACCTTCGACAACGTGCCGCCCGACCCGTCCAACGACGACGCCCCGACGTTCGAGTTCTCGGCGGACGAGGCAGGCTCCACATTCGAGTGCAGGCTCGACGGTGGCGCCTGGACGGCCTGCCCCAGCCCCGAGACGATCGGCCTTCTCACCGACGGAAGCCACACCTTCGAAGTGCGCGCCGTCGACGGCGCCGGGAACCTCGACCCCTCGCCCGCCTCCTACACCTGGACGGTCGACACGGTCGCACCCGACTCGTCCTTCTCGGTCGTCCCCGGCGACCCGACGAACGACACGACCCCGACCTTCGAATTCTCGGCGGACGAGGGCGGCTCCGCCTTCGAGTGCCGCCTCGACGGCGGCGCCTGGAGCGCCTGCTCGAGCCCGGAGACGCGCGGCCCGCTCGCCGACGGCAGCCACACCTTCCAGGTGCGGGCGACCGACCCGGCCGGAAACCAGGAGACCACGCCCGAGTCCTACACCTGGACGGTCGACACCGGAGCGCCGCCCGTGACGATCACCCAGCCGAGCGGATTCGTGAACGCCGCCGACGCCGACCCGTACACGGTGCGGGCGACGAGTCCAGACGGCGACGTCGCCGACGTCGAGTTCTTCCGCTGCTCCGACGCCTCGGCCGCCTGCTCGACGGGCTCCTGGGTCTCGCTCGGCACGGACACGACCGCACCGTACGAGGCCTCCTGGCCACTCGACCCCGACGGCAACCGCGCGCTTCGCGCCGTCGCCACCGACACCGCCTCCGACACGGGCGCCGACGTCGTCGACGTCACGATCGACCGCACGGTGCCGGCGACGGCGATCGACTCGGCCCCCTCCGATCCGAGCGGAAGCTCGAGCGCGAGCTTCGAGTTCAGCGCGAGTGAGAGCGGCGTCACCTTCGAGTGCCGCCTCGACGCGGGCGCCTGGGGCGGGTGCTCCAGCCCCCATGGCTACGCGGGCCTGACCGAGGGTGGCCATTCGTTCCACGTCCGCGCGACCGACGCCGCGGCGAACGTCGACCCGACCCCGGCGACCTTCTCGTGGGCGGTCGACACCGTGGGGCCGGAGACGACCATCGACATCGCTCCCGCGGATCCGAGCGGCAGCCCGGCGCCGAGCTTCGAGTTCTCCTCGAGCGAGGGCGGCTCCACCTTCGAGTGCCGTTTGGACGGCGGCGCCTGGAGTGCCTGCGCCGGTCCGCACAGCTACACCGGCCTCGCCGACGGGAGCCACACGTTCCAGGTGCGCGCGACCGACGCAGCCGGCAACGTCGACCCGACGCCGGCGACCCACGTGTGGACGATCGACGCGACCCCGCCCGGCGGCGGCCTCGCCGACCCGGGCCAGTTCCTGCGCGGCACGGTCGCTCTGAGCGGATCGCCGAGCGACGACGGCGCCGGCGTCCAGAGCGTCGACTTCCAGGTCTCCCCCGCGGACGCAGGGTCGTGGACGTCGATCGGCGTCGACACGACCGACCCGTACGGCACCGGCTGGGACACGACGGCCATGGCGGACGGCGCCTACGACCTTCGCATCGTCGTCACCGACAACGCCGGCAACTCCAGCCCCTCCGCGGTCGTCGAGGATCGGGTGGTCGACAACACCGCGCCTGGGGCAACGATGAACGATCCCGGCGCGCATCTCCGCGGCACCGTCTCCCTGACGGCGGACGCGAGCGACGCGGGCTCCGGCGTCGACGCCGTCTCCTTCGAGCGCTCGCCGGCCGGGGCCGGAGACTGGACGGCCGTCGCGACCTCCTGGGACACGACCGGCGTCGCCGACGGTCTCTACGACCTGCGCGTGACGGTGACCGACAACGCCGGCAACTCGACCGTCTCGGCATCGGTGACCGACCGGCGGGTCGACAACACGAAGCCGAGCCTGACTGCCTCCACCCCGGCCGACGGCGTCACGATCGCCTCGGCGAGCTCGCTCGAGGTCGTAGCCAGCGAGGACATGGCCGGCATCGTCGGCGCCGAAATCGACGGCGCTCCCGCACCGTCGCCGAGCGTCTCCGGCGACACGGTGACGTACCAGCACTCCTTCTCTCCGGGCCCGCACCTGCTCGCCGGCGAGCTCGAGGACCTCGCGGGCAACAGGCAGCCGATCCGCATCCACTTCACGACCTGGACGGGCGCGACCGCGGACTACCCGTACGTCGAGAAGAACTCCTACTCCGCATCGAGCATGTCCCTCCGCTCGGCGAGCGACACCACGACGGTGACCGTCCCGGCCGGCGCCTGGACGGGCGCGCCCACCGGCGACTGGCTCGTCGTGCGGATCGATCCACAGCCCGGCACAGGTGGCTCCGGCGGCTTCCAGCCGGCGAGCGAGAACCTCGACGTCACGGCGTACTGGGCGCTCGACGGCTCCGCGGTGACCTCCTTCTCGCTCCCTATCGAGATCGTGGTCGACAACGACCAGCCCCACGTCGTCCCCGCGGTCTTCGAAGGTGGCGCCTGGCGCCCCCTCGCCGAGGCGCCCGGCAGCGGGCTTCCGGCCGCCTGGACAGACGGGTTCGCCTCCGAGGGGACGAACGTCAGGATCCTCACCCGCCACCTCTCCCTGTTCACACTGCTCGAGGACGTCGAGCCGCCGACGAAGCCGGGCGCCTTCAAGGGCACCGTCAGGAAGGGCAAGTTCTCGCTCACCTGGACGGCCGCCACGGACAACTCCGGGCTGATCTCCGCGTACCGGGTGTACGCAAACGGTACGCTCGTGAAGACCGTGGACGGCTCGAAGCGCTCCGTGGGCATGGGAGCGTTCAGGCTGACCGACCGGCGCGCGTTCCAGGTCGCGGCCGAGGACGGCGCAGGAAACGTCGGCCCGCAGACCGTCGCGCTCAAGGTCGTCCCCAAGCTCGCGAGGCTCTCGCTGGCGGCGGCGAAGGCGGCGCTCAAGAAGCGCGGCTTCAAGACCGGCAAGATCACCTGGATGACCTCGGCGACCGTCCCGGCGGGCAGAGTCGTCAAGGGCGCCGTGGGCGGCCTCAGGCCGGCGGGGTCCAAGGTGGGGCTGCGCGTCTCGAGGGGCCCGGCCGCTGGCCGATCGTTCGCTCCGGCTCCGCCTCCTCCCTCGAGTCCGACGGCCACTCCCCCCGCGAGCAGCCCACCGCCGCCGGCTCCCGCCGCGACTACTCCCACGCCCTCGACTACCACGCCGACGGAGAGCCTGGGGGAGCCCGACGAGCCGAGGCGCGGCCGCGTCTTCCCCTTCCCGACCCGGAGCGTCGACGGCTTCTCCGAGGTCCGCCGGGAGCTCGGCTTCGGCCTCCTGGCGGCGGCGTTCTCGATCGCCCTGATCGCGGGCCTGAGGGCGCGACGACCGGCCCCGGCAGCCCCGGCGGCCCAGGGCGACCAGTTGCTTCTCTGGGACCAGCGGATCGTTCGGGCGATTCGCCGCTTTCTGAGGCTCTCCTAGCCCAGACCGGCAGTCACTCCGATCACGGTCGCTACTGCGAGCTCCCAGGCTTCCACAGCGGCTCGTGGGAGCCGGCGTTCGCAGCCCGGGCGAGGATGAAGAGGAGGTCGGAGAGGCGGTTCAGGTAGGCAAGCGCGACCGGATTCGCGCCCCGCGCCTGAGCCAGGGCGGCCGCCCGGCGCTCCGCCCTTCGGCAGACGGCGCGGGCAACGTGGAGGCGGGCCGCCGCCTCGGTGCCGCCCGGAAGAACGAAGCTCCGGAGCGGCTCCAGGCGCTCGTTCACGAGGTCACAGATCTCCTCGAGCCGCTCCACCTGGGCCGAGGTCATGCGCAGACGCTCGCGCCGCTCGTCCTCGAGCGGGACGCTGAGATCGGCGCCTAGGTCGAAGAGGTCGTTCTGGACCTGCTCCAGCCAGGGACGGAACTCGTCGGGAACATCGCCGGCAAGGACGAGCCCCAGGAACGAATTCAGCTCGTCGACCGTCCCGTAGGCCTCGATGCGCGGATCCGTCTTGGGGACACGGCTGCCGTCGCCGAGGCTCGTCTCCCCCGCGTCTCCGGCCCGCGTGTAGATCCGCGTAAGCCGCACGGGCTCGTCCCGGCGTCGAGGCACGCGGGCGAGTATAAGAGCTCCGTCAGGAGCTCTAGACGGTGCGCTACGCGCCGGGGTCGGGGACCTCGACCGGCTCGTTCACGTTGGTGATCGCGTAGTCGAGGTGCATCTCGACCTCCTCGCCCTGAACCTCCATGCTCAGGTCGAGGAGCATCCGTAGGGGCAGGTGGCTCTCCTGCGAGAGGTAGATCACCGCGCGCGTGTCGCCGAGCATCTCGGACAGGTCCGGCATGGGCCCTCCGCCCGCCGCTCCGAGCTGGCCGAGCAGCCCGTCGAAGAGCGCAGCGGTGTCGATGACGCCCGTGATCTTCACGGCCGGCTTGCCGTCGACCTCGCTGTCCTCGTCGAGGTCGACGTCCTTCACGTACTCGGCGAAGTCGAACTGCTCGATACCTGTCGCCTGCGTGGGCGGGATCGGCACCGGCTGCCAGGCGCCGTCGAGCTTCATCCACGCCTCGTCTCCGCGGAGTACCATCGTCGTCTCCGGGAACTCGGGGATGTCGGGCGCCTTCATCGTCATGAAGAAGGCCCCGCCCGGCTTGGCGTCACCGCCGCCGAAGAGCACGACGCGGAAGTCGCCTACCGGCGTCTCCATCGTCATGCGCCCGGAGAAGCGGAACGACTCGACCTGTGCGAGCGCCCGGTCGGACTCCTCGAGGAGCTCCTGTGCCCGCTGCCCGTCCGCGCCCGCACACGCGAGCGGAGCCAGGGCACCGAGCAAGAGGAAGACGACGAGCGCGACGCGGAGCATGAAGCTCAGATCGGCCGGGACACCGCGCCAGTCGACACCCAGAAGTGTGACTCGGCGTCTAGGCGGCGACCTGGGCGCGGATCTCGCGCAGGCGGTCCTCGCGCTCCACGAACGCCCTTACGACCGCCGGATCGAACTGGGCCTGCGACTCGCCGACGATCTCGCGGCCGGCCAGCTCCCACGTGAGCGCGGGCCGGTACGGCCGGTCGCTCGTCATGGCATCGAGCGCGTCGGCGACGGCGAAGATCCGCGCGGCAAGCGGGATGTCGGTCGCCTCGGTCCCGTCCGGATAGCCGCTTCCGTCCCAGCGCTCGTGGTGGGAGCGGACGATTCTCAGACCCTCGCCCTGGAGGAACGCGACGCCGCCGAGCATCTGCTCCCCCAGGAGCGTGTGCGTCCGCATGAGGCGGGTCTCGCCCTCGTTCAACGGTCCCGGCTTCTGCAGAATGCGGTCGGGGATCCCGATCTTGCCGACGTCGTGGAGCAGGAAGCCGTACTCCGCGCTCGGGTCGTCGACGAGATCCGGGCTGAGCGAGCGGGCGAGCTCGAGCGCGTAGCGCTGCACCCGCTGCGAGTGGGCGCGGGTGCCCGTGTCCTTCGACTCGAGCGCGCTCGCGAGCGCCGCGACCGTCTGCCTGTAGGCGTTCTGGAGGAGGACACGCTGGCCGCGCTCGATCTCGAGCAGGTGGCGGAGGTCACGCGCGTAGAGAAGAAGCTGCTGCTCGTCCTCGATCGGCCCCTCTCCGCGGGCCGGCGGGGGCACGGCGGCGAGGCCGCCCGTGAGCCGCTCGACGACGTCGAGGAGCTCGAGCGGGCTGAACGGCTTGCGCAGGAACGCGTCCGCGCCTGAGTCACGCGTGGGGACCGCGTCGCCCACCGAGCCCGACAGGAGGACGACGGCGATGCCCGCGGTGCGCTCGTCCCCTTTGAGCCGCCGGCAGAGCTCGACGCCGCTCATGCCCGGGAGGCGCACGTCCAGGACGATCGCGTCCGGCGGCCGCAGCTGCGCCGCTTCGCGGGCAGCCTCGGCGGTCCCGGCCTCCTCCACCTCGACGTCCACGACCTCGAACGTCGTGCGGAGCAGCGCCCGGAACGCAGCGTCGTCGTCGACGATCAGCAGGCGCACTGGCGACTCCTCGTAGTTCGGAGGAACAACCCTGATCGGTTTGCCGACCCGGAGCGTGTCTAACGGTAGCTGTAGAAGCCCTCGCCCGCCTTGCGCCCGAGGCGTCCGGCGGCGACGTGCTCACGCAGGAGCGGGCACGGCTCGTACCTCTCGTCGCCGAGCCCGTCGCGCAGCACCTCCATGATCGAGACGCAGGTGTCCAGCCCGATCAGGTCGGCGAGGGCGAGCGGGCCCATCGGGTGGTTGAAGCCGAGCCTGGCGATCGTGTCGATCGCCTCGGCCTCGGCGACCCCGTCGTGCAGCGCGTGGGCGGCCTCGTTGATGAACGGCATGAGGATCCGATTCGAGACGAATCCGGGAAAGTCGTTCGCCTCGGCCGGCGTCTTGCCCAGCTCGCGGGCGAGCTCGACGACCTCGTGCACGGTCTCGGCCGACGTTCCCGGGGCCCTGACGACCTCCACGAGGCTCATGACCGGCACGGGGTTGAAGAAATGCATCCCGATCACGCGCTCTGGCCTACCCGTGACGGCCGCGAGCGAGGCGATCGGGATCGAGGACGTGTTCGAGGCGAGGATCGCCTCCGGAGCGAGCGCGGCGTCGGCCCGGCGGAAGATGTCCTGCTTCACCGCCGCGTCCTCGACGACGGCCTCGACCATGATGTCGGCGTCGACGAGATCGTCCACGGGCTCGACACGCGCGAGCGTCTCGGACGGATCGTGCGGGGCGCCTTTCGCCGCCAGCCTCTCGAGGCTCTTGGCCATCCCCGCGAGCCCTTTCTCGACCGCGCCGGGCGCGGCGTCGTGCAGGTAGACGGAGCGCCCGGAAGCGGCGAGCACCTGCGCGATCCCGGCTCCCATCTGGCCGGCCCCGACGACGAGGACGCGCTCGAACCGCATCCGGGCGAGCCTACTGGAACCTGCGCCGAGCCGGTGGTGTACTCGTGGTAATGGTGCCAAGGCTTCTCCTGGCGGCGGCCACGGCGGTCACCCTCGCAGCCTGCGGCGGCGAGAAAGACACCGCCGCGCCACCGACGACGCCGCCCGCGGCCCCCTCCTCCGCGCCCGTCCTCGCCGCCTCGTACGATCCGGACGGCAGCCGGATCGTCTGGGTGAACGGCCGGACGCTCGAGCCCGTCGGCGGGCGCTCGGTGCCGGTGCCATTCTTCGCGGCCGTCGGCGCCCTGGCCCCAGGCGGCGGCGTTCTGGCAGTGGGCGAGAACGAGGGCGGCCGCGTCCAGCTCGTCGACGTCGAGGCCATGCGTGCTCTCTCGACCCTCGAGATCGACCGGACCTCGTGGGTCGAGCGGCTCCACTGGGCGGCTCCCGACCTCCTACTCGCCTCGCTGGGCGGCTCGACCTCCCACGCCGCTGCTCTCGATCCCGAGACGGGAGACGTACTGTCCGTGCGCGATCTCGGGGGAGTCACGCTCTACTCCCACCCGGCGGGCGAGGAGCTGGTGTTCCTCGTCGCTCCGGCCGAGGGCATCGGGTCCGCGCGGCTCGTCGTGTTCAACGGCAGAGAGCTGCGTTCCGTCAAGCTCGGAGAGATACAGGCGGGCTGGGAGCAGGAGGGCTCGGAGGACGACTACCGGGCGCGCCAGTCCGTCCCCGCGCTCGCGGTCGAACCCTCGGGCAGCCGCGCTCTGGTCGTCCCGGCCGGCGATCGCGTCGCGGAGGTGGACCTCCGCTCGCTCAAGGTGGCCTACCACGACCTCGCGGAGCCCGTGTCGCTCCTCGGCCGTCTGCGCGACTGGCTCGAGCCGTCGGCGCGCGCGAAGGCGATGGACGGCCCGGATCGCAATGCCGTCTGGCTCCCGTCCGGCCTCGTGGCGGTCAGCGGCTCGCAGTACACCATGGACGGTGACAGCGTCGACGTCACTCCGGCGGGCCTCGCCCTCATCGACCCAACCGACTGGAGCATCCGCCGGCTGAGCGACGAGCCGGGCTGGGTGACGTTCCGCGGCGGCGCCCTCCTCGCCTCGGCGTGGAGAGAGGGCACGGACGAGCAGGCGCTGATCGTTTTCGACAGCGACGGCACGCTGCGCTTCAGCCTCGTCCGCGAGGGCTCCGACTTCTCCCAGGTCAGCGGCCACCATCTCTACGCCACGACACCCGACGGCACGCGCTTCGAGATCATCGACCTCGAGACGGGAGAGACCGTCGGCCGCGCGGCGCCGCGCCTCGAAACCTGGCTCCTGTACCTCGACTGATCAGCCAGACGGGCAGTCGGGCTGCTTCGGCGCAGGAACGACCTCGGGCACTGCGCTCTCGTCCACGAGCAGGCCGAGGGAGGCGCTCGTGTCCCCGCTCGTCGAGGCGGTCTCGAAGACGGCGAACACCTCGAGCTCGTACGAGCCGGGCTCGAGGTCGACGGTCCAGTCGGTCGTGGGACCGGCAAGCTCGAGCGACGAGAGCTGTCGGTCGCAGCCGAGGCGCACGACGGACACGTCCCCCTCCGCGGTCAAGGCGTCCTGGAGAACGAGCTGAATGGTCTCCCCGGGACGAACGACGCTGAGCTTCTGCGGCGGTCCGATCTGGACGTAGTCGGCGCACGTTCCCACGGATGGCCCGGTGACGCAGTAGGTGGACTGGACTCCGACCTGGCGACCCGCGACCGAGACCAGCACGAACGGCGGCGGGCGCTGGTCGTCGTCCGCCTCGTCGCCGATCGACGTCGTCGGCGGCTCGTCGGCCGCCGCGGTGGAAACCCCGCTGGTCGTCTCCCGCGCGCCGCAGCCGGTCGCCAGCACCAGGCACACCGTGAAGACGAGCGCGCGCATCCTCTCCGTAGGACGCTCAGAGCACCTGAAAGTTCCGCTACACCTCGAGCAGGAGGGCGTCGCCCTGGCCGCCGCCGGAGCAGATCGCCGCGAGTCCGAGCCCGCCGCCGTTTCGGCGCAGCTCGTAGATCATCGTCCCGAGGATGCGCGCGCCGGACGCGCCGACGGGGTGGCCGAGAGCGACAGCGCCGCCGTTCACGTTCGTCTTCTCGGGATCGGCGTCGAGCATCTTCAGGGAATTGACCGTCACCGATGCGAACGCCTCGTTGATCTCGACCCGGTCGACGTCGTCGATCGTCTTCCCAGCCTTGTCGAGCACCCGGGCCGCCGCCTTGGCCGGTGTCCGGGCGAGGTAGGCATACTCGTCGGCGATGTAGGCGGAGCCAAGGATCGTCGCCAGGACCTCGAGCCCGCGCTTCTTCGCGAACTCCTCGCTCACGACCACGAGCGCTCCGGCGCCGTCGTTGACGCCGGGTGCGTTGCCAGCAGTCGTCGTTCCCTCCGGGTCGAAGACCGGCTTCAGGCCCGACAGCTTCTCCAGCGTCGTGTCCCTGCGGGGCGCTTCGTCCGTGTCGACGCCGTTGACGGAGACGACCTCGTCCAGGAACCGCCCGTCGTCGATCGCGGCGACCGCCCGCTGGTGGGAGCGGAGCGCCCACGCGTCCTGCTCCTCGCGCGTGATCCCGAGCTCGCGCGAGACGAACGACGCCTGCTCGACCATGTGCTTGCCGTCGAAGCTCGAGACGAGCCCGTCGTGGAGCATCAGGTCGATGACCGCGCCGTCGCCCAGCCGGTAGCCGAAGCGCGCCTTCTTAAGGATGTAGGGAGCATTCGACATCGACTCCATCCCGCCCGCGACGACCACGTCTTGGTCGCCGGCGCGGATCATCTGGTCGGCGATCTCGACCGCCCGCACGCTCGACGCGCAGACCTTGTTGATCGTGTCGCTCGGCACCTCCTTGGGAAGGCCGGCGCCGACGGCCGCCTGCCGGGCCGGCGCCTGACCGGCGCCGCCCTGCAGCACCTGCCCCATGATCACGTACTCGACCTCGTCATCGCGCACGTCGACGCGGTCGAGCGCGCCGCGGATGGCGATCGCCCCGAGCTGAGGCGCCTCGAACTCCTTCAGCGCTCCGCCGAGCTTCCCGAACGGGGTGCGGGCGGCCGCGATGATGACGGAGCGGGCCATGCGGCCAGCGTACCAACCCGGCTTCGGCCGGCCGAGTGCACGCCCCCAGCACACGGCGAGCATCCGGCGCCCTTGCCCGTGGATGGTTTGAGGAGGAGAATCGGCCGTGTGATCGGCGGGCGCGCTCTTAGCGGCGTCGCAACGGCCGTCCTCCTGACCGCCACCGCCTGTGCCGGTGCACCGAGCGGAGAGAGAGTCGGCGAACTGCGGGTTTGCGCCGAGAAGTCCTTCGGCAGCTCAGCTGGAGAGTGCAGGCGCGACGAGCGCGGCGAGGTGCTTGCGTCGCCTGACGTCTATTGCTCGATTGAATTCGTTCATCACAACGACGAGCACTTCGCGGTGCAGATGTATTTTGAAGGCGAGCTCGTAAGCTCGGGCGAGGGCGCAATCGAACGTGACTCAGGATCGCTGTGGGTCGGGGCGGGGACTTCGAACGATGCGTACCTGCCCGCTGGGCGTTGGGAATGCAGACTCGCAATCACGGACGAATCGCTGTCCGCGTCGTTTCGAACTGGCGGCAAAACGGGAGCGGCGCCACTCACGCAGGCAGCCTGTCTGACCAGCGAAGCAGGCGAAGGCAAATGTCTCACGGAGGCCGAGGCAAGCTCATTCCAACACCCACGCTCGGTCACCTGTAGCTCGCTGATAGTCGGCTTGGCCGGCCGGCAGGTGCGGATCAGCGTCCTCCGCGACACGCAGGAAATCGCGAGTTACACGACTCCTGTGAGTCAGATGAACGTTCAAACCGCATACGGAACCATCGATCCCGAGGTTCTCGAGGTCAACTTGGCCGCCTTGCCGCCCGGTGAGTACGCCTGCCGGTTCGCTGTCGGAGACACCCCGTCGTGGGACGTCTCTTTCACCGTCACCGGTTAGGTGCTCGGGACGCGACGGCAAGTGCTCAGCGCCCGTTGCGCTCGCGCCAGGCCTCGGCCATCGCCACGCGCTTCGCCATCGACGGGTGCGTGTCGAGGAGGAGGTACGACCACGTCGGTGGGCTCGGGTCGACCAGCGCTTCGTCGGCAAAGCCGCGCCAGAGACCGGCGACCGCCTCCGGGTCCTCCGTCGTCTCGAGCGCGACCCAGTCCGCCTCGGCCTCCATGTTGCGGGTGATCGCGTTCTGAACGGGCAAGGCCAGGACCTGGAGGACGACGAGGACGAACAGCGCGAGCGGGACCGCCGCAGGCTCCCGCATCCCCCCGCGGCGCTTCGCCGCCCACGCGATCAGGAACGCGCCCGGTATCGCGAGGAGCGCGTACCAGGCGATGCTCTTCCAGAGGTGGTTCCGGGAGTGATGGGCGAGCTCGTGGGCGAGGACGGCGCGCACCTCCTCGCGGTCGAAGCGGCGGACGAGCGTGTTCCAGAGGATGACCCGGCGAGTCGGGCCGAGCCCAGTCGCGGCGGCGTTGGGGCTCTCCCAGGCGTCCACCTTCTGGATCCGCACCGGGATGTGCGGGAGGCCCTGCTCCTCGGCGAGTCGGTCGGCCTCGCGGACGATGCCGCGCGGCGCGTCTCGCTGCGCGGGGATGAGGTACGGCGAGATGAACGTGAAGAGCGCAGCGAGCCCGACGAAGACGAACGCGCCGGGTATCCACCACCAGTTCCCGAGCAGCCCGGCCAGGCCCATGACGATCAGAAGCGCGAGGCAAACGAACAGGAACTCGCCGCCCAGGGCGAACCAGTTGAGGAGGATCCAGTCGACGTAGCCGAGCTCGGACACGTCGTGCCGGCGCTGCCACCAGAGGTCGACGATCCCGAAGGGGATCTGGACGAGCCAGACGATGGCGAGGCCGAGCATGCCGAGGAGCATTCCGGTGCCGATGCGGCCGGCCGCCGACTCCTTCGCGAAGCGCACGCCGTAGCGCGCGTAGACGGCGAACGCACCGAGGAGCACGACCGCGGACACGACGTAGCTCCACCGCAGGAACCGCTCGAAGTCCCTGGCCTCGTCGAGTTGCGGCTGCGCGAGCACCTCGTTCGCTGCCACCTCCGGCAAATCCAGGCCGGCGGGGACCGACGTCTGCCAGAGCCACCACGCCGCGGCCGCCCAGGCGGCCGCGAGGGCGACTACGAGGACAGCGATGGCGGCCGCAGCGGGCCGGGCCATGCGGGGAGCCCCTCGGGGTCGAATGCAGGCACGGGCCGCACGTACTCGGAAGGCCCGCTGTACGGGTAGCTGTCGGTGAGGAGGTACAGGTACGCGTAGGTCTGAGCCATGTAGCGGAGGCAGTAGGCGCCGAGGTTGCGGAGTCCCTCCGGCATGCGCCCGAGAACGAGCCCGACGAACCAGCCGAAGACCGCGACGACCTGGAGAGGCAGGCTCAGGGCCGAGGCGAGCAAGTGCGCAGGGACGGCCAGGAAGAGGCGAAACAGCGTCTTCCAGCGGTTCTGTCGCCCGCGGGGGGCGATCTCGACCTCTACGGGGTAGCTGCCGGGCGTCCCGGTGAACCCGGGGAACGGGTTGGCGACGAGGTAGAGGAAGGCGAACACGTGGATCTCGTACCGGAGGTAGGCGCCGACGAAACGGTGCAGCATCTCCGGGAGCCGTCCCGTGATCAGCGTGGCGAACCAGCCGATGATCAGGGCGGCGACGACGGCAATACCCCAGAGCGCAAGCCAGATGAAGTGCGGGATTGTCAAGAGCAGGCGGAAGAAGACGGTCAGCCGCGAGCGCCGGAGGTCTCCCTCGACCAGTAGGTTGACCGGCTTCTCCGGCGTCGGCTGCGTCGCGGCAGGCTCGTTGGGGTCGGCGTTCG
>DATIBF010000033.1:0-3971 GCA_035457655.1 Gaiellaceae bacterium
GAGGAACGGAACGCCTTCCTGGTCGAGTGCGAGGTCTACCCGGTCGGGGGCCTGCGGGTGGAGCCTCTGCGCCCCGGCCCCTACCGCTTCGCCACGCGCGACGAGGCGGACACGTTCATCCGCGAGACGATCACGATCCTCGAGTACCTCGGCTGCGACGTGACGTGAGCCCTCCGATTCGGGTGAATCCCCTCATCGGGGGCTTCCCAAAGTCCCTCCCGCGCCCAGAGTGCGACTGGTAGGGAGTTCCACCACGACGTTTCCGCAACGGAACAGGAGCGCAGATGCCTTCGATGAGGACGCTCCTGCGGCGCAACAACGAGAACGGGCAGGTCTTCGTCTTCCTGGCGGTGATGCTGGTGGTCCTCCTGGGCTCGGCAGCACTCGTGATCGACGTCGGCCGCGCCTACCTCGCCAAGCGCCACCTGCAGGCCTCCGCGGACGCCGCGGCAACGGCCGGGGCGCTCGAGCTTCCGGATCCGATCGAGGCGCAGAACTACGCCCTGAACTACAGCGGCCGGGACGGCGCGAAGAACGACAAGGACAAGCTTCCCTCGGTCTCGACGATCGTGACCACCAAGTGTCTCTCGATCGCTCCCTGCAGCCCGGTGAACACGGTGCAGGTCGAGCAGACGACGATCGTCCCGACGATCTTCGCCAAGGTGCTCGGCATCGACAGCTTCACGATCAAGGCGAGGGCGACGGCCTGCTCGCCGTGCTCCTCGAAGCCGCTCGACATCATGCTCGTCCTCGACCGTACGGGCTCGATGTGCCAGTTCTCGAACGGCACGAGCGACCCTGCCTGCACGGACCTGACCAACGCGAAGAACGGCCTGCTCGAGTTCGTGCAGTACATGGACCCGGCCATCCACAAGATCGGCTTTGCGGTGTTCCCGCCGAGAACGAGCAGCGGATCGTCCTGTAGCACGCCGGCGTCGAGCAACTACAACTCGACCTCGTCCGTGTACACGATCGTGCAGCTCTCGAACAACTACAAGATCGGCACGAGCCTGAACGAGTCCTCCGCGCTCGTCTCGAGGATCCGGTGCCAGCAGGGCGGCGGCTCGACCGCCTACGCGAACGCGATCGAGCACGCCCAGGCCGAGCTCCAGAGCTCTCGCGGCCGCCCCGGCGTCCAGGACGTGATCGTCTTCTTCTCCGACGGCGCCGCGAACACAGGGCCGACGTACTACTCCACCACCTCGCCCTACCGGCGCCAGCCGTGCCAGCAGGGCGTCAACTCCGCCGGCGTCATCAAGGGCACGGGCACGCTCGTCTACACGATCGGCTACGACCTCGACGCGAGCGGCGGCACGGCCAACATCTGCCGGTCCTACACCGGGGCGACCGAGTCGCCCGCCATCACCGCCTACGACGCGCTCAGGCTGATGGCGACGAACGGCGACATGTTCTTCAACCGCCCGAACCCCGGCGACCTGACGCGGATCTACACGCAGATCGCCGCCGAGATCGGCGGCACCCGGCTCATCCCGGACGACACGCTCTAGGAGGGTCTGACGGAATGTCGCCGCTCGTCGCCGGGGTGCGATTGTCGTTCCGAGGCAAAGGACGCAGGGAGCGTTCGTAGTCAAAGCTACGGGCGCGACTGAGGACGCCGCATCGGGGCGAGCAGCGCGGCCCGGCGGCACAGCCGTCGTTTCGTCAGGCCCTTCTAGACGAGCACGCGGGCCAGCTCCTCCAGGGAGGTCAGCCCGGACACGACCTTGGAGAGACCGTCGTCCCACAGGGTCTTCATGCCGGACTCGAGGGCGGCGCGCTCGAGCTCCTCGCGGCTCGCGTGCTGGGCGGCCAGCCGGCTCACGTCCTCGGTCATGACCATGAGCTGGTAGATGCCGATCCGGCCCTTGTACCCGGTCTGGTTGCAGCGCGGGCAGCCGCGCTTGCGGTAGAGGGCAACGCCGTCCGCGGAGGCGGCCTGCTCGGGGCTGAAGCGCGCGTCGAGCATCTCCTCGCGGGTGGCCATGTACATCTCGCAGCAGTGCGTGCAGAGCTTCCGCGCGAGCCGCTGTGCGAGGACGGCCGTCACCGCCGAGCCGGTGAGGAACGGCTCGACGCCCATCTCGTTCAGCCGGGTGAGCGCGCTCGGGGCGTCGTTCGTGTGGAGGGTGGAGAGGACGAAATGGCCGGTAAGGGCGGCCTCGATGGCCATCTTCGCCGTCTCGGCGTCTCGGATCTCCCCCACCATCACGACGTCGGGGTCCGAGCGCAGGATCGAGCGCAGCGCGGCCGAGAAGGTCATGCCGGCGCGCAGGTTCACCTGGACCTGGTTGAGGCCGGCGAGGCGGTACTCGACCGGGTCCTCCACCGTGATGATGTTGATCTCGGGGCGGTTGATCTCGTTCAGCGAGGCGTAGAGCGTCGTCGACTTGCCGGAGCCCGTCGGCCCCGTCACGAGCAGCGCGCCCGTGGGCTTGACGACGATCTCCTCGAAGGTCTTGCGCATCTCGTCGGAGAGTCCGAGCTCGGCCAGGGTCGGCGGCCGCTTCGACTTGTCGAGGAGGCGCATGACGACCCCCTCGCCCTCGACCGTCGGCAGCACCGCGACGCGGATGTCGAGGAGGCGGCCGGCGGCCTTCGCGTTCAGCGAGATGCGGCCGTCCTGCGGCTTTCGCCGCTCGGCGATATCGAGCTTGGCGAGCACCTTCAGTCGCGTCGTCACGCCCGGCGCGAGACGCTTGGGAATGCGCTGGAGCTCGTGCAGGACGCCGTCCACGCGGGAGCGCACGACGAGCGCGTCGTCCTGCGGGTCGAAGTGGATGTCGCTCGCACCGTCCTCGGCGGCCTGGAGGATGATCGAGTTGACGAGACGCACGAGCGGCGCGTCGGAGACGCCGTCGTCGGCCTCGAGATCATCGCCCTCCTCCTCTTCCTCGGAGCCGAGGTCGAACTCCTCCTCGACCAGCGCGGCGCGCTCCCACGCCTCGGAGGCCTTCTGGAGCCGCCTGAGCTCGAGGTCGATCTCCTCCCTCGGAGCGACGCCGATCTCGAGCGTGTACCGGGTGGCAAGCCTCAGCTCGTCGATTGCCTGCACGTTCGTGGGATCGGCGACGGCGATCCTCAGCTCGTTGCCGCTGATCCGGTACGGGATCGCCCCCACCCGCTCGAGAACGTGGATGGGGATGGCCTCGGCGGCGCCCTTCTCCACCCCGCTCGACGCCAGATCGACGTACGGAAGGTGGAGCTGCTCGGCCAGCTCGCGCGACTCGGCGTTCGAGGAGCGCCGTGGGCCGGTGCGCAGCCCCGGGATCTCGAGCCCCTCGGCCGGCGCGTGCAACCGCTCGTCCATGATCGCCTCGGCCAGCGAGCCCATGCCCGCGCGGGAGCGCGCGCTCGCCAGGCGGTCGAGGGGGATGAGGCCGGTGGTCTCGATCACGTCGGAGACGAGCTGCGCGATCGGGTTCGTCGAGAGGCCCGCTCCGGGCGGGTACGCGGGCTGGACGTCGGCTGTCTCCTCGGCGTCGTTCGCACCGGCGCGCCGGAGCGGCTGAAGCTCGTCGAACTCCATGTGAAGGGTTATCGGCCGCGCGCCGTCTATCCCCAAGAGGGGGGATAGGACGGCTTAGGAGATCCCCGCGCCGCTGAGGTACGCGTCGAGGAGCGAATCGCCGAGGAAGAGGGCGACGACGGCCCCGAAGGCGAGGAAGGGGCCGAACGGGATCGCCATCTTTCGGGCGGCGGAGCCGTGGCGGGCGAGGAGGACGACCGCGGGCACGAACGCGGCGAGCATGCCGATCATGAGCGCGACCACGACGAGCTTGCCCAGCATGGCGCCGAGGAGGAGGCAGAGCTTCACGTCGCCCATGCCCATCCCCTTGGGGTAGGCCAGCAGCGCCGCGAAGAGGAACCCTGCCGCGCCCAGCGGCGCGAGAACCCACTCGAGCCACTGCTCCGGATGGAGCACGAGCTGCACCGCGAGGACGATGCACGCGCTGGGAAGCACGATCTTGTCG
>DATIBF010000034.1:0-10064 GCA_035457655.1 Gaiellaceae bacterium
CGGCGAGCGCGAGCACGGCGACGGCGATCCGCAGCGCTCGGTCGCTCACTCTTGGAGCAGCCGGTCGATCGCCGCTCGGAACTGCTCCGGCTCGAGCGAGGAAATCTCGAGCGGCCCGAGCTCGCCGCCCGTCTCGCCGAGGAGGAACGACGGCGTGCCCGTGACGCCGTCGGCCTCCGCCGCCAGTCCCGCCTCCTCGATGGCGGCGGTGACCTCCGCGGCGTCGCGCGCTTCGAGCATGCGGTCGACGTCGAGGCCCGGAACGGCCTCGCCCACCGCACGCAGGAAGTCCTCCGTGACCCAGCCGCCGTTCTCCGCGCCCTGGTTCGTGTAGACGAGGTCGACGACGTTCCAGAGCTTCCCCTGCTCGCCCGCGGCGAGCGCGGCCCGCAGCGCGTCCTCGGACTCCGGCCCGATGAACGTCAGGCCGCGAAACTCGATCCGCAGCCGTCCGTCGCGGACGTAGTCCGCCACAAGCTCGGGGAACGTCAGGAGCGCCCACTCGGCGCAGAACGGGCATTGCAGATCGGCGTACTCGACGAGAGTGACCGGGGCGTCGTCCTCGCCGATCACGGTTCCTGCCTGCGGGACTCCGTCGAGGAGGAGCTCGACGTCGGGGCCGCCTGCGATCGCCGCCGGGTCGCCGTCGCCGCCGTCGCCGCCGCCGTCGCCTCGCGCGCTCAGGAGGCTTGCGCCGATGAGCCCGACTGCCACCGCGACTGCGATCAGGGCGACCAGCAGCACGCGCCGTCGCGTGAGCAGCGGGGTCGATCGCGCCGTCGTCTTCGCGCGCGGCGCGACCGGGACGCGTGCCGGCTTCTTTCTCTTGGCCACGACCTCATTCTGGGCGACGGCTCCGGGGCGGCGCGTCGGTCGCCGGCCGCAGACACGTTGCGGACAATCCGCAGCGTGCGTGCTCCTCGCGCGATCAGGGAGAATGACCGCATGGCCCAGGTCATCGTGTGCTGTGCGGACGGCTCCCCTCAGGCCCTCGCTGCGGCACGGGTCGCGGGCACGCTGGCGGAGCGCCTCGGCGCGCGCGTCGTTCTTCTGCACGTGGCCGCCCGGACGACCGCGCCGGGCGTGAGCGCCGCTCGCCGTGGGCAGGAGCGGCTCGCCGAGTCCGAGCGGCAGGCCGGTGCGGCAATCCTCTCGGACGTGTGCCGCGAGTCGGGCCTTCCGGAGGCGACCGAGCTCCGGATCGAGCTCGGCGACGTGGCCGAGCGTGTCCGCGCGGTTGCGGAGGAGACGGAGGCGATGCTGGTCGTCATCGGCTCGCACGGGCGGGGAGCGGTCAAGCGCGCGCTGCTCGGAAGCGTCTCCCGTGACCTGGCCGGTAACGCACCGTGCCCGGTCGTGGTCGTCCCGCCCGGCACGGGGCTCGCGGGCGCCTAGACTGAAGCCGATGGCGGATACGTTCGGTGCACTCGGGCAGATCGAAGCCGGCGGCCGGACGCACGCGATCGCACGGCTCGACGCCTTCGCGAACCAGACGGACGTCGAGCGGCTTCCCTACACGCTGCGCGTCCTGCTCGAGAACGTGCTCCGGTCGGAGGCGCTCGAGCTGGGCGGGGAGGACGAGGTGCGCGCCGTGGCGGGGTGGGACGCGCAGGCAGACCCGAAGGACGAGATCTCCTTCCGCCCCGGCCGCGTGCTCCTGCAGGACTTCACGGGCGTCCCCGCGATCGTCGACCTGGCGGCCATGCGCGAGGCGATGGTAGGACTCGGCGGCGACGCGGCGGCGATCAACCCGCAGATCCCGGCCGAGCTCGTCATCGATCACTCCGTGCAGGTGGACGAGTTCGGGTCGCGGATGGCCATCTTCAGAAACACCGAGCGCGAGTTCGAGCGGAATCGCGAGCGCTATGCCTTCCTGCGCTGGGGTCAGACCGCGTTCGACAACTTCAGCGTCGTCCCGCCCAACACCGGGATCGTCCACCAGGTGAACCTCGAGTACCTCGCGCGCGTGGTCGAGGCGCGCGAACAGGGCGGGCGGCCCTTCGCGTTCCCGGACACGCTGATCGGCACCGATTCCCACACGACCATGGTCAACGGGCTCGGCGTCCTCGGCTGGGGGGTGGGCGGGATCGAGGCGGAGGCCGTGCTCCTCGGCGAGCCCGTCTCGATGCTCGTCCCCCAGGTCGTCGGCTTCCGGCTGAGCGGCAAGCTCCCCGACGGGGCGACTGCGACCGACCTCGTCCTGGCGGTCACGCAGATCCTGCGGAGCCTCGGCGTCGTCGGGAAGTTCGTCGAGTACTTCGGGCACGGCCTCGTCGGGCTCCCGCTCGCCGACCGTGCCACCATCGGGAACATGTCGCCGGAGTACGGGGCGACGTGCGGCTTCTTCCCCGTGGACGAGGAGACCCTCCGCTACCTGCGCCTGACGGGCCGCAACGAGGCGCAGGTCGAGCTCGTCGAGGCGTACTGCCGCGCGCAGGGCCTTTTCCACGATCCGGACGCGACTCCCGAGTACTCGGAGGTCGTCGAGCTCGACCTCGGCGACGTCGAGCCGAGCCTCGCCGGGCCCCGCCGACCGCAGGACCGGGTGCCCCTCACGGAGGCGAAGGCGTCCTTCCTCGACTCCCTCTCGAGCTTCGGCGTTCCCTACCGGAACGGCTCCGAGGACAAGGCGCTCGCCGACTCGTTCCCCGCCAGCGACCCGCCCGAGTTCACGGAGCCGGGCCACCGGCCGGAGCCCGAGCCGGAGCCCGCGGCGCCCGTCGCGGTGCAGGACCGCGCCCCCGCCTCCGTCCCCGTGTCGATGGAGGGCGAGAGCTTCGACCTCGAGCACGGCTCCGTCGTCATCGCGGCGATCACGAGCTGCACGAACACGTCGAACCCGTCGGTGATGGTCGCCGCCGGCCTCCTGGCGAAGAGCGCCGTCGAGCGGGGCCTCGAGCGCAAGCCGTGGGTGAAGTCGAGCCTCGCACCGGGCTCCAAGGTCGTGACGGAGTACTACGACAAGGCCGGGCTGACGCCCTTCCTCGAGGCCCTGGGGTTTCACACCGTCGGCTACGGCTGCACGACCTGCATCGGCAACTCGGGACCGCTCGCGGCGGAGATCTCGCAGGCGATCGAGGAGGGCGAGCTCGTCGTCTGCTCCGTCCTCTCCGGCAACCGCAACTTCGAGGCGCGCATCCATCCCGAGGTGAAGGCGAACTACCTCGCCTCGCCGCCGCTCGTGGTCGCCTATGCGCTCGCCGGCCGGATCGACCTCGACCTGACCAAGGAGCCGCTCGGGCGCGATGCCGACGGCGCCGACGTCTTCCTGAGCGACCTCTGGCCGAGCCCCGAGCAGGTCCGGGACACGATCGCCGAGGCGATCTCGGTGGAGATGTACCGGCGCACCTACGCCGATGTCTTCACCGGCGACGAGAACTGGGCCGCCCTCGACGTGCCCGAGGGAGACCTGTTCGCCTGGGATCCCGACTCGACGTACGTGCGCCTGCCGCCGTACTTCGAGGGGATGTCGCCGGAGCCGGGAACCGTGGACGACATCGCGAGCGCGCGCTGCCTCGTCATGGTCGGCGACAGCGTCACGACCGACCACATCTCGCCGGCCGGCGCGATCAAGCCGGACAGCCCGGCCGGGCGCTACCTCCTCGAACACGAAGTCGAGCGGAAGGACTTCAACTCCTACGGCTCGCGCCGGGGGAACCACGAGGTGATGGTGCGGGGGACCTTCGCCAACGTCCGGCTCAGGAACCTGCTCGTGCCGGGGAGCGAGGGAACGTGGACCGTCCACCTGCCGGACGGGGAGGAGATGACGATCTTCGACGCGGCCGAGCGCTACAAGGCCGACGGCGTCCCGACGGTCGTGCTCGCCGGCAAGGAGTACGGGTCGGGGTCGTCCCGCGACTGGGCTGCCAAGGGCCCGAACCTGCTCGGCGTCCGGGCGGTCGTCGCCGAGAGCTACGAGCGCATCCACCGCTCGAACCTGATCGGCATGGGCATCGTTCCGCTTCAGTATCCGGACGGCGAGAGCGCCGAGTCGCTCGGGCTGACCGGCCGCGAGGTGTTCGCCGTGGAGGGGCTGGACAACGGCCAGGCAAGCGAGGCGCGGGTCAGCGCGACGCCGGACGGCGGGGGCGAGCCAGTCTCCTTCACGGCCCGGGTACGTCTCGACACCCCGCGCGAGCGGGAGTACCTCCGCCACGGCGGGATCCTGCTCTACGCGCTGCGCAAGATCGCGGCATCCTAGCCAACTTCGAAGCGGCGGATGTCCTCGGCCTCGGCCGCGAGCGCTCGCTCGTCCCCGGGCCGAAGCAGGGAGAACGGCTCGATCTCGATCCGTCCGCCGCGTCGGGCCCACGTGCCGGCGGCCTCGCCGTCGACGGCCGCAATCGCTCGCAGGACGCCGCCGCCCGGATGGACGCGGTGGGCGTGTTCCGCGGGGACGGCGAACGACCGGTCCTTCCAGCCGAGGAGGTACGGGTCGAATGCTCCGAGAAGCCGGGGCGGGGGTGGAACCGCAGGCGGGGGTCCGAGCGAGCCGGCCGGAAGGCGGCGGGTGTCATAGAGCGGGAGCCCGCTCCAGCGCGCGAGGTCGGCCGGAGTGGCGGGTGCGTGAGCGGCGAGGTATCGGCGCCCGAGCTCGGCGACGGCGGCGTCCCGATCCACGGGCTTCGGCGGGCCCAGCCAGTCGCGTGCCAGGACGAACGTCTGACGGTCATCCCGAGGGGGACCGAGAACCGCGACGCCGCGAAGCGCCGCGAGCACGAGCAGGTGGTGCATCGCCTGGCCCTCCGTTCGGATTCCCTCTGCGGCAAGCAGAGTCGCCAGCTCGCCGCGCGTCAGGGGCCCGCTCTCCGTCAGGGCGAGCTCGACCGTCGCCACCGCCCGCTCGGCATCGTCGGGCGAGACCCCCTCCTGGCCGAGCCGCCGCCGGTTCGTCGCGAGTCGCGTGGGGGCTGTGAGGGTGAGCAGCCAGCGGTAGTCCTCGGCCAGAACCAGGTGCAGCGTCCCGCGAAGGAGCCAGCCGACGACGAGCGAGCCGTCCGCGAGCAGGCGGTCGACCTCGGCCGCGGTCACGCCGCGCGTGCGGGCTCTGATCGCCAGGCGTGCGGCCCGGAGGTCCTGCGCCTGGACGGCGAGCACCCTCTGCACGACCTCGAGAGGGCCCGAGGCCGGCTCGCTCAGTAGCTGTGCGGCAGTCCGGCGGGACCGAAGCTCCCGTGGCTCCACGCCGGAATGATCACAGCTCGGGAGCGCCGAGCCGGGCCCGGCACAAACTCGGCTCGACGAACGGCTCCAGGCGCGTCGCCGTGACCGGCGCACCGACCTCCGCGAGCGCTCCCCGGAGGAGGCCGAGATGCACCGAGCAGACGACGTCGCCCTGCTCCTCGGCGAGGTCACGAAACGGACAGCGGTGCATGAGGACGTGGCCGTTCTCGCGCTCCGGCTCGAAGCCGTGCTCGTCCAGCAAGGCGACCACCCGGTCCGCCGCGTCGTCGGCGCTCACACGAGCGAAGGGCGCTGGTCGCTCGACGAGGAAGCGGCCCCATGCCTGCCCTGCGCGCTCGGCCGCGGCGACCCCTTCCGGCGTGCCGGCAAGCGACCCGGCGAGGATCGCTGCGAGCAGCCTGTAGTCCTCGCGTCTCTCGGGCTCCTCCTCGGCGCTGAAGACGATCCTGGGGCGGCCCGGGCGGGTGCGGGCCTCCGGGCGGGAGGTGACGAGCCCCGCGTCCGCGAGGACTCCGAGGTGCCAGCGGACGGTGTTCGCGTGCAGCCCGACGCGCTCCGCGAGCTGGCCGGCGTCGAGCGGCTCGTCCGCCTGCGTGAGGGTCTCGAGGATCCGCGCTCGGCTCGGCTCGGCAAGGGCTCGATGTCGACCTGCGTCCATGAATCTCCAATCGGAGTCGTGTCTATGTCCCAGGATCGCCCGCGTCAGCTGTGCGGGCATCCGGGCGGCCCGCAGGAAGTCTGCGGAAAACCCGCACGAGGAGCGGCGTGGATTCCCCGATGGCGCCGGCATCCATTTCTCCGATCCTCGTCGTAGAAACGAAGACGGAGGCATCCGAGATGAAGACCATCGCCATCGCCGTTCTCATCGCGCTCCTCAGCCTTGCGGCTCTCGTCGGGACGACCACGGCGGTCGTGTCGGCCGACGTTGCGCGTGAGGCGAAGGACGACGTCGAGGCGGCAACACAGAATGCGAGCCCGAACGGGCACGCAGTCGCTCCGACCCAGGCGACAGACGGGTTGATCAGCTACGCAGGACAGACCGCCGAGGACGCCGAGGAGCTGATCGCGGCGCGCGAGCCGTTCCCGGCCGAGCTTCCGGCCGTCCCCGAGGGGGACGTCGTCGACGTCGAGCTCACGCTGAAGGACGTCGTCGTCGAGATCGCGCCCGGCGTCGAGTACAGCGCCTGGGGCTTCGAGGGCGGCGCGCCCGGCCCGGCAATCCACGTCCGGGAGGGCCAGGAGGTGCGGATCACCCTTACCAACGGCGGTGCGATCCCGCACTCGATCGACTTCCACGCCGCCCGGATCGCGCCCGACAGGGCGTTCCGGGACGTCGCTCCCGGCGAGTCGATCACCTACACGTTCGAGGCGACCGATCCGGGTGTCTTCATGTACCACTGCGGGACGAAGCCGGTGTTGGCGCACATCGCCAACGGCATGTACGGCGCCATCGTCGTCGAGCCCGCCGAGAAGGCGCTCCCGGCGGCCGACCGCGAGTACGTGCTCGTCTCGAGCGAGTGGTATCTGAACGGCTCGGGGATCGACGCGCCGGCCTCCTACGACGAGCTGAAGGCGCATGCGGTCATGCCGGACTGGGTCACCTGGAACGGCTACGCGGGCCAGTACGTCGCCCATCCGCTCGTCGCCGACCCGGGCGAGACCGTCCGCTTCTGGGTGGTCGCCGCGGGGCCCAGCCTCGACACCGACTTCCACGTCGTCGGGACGATCCTCGACCGCGCGTGGGTGAATCAGGACATGACCCGGTACCAGACCGGCGTCCAGACGGTCGGCGTTCCGGCCGGAGGCGGGGCCGTGTTCGACGTGAGGATCGACGAGCCGGGCCTCTACCCCTTCCTCTCCCACTCGTTCGCGAGCGTGGACATGGGCCAGGTCGGGCTCCTGAAGGTCGGGAACCCGAAGGGCTCGGGCGGGCACTAGGCCGGGCGTAGTCTTCACTCGGATGACCTCCGAGCTCCACGAGGCGGCCGCGCAAGGGTTCTCCAGCGCGGCCGCCTCGTATGAGGAGGGGCGTCCGACCTATCCGCCCGCGGCCGTCGCCCGACTCGAGCGCGAGCTTCACCTCGGGCCCGGCCGCGTCGTGCTCGACCTCGCGGCGGGCACGGGAAAGCTAACGGCGCTCCTTGTTTGCACCGGCGCGACCGTCGTGGCGATTGAGCCCGTTGCCGAGATGCGCGCCGTCTTGGAACGGGCGCTCCCGCGGGTGAGAGCCCTTCCCGGCACGGCCGAGGCGATTCCGCTTCCGCGCGGATCCGTGGATGCGGTCACGGTCGCCCAGGCCTTCCACTGGTTCCGGGGCGAGGAGGCGCTTGCCGATATCCACCGGGTCCTGCGGCCGGGCGGTGGTCTCGGGCTCGTCTGGAACGACAGGGACGAGAGCGTCGCCTGGGTCGCGCGGCTCACCGAGATCATGGAGCAGCATCGCGGCGACGTGCCCAGCTACCGGTCCGTCGCGTGGCAGGAAGCGTTCGAGCAGACGGCGCTCTTCGGCCCGCTGGGCCACGCGGAATCGAGGCACGTCCACCGCCTGACTCCGGACGGCGTCATCGCCCGCGTGGCGTCGGTCAGCTTCGTCGCCACGCTGCCGGAGCCTGAGCGCGAGCGCGTCCTCGCCGAGGTGCGGGGCCTGCTTGCCACCGACCCGGAGACGCGCGGCCGCGCGGACCTCGACTTCCCGTACCGAACGGACGTCTACTGGGCCGAGCGCGCCTGACCCCAGACGTAGGGTCGTTAGCTCTCTCGGCGCTTGACGACCTTCAGGCCCCACGCCTTGCCGGTGGCGAAGAGCTCGTCGGGGTCGACCTCGCCGAGCCAGCCGAGGAAGTGGCGCTCCGGGTCGTCGTCGGTCGAGCCGTAGACGGCCGGGCGCTCCGGCGTCTCGTCCTGAATCTCGCCGCGCTCGGCGCGCTCGAGGTCGGCGAGCCGCTCCTCGGCGGCCGGCCCTTCCGCGTATCCCTTGGCCACTCCTGAACCCTACGCCCGCGGCGACTGGCGCGACCACTCGGTCAGCGAGTACCAGTACGTGTCCTGCAAGGCGGCGGCCACGCGCGGGTCGGTGTGGTTCGGGTTGAAGACGTTGTGCTCGAGGTCGGCGCACAGGGCCACGGCCTCCAGCGGAATGTCGGGGAGGCTCACGATCACCTCCGCGGGCAAACGGGCCTCGCCGAGCGTGTAGTGCTTGAAATGGAGGTCGGGCGCGACCTCGAGGAGGACCGGCCAGTCGGGACAGCTGCGCGTGGTGCTGCTCATGGGCCAATCCTTGGCCCATGAGGGGGTGAGGGTGCGTGAGGGAACCGCGAGGCTTCCTCACTGCCTCGAGGAAGGGGGCATGTGGGGGAAACATGGGTTTCCCCCACGGGAGCGAGCCGGAGGCGCGCGACGCTCATGGGACTCCGATTCGTCTTTCGGCGCGGGAGGCCTTCTCCACGAGGTCCGCGAGCGCGCGGATGAAAGGCGGGTCGGCGTTCAGGGATTCGATGCGGTCGAGCTCGAGCCCGAGCTCGGCGGCCTTCTCGCGGGCCTCGACGTCGAGGTCCCAGAGAATCTCGAGGTGGTCGCTGACGAAGCCGACGGGAGCGACCAGCACCTTGCGGACGCCGTGCGCGTGCAGCGTCTCCAGCTCGACGAGGATGTCCGGGCCGAGCCACGGCTCCCCGGTCGGGCTCTCGCTCTGGAAGGCGAACGACCAGTCGGAAATTCCCGCGCGTTCGGCGACGAGCTGTGAGGTCTCGAGCAGCTGGTCACGGTACGGGTCGCCCTCGGCGAGGATCCGCTCCGGGAGGCTGTGCGCGGTGAAGACGACGTGCGCGTCGGTCGCACGCACGCGCTCGGCCAGAAGCGCGACGAACGGCTCGTGGTCGTGCCAGCTCTCGACGAAGGCCAGCTCGGCTCGGCCGCCGATGGCCTTCTCCAGCCGGTCGCGATAACCGCCGATCGAGATGTGCGAGTAGTGGGGCGCGAGCACGAGCCCGATGAGCCGCTCCGCCCCATCTCCGATCGCCTGGTCGACGGCCTCCGGGATCCAGGGAGCCCAGTGCTTCATGCCGACGTAGACCGGCAGGCCGGTCGCCTCCTCGAGCGCGGCGCGCTGAGCCTCGGTGATCCGGTTCAGCGGAGACGTACCCCCGATGCGGCGGTAGCGCTCGGTCAGCTCGGCGACCGCCTCCTGCCGCACCGGCCGCCCGCTGCGGATGTCGGAGAAGTAGGCGGGGATGTCCTCCGGCCGCTCGGGGCTCCCGTAGGCCATGAGGACGACCGCCGTGCCTTTCGCGTCGATGCTCAAGCGGTGACTTCGACGGAGGTGTGCTCGTGGACGAGCTCGACGAGGCGGCCGAGGTTGGCCGGGTCGGTGTCCGGGAGGACGCCGTGGCCGAGGTTGAAGATGTGTCCTCGCCGGCCGGCGACGGCGTCCAGGATGCGGACGGTCGAGGCCTCCACGCGCTCCCACGGTCCGAGCAGGACGGCGGGATCGAGGTTGCCCTGCACTCCGCGGCCGGAGCCGAGCGACTCCCAGCAGCGGTCGATCGGGACGCGCCAGTCGAGGCCGATGACGTCGCCGCCGACCGCCTTCATCTCGCGGAGGAGGTGCGTCGTGCCGGTCCCGAAGTGGATCGTCGGCGCGTCGACGGCCTCGAGGACCCGGGCCGAATAGGGAGCGACGAACTCGCGGTAGTCGGCTTCCGACAGCGCGCCGACCCAGGAGTCGAAGAGCTGGACGACGTCCGCGCCGGCGCGCACCTTTGCCTGGAGGTACGCGGCGAAGGTGTCCGTGAGCTTCTCCATGAGCGCGTGCCAGACCTCGGACGCGGCGTACATGCAGGTCTTCGTCTTCACGAAGTCGCGCGTCGGCTTGCCCTCGATCA
>DATIBF010000035.1:0-13420 GCA_035457655.1 Gaiellaceae bacterium
TGAAGCCGCGCACGAAGCCGAGCCCGATCCGGCCCGTGGACAGGTGCCGCTCGACGACGGCGATCTGCAGGAGATCGCGCGTGGGATCCGGAACGGCGAACCCGTTCTCCACTAGCGGCTCCTCCTCGAGCGCCTCGGTCACGATCTGACCCTCGACGAGCCCGATCACCCGGGCGAGGCCGCCCTCCCACGGGATGCGGAAGTCGTTGACCGCGACCGGCTCGATGTGCACCGTCGACTTCACCCACTCCGGCACCTCGACACGCGCGATCTCCTCGACGGGCTTTCCAGCCTTGAGGACGAGCTCGGGCTCGAAGCGCTCGAGGTCGGGCAGGAGGAGCACGTCCGCCTGGTAGCCGGGCGCGAGCGCGCCGAGCTGCGTGAGGCCGTGGCAGAGACACGGGTTGAGCGTGGCCATGACGAGCGCGTCCTCGGGCGTGACGCCCTGGGCGACGGCGTCGCGCACCATCGAGTTGACGTGGCCGTCCTCGGCGATGTGCTCGGGCTCGCGGTCGTCGGTGCAGAAGGCGAGCCGGTGCGGCCCGAACTCCCCGACGAGCGGCAGGAGCGCGGCGAGGTTGCGCGCGGCCGAGGCCTCGCGGATCAGCACCCACATGCCGGCGCGCAGGCGCTCGCGGCCCTCCTCGGCCGTGTAGCACTCGTGGTCGGAGCGGATGCCTGCCGCGGCATAGGCCTGCAGGTCCTTGCCGAGGACGCCCGGCGCGTGCCCGTCCACGTGCGAGGCGCCGAGGGCGAGCTTCTCGAGCTCGTGCGGGTCGCCTGCGATGACGCCGGGGAAGTTCATCATCTCGGCGAGGCCGATCACGCGCCGGCGGCGCAGCAGGCCCTCGAGGTCACCTGGGTTCAGCGGGCGGCGCGGCGACTCGAACGACGACGCGGGCACGCAGGACGACGCCATGAAGAAGACGTCCAGCGGCACCTCGGCGCAGAGGTCGGCCAGCCAGTGGACGCCATCGGTGCCGAGGACGTTGGCGATCTCGTGGGGGTCGGCGACGACGGCGGTCGTGCCGAGCGGGAGGACGAGTCGCGCGAACTCGTCGACGAGCAGCTTCGACGATTCGAGGTGCATGTGCGCGTCGACGAAACCGGGGACGACGTACTTGCCGCCCGCGTGGATGACCTCGCGGCCCGCGTACTCGCCGAGGCCGGCGACGAAACCGTCGCAGATCGCCACGTCGGTCTCGAGCCACTCGCGCGTGAAGGCGGAGAAGACCTGCCCGCCCTGGACGACGACGTCGGCGAGCTCGTCGCCGCGGGCCACCGCAAGGCGTCGCGCGAGATCCACGCGGAAACTGTAATCGGGGTCTACGCGGCGGGCGTGACGAGCGGGTCGCCGAAGGCGTCGTAGATCGCTGCGTCGATCTCGCTCGGGAGCGCGACCTTGAACTTGACGCGGCGGCCGACGGCCTCGCGGATCTCGTCCAGGCCGTCCTCGTCGGTCGGGTCGGCAACCGCGACGAGAAGGACGGAGTTGCGGAAGCCGTAGGCGATCGCGTTCAGGCGGCGGGCGACGGACTCCGAGAGGTAGTCCACCGCGCTCTGGTCGAGGTCGATCTTGGCGAGGTCGATGAACTCGAGCTTCTCCTGCTCGGCGAGGAGTCGCGCAAGATCGCGCTCGCGGATCCAGCCGTGCGCGAGCATGACCTCGCCGAGGCGGCGGTCGGTCTCCTGCGCCTCGACGAGCGCGTCGCGCACGGTTCCAGGGCGCGCGATGCCGTCGCGCACGATCAAGCTTCCAAGAGGTAGGTCCCGCAGGTTCATCGGCCGCGCCTTCCAGGACGGAGCGTAGGCGCGAGATTTGGGCTCGGGGATCACTCCAAAGGGTGACTAACCGGTGTCGACGCCTTGCTCCGGGTCGAGCCCGGCGGCCGGGCAGGCGCCCCAGAGGCCGTTGTCGGCGTCCTCGGCGGCGCGGGCGGCGTCGAGGAGCTCGTCGGCGTAGCGGCCCCGGTCTCCCTCGAAGAACCAGACCGAGGCCGCGCCGCGGCTGACGAGCTCGAGGTTGACGTTCATGTCCTCGCGGTGGACGTAGCGGAGGAGCCTGCCGAAGCGGTCGACGTCGTCGAGGCGCGGGTCGGCCTCGAGGCGGATCTCCGTTCCTGCGGGGATAAGCTCGTCGAGCGCCGCGGTCGACTCGACCGCGTAGCACTCGCCGTCCTGCAGCTCGGGCGCGTCGATCTGGACGAGGCGGACGCGCTCTCCGTTGCTCGTCTCTATCGTGTCGCCGTCGATCACGCGGGAGACGGTTGTCTCCTCGTCGGCTGAGTCCGCGCTGGTCGCGCAGCCCGCGAGGGCAAGAATCGCGGCACCGACGGCGAAGACCCGGCGCATGACCGAGATTCTCGTCTTTCGGGGGGTTGAAGACGTCCGGGAGCGACCGCACACTCAGCCCACGGGGTTTCTGCGGCAGATGACGGTGCACGTCTCGAATCCAGCGTTCGTCCACGACCTCCTCGCGTCGCTTCGGCGGGCCAACTACGACGTTTCGCAGACCGGCGAGATGACGGTCGAGGTGAACGCCCCGTCGACCGCGTCGGCGGAGCAGGCGCGCCTCCACCTCGGCTTCTACCTCGCCAACTGGCGCGCCCGGCACCCGGGAATCGTCGCGGACATCGTCCAGTAGTCGGGTCCGTCCCGGCTAGGATCGCGGCGCATGCGCGCGGCCTGGATCAGGAAGCTCGGCAGCCTGCCCGAGATCGGCGAGGCGCCCGATCCCGCGCGCGGCGAGGGCGAGGCGCTGATCCGCGTCGCGGCCGTGCCGCTGAACCCGATCGACATCAACGTGTGCGCCGGGCGCTTCTACGGCGGCAGCCCGCCCTTCCCGTTCGTGCCTGGCTGCGAGGGCGTCGGGCGCGTGGTCGAGGGCGAGGCGCTCGCGCCGGGAACGCTGGTCTGGGCGCACGGCGCGGGCATGGGGACGCGGCGGGACGGGACGCTGGCGGAGCTTCTCTCCGTGTCGGAGGACGCGCTCTTCCCGCTCCCCGACGGAACCGACCCCGTCCTCGCGGGCGCGCTCGGGATCGCGGGTCTCGCCGGTTGGCTGCCGGTCGCCGTGCGGGCGCCCGTCGAGGAGGGCGAGACCGTGCTCGTGCTGGGCGCGACCGGGACGGTCGGGCTGGTGGCCATGCAAGGCGCTCGTCTCCTGGGGGCAGGACGGGTGGTCGCCGCCGGCCGGCGTCCGGAGGCGCTGGAGCGGGCTCGGCGGCTGGGTGCGGACGCGGTCGTGTCCCTGGACGAGGACGATCTCGCCGGGGCCTTCCGGGAGGCCTGCGGCGGCGACGGGCCCTCGCTCGTCGTCGACCCGCTCTGGGGCGAGCCCGTGGTGGCCGCGGCGCACGCGGCGGCGCCGGTGGCGCGGATCGTCAATATCGGCCAGTCGGCCGGGCCCGCCGCGCCGCTGCTGTCGGCGGATGTCCGCGGCAAGCAGCTGACCGTGCTCGGCTTCTCGAACTTCGGAACGCCGCGGGAGGTCATGCACCGCGAGTACCTACGGCTCCTGGAGCACGCCCGGGCCGGGGACGTGGAGGTCGAGGTGGCGACGTTTCCGTTCGACCGCGCCGCCGAGGCGTGGGAGCGTCAGGCCGAGGGCGCGGGCGCCAAGGTCGTCGTCACGCTGTAGGCGGGCTCGGGCGCTCCTCCCTCGGGTCCCCTGTCTTAGGGGCACCCCTCTCCCACCACCCGCTTTCAAGCGTAACGGGGAAAGGCGTACGAGTCTGTTCCGCGGTGTGCCGAGAGTGTGCCTAGTCGGCCTCTGCCCACCAGTTGGGCTCGACCTCGGCGTCCTGGAGGCCGCCCTCACCGGAGCCGAACGCCAGCAGCTCCAGGCCCTCGGGTCCGGCCTCGAAGGCGCGGGTGACCTCGGGCGCGACGCGGAGGGCATCGAGCGGGCGCAGATCGACTATCTCCCCGGCCAGGTTCGCGTGGCCGCTGCCCCCGAGGATCACGTAGATCTCCTCCTGTTGCCGGTGGTGATGGCCGAACGGTACGCGCGTGTCGGGCGCGATCCGTTGGTAGGACACACCCACCTTCGCGCACTCGAGCGTCCCGCGCGCGAAGCGCGCCTCCAGAGCGGGCGAAAGCCCGCCCTGGACGGCGGCGTCCTCGACGTCCATCAAGTTCGCATGCGTGAAATCGCTCATGCCGCCAACGTACCCGGAACAGAAGCGAGGAAACGCATGGCAACCGGCTAGGCGAGCCCCACGATCTCGTCGGGCCGCACGGGAGCGCGGACGAGGTCGCGCCCGGTCGCGTCCCTGAGCGCCGCGACGATGGCCGCGGTCGAGACGACGGTCGGCGGCTCCCCCACGCCCTTGACGCCGTAGGGGGCGTCGGGCTCGGGATCCTCGACGAGCTCCGTCCAGACGGGCGGCATGTCGAGCGCGGTCGGGATCAGGTAGTCGGTGAAGCTCGCGTTCGTGATCAGTCCGTCGCGCGTCTGGATCTCCTCCATGAGCGCGAGGCCGAGCCCCTGGGCGGTGCCGCCCTCGATCTGGCCGTGCACGGCCTGCGGGTTGAGAGCGCGGCCGACGTCCTGGGCGGTGCCGATCCAGACGACCCGCGTCAGGCCGAGGTCGACGTCGACCTCCGCGACGACACGCATGGCCGAGCACGCGAAGGCAACGTGCGCGCGCTCGCCGGCCGCCACCTGCCCGGTCTCGGGGTCGAGGGGATGGGTACGCGCATGGCGGTAGACCCGCTCGACGCTGATCTCGTCACCTGGCTCCAGCTGACCGCCGCGGCGCGCCAGCTCCTGCTTCACCTCGCGGCAGGCGAGCTGGACCGCGCCGGCCGTCATCCAGGTCTGCCTGGAGGCGGACGAGGAGCCGGCCGATTGCACGGCCTCGGTCGTGTGTGGGGCCACGACGACGTTCTCGAGGTCGAGCTCGGTGCGGGCGACCTGGGCCATGACGTTGACGACGCCCTGGCCGACCTCGGCCGCGGCCGAGTGGACCTCGGCGACGAGCTCGCCGTCGGCGTTCGCGAAGAGGCGGACGCGCGCCGCGCAGAAGTCGTCGAACCCCTCGGAGTAGCAGATGTTCTTGAAGCCGACCGCGAAGCCGACGCCGCGGCGCACGCCCTCGCCGCGCGTGGTGTTGCCGGCACCGCCCGGGAGCCGGATCGGATCCCGCGGCAGCTCCTCAGGCTCCGGTATGGGGATGTCGGCGCAGCGGCGGATCACCTCGGCGACCGGGAGCGAGCCCGTGACGACCTGGCCCGTGGGGAGCACGTGGCCGGGCCGGAGCGCGTTCCGCAGGCGGAGCTCCACCCGGCCGAGCGCGAGGGCGTCGGCGAGCTTGTCCATCTGCGCCTCGTGCGCGAAGCACGACTGGACGGAGCCGAAGCCGCGCATGGCGCCGCAGGGCGGGTTGTTCGTGTAGACGCAGGTCGCCTCGAGCAGGGCGTTCGGAACCGCGTAGGGCCCGCACGCGAAGGACGCGGCGTTCGACGTGACCGCGGTTGAGCTCGAGGCGTAGGCGCCGCCGTCGAGGAGGATCCGCGCGTGGACGGAGACGAGCTTCCCGTCCCGGTTGGCGCCGTGCCGCATCCAGATGCGCGCGGGGTGGCGGTGGATGTGGCCGACGAACGACTCCTCGCGGTTGTAGACGAACTTCACCGGGCGGTTCGTGTGCAGCGCGAGCATGGCGCCGTGGATCTGCATGGAGAGGTCCTCGCGCCCGCCGAAGGCGCCGCCGACGCCGGCGAGGTGGATGCGCACGCGGTTGGGCGTGAGGCCGAGACACGGTGCGACCTGGTCGCGGTCGACGTGCAGCCACTGCGTGGCGACGTAGATGTCGATGCCACCCTCGCCGTCGGGGACCGCCAGGCCCGACTCGGGGCCGAGGAAGGCCTGGTCCTGGATGCCGAGCTCGTAGGTCCCCTCGACGACGACGTCGGCCGCGGCGTCGGGATCGCCGTGGCGGATGATCATGCGGCGGACGATGTTCGGTCGCGGATCCTCGTAGTAGCCGTGCCCGTCCGTCCAGCGCTCGGGCTGGATCGGCTCGGCCTCGGTCGCGCGCTCGGGGTCGACGATCGGCTCCAGCGGCTCGTACTCGACCCGGACCTCGGCGGCCGCGCGGCGGGCCTGCTCGGGGTGTTCGGCGGCGACGATCGCCACCGGCTCGCCGAAGTAGCGCACGCGCTCGAAGGCGAGCACGGGCTGGTCGGGAAACTCGAGCCCGTAGCGCTTCTCGCCGGGAACGTCCTCGTGCGTGAGCACGGCGTGGACGCCCGGCATGCCGGTGGCCCTCGTCGTGTCGATCGCGGTGATCAGCGCGTGCGCGTGGGGGCTGCGGACGGTGTGGCCCCAGAGCATCTCGGCCGCGTAGAGATCGCTGGCGTAGGCGAACTCGCCGACGACCTTGGGAATCGCGTCGACGCGGCGAACGGACTCGCCGACGCGCCCGAGCTCGAGCTTGCGGGCCGGCGCGCTCATTCGTGCCTCCTCCGTGGCCGACTCGGCACATTCTTCGCACCTCGTGTGCGGATTTCGACGCTACGCTGGAAAGCGGGTGGTGGCATGGGGTAGCCCCTAGGTGCCCGAGGTGGCCGCCGCCCGGACCGCGTCGAAGATCTTCTGGTAGCCGGTACAGCGGCAGAGGTTGCCCGAGAGCGCCTCGCGGATCTCATCGTCGCTCGGGTCAGGGCGCCGTTCCAACAGCGCCGCGGTCGCCACGACGAGGCCCGGCGTGCAGAAGCCGCACTGGACGGCGCCGGTCTCCGCGAAGGCCTCCTGCACGCGGTGGAGCTGTCCGTCCTGCCCCAGCCCCTCCACGGTCACGATCTCGTGGCCCTCTGCCTGCGCGGTCAACACGAGGCACGCGCAGACGAGCGTCCCATCGAGGAGGACCGAGCACGAGCCGCACTCGCCCTGCTCGCAGGCGTTCTTGGAGCCGGGCAGGGCGAGCTCCTCGCGGAGCGTGAAGAGGAGGCTCTCGCCGCCCCAGACGTCGGCCTCTCGGCGCTCGCCGTTGACGGTCAGCTCGACCTTCACGTCAGGACCCTCTCCAGAGCGCGCGCGGTGAGAACCTCGAGCGCATGCCGCCGGTAGGCAGCGGTGCCGCGAACGTCGTCGATCGGGCTCGCCGCCGCGGCCAGGCGCTCGGGGAACCCGTCCCGGTCGGCAAGCGACGCGGTGACGAGCCCCGGCACCGGCCCGGCGGAGCCGTACGCGGCCCTGATCTCCTCACGTTCCCGGTCGACCGCGAGCGCCAGCGAGCAGACGGCGATCACCATGGCGTTCCGCGGCCCGACCTTCATGAACGTCTGGCGGCTCTTCGACGGACTGAGGCGGACGGCGAGGATCAGCTCGTCCTCGGCGAGCGCGTTCCGCTTCGGGCCGGTGAGGAAGTCCGTGAGCGGAACCGAGCGCGTGGAGCCCGCCTTGGCGAGCTCGACCTCGGCGCCCTCGACGAGGAGCGGCGGCAGCGCGTCACCGGCGGGCGAGGCGGTGCCGAGATTGCCTCCGATCGTCCCGCGGTTGCGGATCTGCGGCGAGCCGACGGTGCGCGAGGCCTCGGCCAGCGCCGGCATGAGCTCGGCGAGCTCGCCCTCCATCGCCTCGCCGTACGTGAGCCCCGCGCCGAGCCGCACGGTGCCGTTCTCGCGCGACCAGCCGCGGAGCTCCGCGACCTCGTTCAAGTTGAGGATCGCCTCGGGCCGCGCGCGGTCGAAGTTGAGCTCGACCATGAGGTCGGTGCCGCCCTGGATCGGCACGGCCTCCGGCTGCTCGGCCTTGAGGGCGAGCGCCTCGTCGAGCGAGCGCGGAGTCAGAATCTCCACACGTGGAGGGTAATCGAGCCGTGGGATGCCGGAAGCGCAAGTAACGCGGGGCTGCCAGCGTCCCCGTGCGGCCTATGAGTTGCCAGCCTCTGTGTCTGCGTCGACCGGGTCCAGCGGTGCAATGACCACGCGGTGCGCGCTCGCCGAGCCCGACTCCGGCTCCACCTCGACCAGGTCGACGGCGCGGGCGCGGTCGTCGGCGTCGAGGTGGACGAGCGCGAAGCCCGACGGCTCCTCGCCCACGCCGAACGCGCCGCCGGCCCCGACGGAGCCGCCGTCCACGAGGACGTGCGCGGCCTCGCTCTCGACGTGCTGGCGATGGTCGTGCCCCGTGAGGACGAGCACCGGCCCGCCGCCCTGCGCGGCGAGCAGCTCGAGGAGACCGTGCGCGAGCGAGTGCCGGTGGACCAGCACGACGTCGGGGCGCTCGGGCAGAGCCTCGAACCAGTCGAGAAACTGCTGTTCGGCGTCGAGAAGCGCCTGCTCCTTCAGCTCGAGCAGGTGACCCTCGAAGGTCCCGCTCGCGCTTTCGGCCGGATCGTCCCAACCCGCGATCTCGAGGCCGGCGACGTCGACGACTGGATCGCCGTCGGTCGTGCCGTCCGGGAGCAGCTGTCCGCTGCGGGTGAGCACGATGACGCCCCGCCGCGCGGCGGCCAGCATGAGCGGGCGGGAGTCGTGGTTCCCGGAGACGGCGACGACCGGCGAGCCGAGCCGTGCCACGCCCGGAACGATGCCCGTTTCGTACCGGGTTCCCCGCTGCGTCAGGTCGCCGACGAGGAAGACCGGCTTCCCCGCCGTGAACCCCTCCAGGGCGGGCAGCACGAGGCCGTTCGAATGGAGATCGGAGGCGACCACGATCGCGCGGTCGATCGGCGCCGGGGTCTCCGGGCGCTCGCCGGCGACCGCGATCAGCCGCGTGAGGCCCTCGACGGCCTCGCCGTACGAGTCGTCGTAGCCTTCCCCTGCGGCCAGCACGCGCTCCGAGAACTCGAGCAGGCGCGGCAGCTCCTCGCCGTGGGCGTAGAAGGTGGGCTCGCGGAGAGAGCCGTAGTCGAACCGGCTCACGCCGAGACCGACGAGGACGACGGCCGCGAGCGTGACCGTGAGCCCCGCCGCCGGCCCGAGCAGGAGCCACCGACGGCGGCTGAAGACGGCGACGACCGCGCCTCCGAGGAGACCGCCGAGAACGCCGCCCACGAGCGCGTAGGCGGCAGCTCGCCGCAGGCCGGAGGAGACCGCGTCGCGGAGCTCCGTCTCCAGCCCGGTCAGGCTCGCGTTCGCGGTCCCGCCGGTGCGGAGGGCGGCAAGCGCGGCGTCCCGGTCGAGGGAACGGAACTCGAGCTCGACCGCGACCGGCGCCGTGTACGGCTCGGCCCTGACGCCCCAGTCGACGACCGGGACGTAGACATCCACCTCCCCGCTCCGCGCGGGGACGACGTCGACGGCGACCCTGCCGAGCGTGACCGGGCGCGACTCGGCGGGAGCCGCGCTGAGGGCAACGACGCTACCCGCCAGCGCGAGCGCGGAGCAGCCGATGACGAACGCCGCAGTCCTGAGAAGACCCCAATGCATTCCCGTCCCTCAAGTGTCGTCCCTGATTCCCGAGTTCTCGACCCTCGAAGGTCGGGACCAAGGCTACCGATGAAGAAGGTTGCTCCGGGCCCGCTCGACGAGGGCGCGGCCGTAGTGGCGGTGCTCGCCCATGCCGAGCTCCCAGTCGGCGTGCGCGAGGCCCTTGTCGCGCCGCAGCGCGGAGCGCGAGACCGCGCGGGCACGGAAGTGGGACTCGGCCAGCACCGTCGCCCGCATGTAGGAGCCCTGCGCGAGGCGGACGACCTCGTCGGCGAGCTCCCGCCCCTCGACGCGCGCGACCGTGTGCCAGCGCTCCGGCTCCTCCGGGTCGGAGATCTGCACGTAGTAGGTCGGCTCCGGGGCCATCTCGCTGCCCCCCGTATGTTCGCTCTGGCTACGCCAGAGCCTGCTCCAGCGCGCGCCGCGTCAGGACGCGCGCGAGGTTCTCGCGGTACTCGCCGCTCGCGTTGTGGTCGCTCGGCGGGCTCGTGCCCTCCGCGGCCCGCTCGGCCGCGGCGGCCGGGTCGGCTCCGCCGGACAGCGCCTCCTCGACGCCCGCCGCGCGGAGCGCCGTGGCGCCCATGTTCGTGAGCGCGACGTGCGCGCCACCGTTCATCCGCACCGCCGCGACGGCAACGGTTGCCCAGTCCTGGGCCCGGCGGTTGAACTTTTCGTACGCCCACCCAGCGTCGCCCGTCTTCGGCACGCGGATCTCTGTCAGCACCTCCCGCGGGTCCAGCGCCGTCTGGAGGAAGCCGCCGAAGCTTTCGGCGACCGGCAGGCGCCGCTCGCCGCCCGGGCCCTGCACGATGAGCTCCGCGTCCAGTGCCAGGAGCACGGTCGGCGCGTCGGAGGCGGGGTCGCAGTGGGCGACCGAGCCGCCGATCGTCCCGCGGTGGCGCACCTGCGGGTCGCCGACCAGCCCCGCTGTCGAAGCGACGATCGGACACTCGGTGCGCAGGAGGTCGCTCTGCTCGAGGTCGCTGTAGCGCGTGAGCGCCCCGATCGCGATCGCGTCGCCGTCCTCCCGCACGTAGGAGAGGTCGGAGAGACGGCCGACGTCGACGAGCAGCTCGGGCCGCGCGAGCCGGAGCCGCATGAGCGGGAGGAGCGAATGGCCGCCCGCGAGCAGCTTGGCATCCCTGCCGGAGCCGAGCAGCTCGACGGCGTGGTCAACGGACTCGGCGACCTCGTAGTCGAACCTGGCGGGAATCACTTCGCACCTCCTTCCTGGATCGCGCGCCAGACCGTCTCGGGCTTGGCCGGCATCGCCACGTCGGTGACGCCGTACGGCGAGAGCGCGTCGACGACCGCGTTCATGACCGCCGCCGTCGAGGCGATCGTGCCGGTCTCGCCGACGCCCTTCACGCCCATGGGATTGGTCGGGCTCGGGCATTCCGTCCGCTCGACCTCGAAGTTCGGCAGCTCGGCCGCCGACGGCACGAGGTAGCTGAGCATGGAGCCCGTGGACAGGTTGCCCTCGTCGTCGTAGATCGCCTCCTCGTAGAGGGCCTGCGCAACGCCTTGCGCGATGCCGCCGTGCACCTGGCCGTCCACGATCATCGGATTGATCACGGTTCCCACGTCGTCGACGGCGAGGTAGCGAACCAGGCCGACGTCGCCCGTCTCGGTGTCGATCTCGACGACAGCGATGTGGCAGCCGGCCGGCCAGCTGAAGTTGGGCGGGTCGTAGACGGCCGTGTCCTCGAGGCCCGGCTCGAGCCCGTCGGGCAGGTTGTGTGCGGTCCAGGCGGACAGGGCGGCGTCCGTGACGGTCATCGACTTGTCGGTGCCCTTCACCGTGAAGCGGCCGCCTTCGTACTCGAGATCCTCCTCGGCCACCTCGAGCTGGTGGCCGACGATCTTCTTCGCCTTCGCGATCACCTTCTCGGTGGCGTGGTAGAGCGCCACGCCGCCGACCGCGAGGCTGCGGCTCCCGTACGTGTCCATCCCGAGCGGGATCACCGTCGTGTCGCCGTGGAGCACCTCGACGTTCTCGATCGGGACCCCGAGCCGGTCGGCGACGATCTGCGAGAAGGTCGTCACGTGCCCCTGGCCGTGCGGCGAGGTGCCGATCAGGACCTGGACGGTGCCGGTGGGAAGGCAGCGGACCGTGGCGGCGTCCCAGCCGCCGGCGCCGTAGCGGATCGCGCCGAGAATCCGCGAGGGGGCGAGCCCGCACATCTCGACATAGGTCGAGAAGCCGATCCCGATCTGCTTCGGGTCGCTTCGCCCCCGCCGCTCGGCCTGGTCGCGACGGAACCCGTCGTAGTCGACGAGCTCGAGCGCCTTGTCGAGCGAGGCGTGGAAGTCGCCGGAGTCGATCTCGAGTCCGGACGCGATCCCGGCAGGAAACTCGGTGATGAAGTTCTTGCGCCGGAGCTCGACGGGATCCATGTCCAGCCTCTTCGCGAGCGTGTCGACCGCCCGCTCGATCGCGTACGTCGCCTCGGGGCGGCCCGCGCCGCGATAGGCGTCCGTCGGAGTCGTGTTCGTGAAGACGCCGACGCACTCGAAGTCGTATCCCTCCACGTCGTAGCAGCCTCCGTAGAGCCAGGCGCCGAGGAGCGGAATCCCGGGCGAGACGAGCTGCATGTACGCGCCCATGGCGGCCGTCAGGCGTACGCGGACGGCGGTGATCTTCCCCTCCGCGCTCGCCGCGAGCTCGATCTCCTGCAGGACGTCGCGACCGTGGATAGTCGCCAGATAGTTCTCGGACCGCTCCTCCGTCCACTTGATCGGAAGCCCGAGCCGTCGTGCGAGCACCAGACAGACGGCCTCCTCCGCGTAGACGTTCAGCTTCGAGCCGAACCCGCCGCCGACGTCGGGGGCGATGACACGGAGCTTCGTCTCCGGGATTCCTGTCGTCCCGGAGAGGGTCACCCGCGCGATGTGCGGCACCTGCGTCGCCGACCACATCGTGTACTCGCCCGTCGCGAGCACCGGCTGCACGAGTACGCTCCGCGGCTCGATCGCGTTCGGGATCAGCCGTTGCTGGCGGTAGCTCTCCTTGACGGTGACCGCCGCCTCGGAGAAGAGCCGGTCGACCTCGCCGGCCTGCAGCGGCCAGGTATAGGCGCGGTTATGCTCGTACTCGTCGTGGACGAGCGGCGCCGAGTCCTTCACTGCCTCCGCGACGTCCGTGACGGCCGGAAGCGGCTCGTAGTCGACCTCGACGAGCTCGGCGGCGTCCTTCGCGAGCGCGCGGCTCTCCGCGACGACGACAGCGACGCCGTCCCCGGCATAGCGCGCCTTGTCTGCGGTGAGCGGGTGGTGCTGGGGAATGTGGCAGTCGCCGGTCACGGGCCACGCGCACGGAAGCGACCCCGACCATTCCTCGGCCAGGTCGGCGCCCGAGAACGCGGCCACGACACCGTCGGCCGCCAGCGCCTTCGAAAGGTCGACCTTCCCGATCTTCGCGTGCGCGAACGGGCTGCGCACGACCGCCATCCAGAGCATCCCGGGGAGCGTCATGTTGTCGACCCAGCGCGTCTCGCCGCGGAGCAGGCGGGCGTCTTCCTTGCGCTCGACCGACGCGCCGATGTAGGTCGTCTTTTCCTCAGTGGTCGCCATCTCCCCTCCCCTCAGGCCGCCGCGGCGGCCTTGACCGCCTTGACGATGTTGACGTAGCCCGTGCAGCGGCAGAGGTTCCCGGAGATCGCGTGCCGGATCTCGTCCTCGCTCGGGTGCGGGTGGTGCTGGAGGTACGCGTAGCTCGTCATCAGCATGCCCGGGGTGCAGTAGCCGCACTGGAGGCCGTGCTCCTGGACGAACCCCTCCTGGACCGGGTCGAGCTTGCCGTCCTGCTCGAGCCCCTCGACCGTCATGACGGTCCGGCCGTCGGCCTGGACGGCGAAGACCGTGCACGACTTCACCGGCCGGCCGTCGAGGAGGACCGTGCAGGCCCCGCAGTGCGTCGTGTCGCACCCGATGTGCGTCCCGGTGAGGCGGAACACCTCCCGGATCAGGTGGACCAGCAGGAGCCGGGGCTCGACGTCGGCGTCGCGCCGCTCGCCATTGACCGTGACGCCCACGCGCATCC
>DATIBF010000036.1:0-34779 GCA_035457655.1 Gaiellaceae bacterium
AGCGCCTCGCGGGCGGTCGCGGAGGCCGAATGCGTCATCACGATCCGTTCGATCAGGTCCGGCGCGAGGATGACGGCGATCGTGGCAGCCGCCCGCTCCCGGCCGGCGATGACTGCGTGCGCCTCCTCGACGAGCTGCTCGGGCGTGCGGCCGGCCGCTAGCACCCTGCCCAGAGCGCCCGCGATCGACCCGATCGCCGGGCGCGCGCGCACGAGGGTGCGCGCCGTCTCGAGCGGGTCCCCGCCGAGCTCGACGGACTCGACCAGCGTCTCGAGCGCCTCCTTGGCCAGCCAGCTTGCCCCATGGCTCGTGTCCGTTGCGAGCGACTCCACGCGGCTGTTGAGCTCGACGTGCACCCTGAAAGCCTATCCCCCTCGGATCGACTGCGATCGTGCCGATGGTAGCCTGCGGCTGATGGCGGAGCCAGAGACCGCCCCGGACACCGCCCCGCGGCTGGTGGCGGCGCCGCTCCCGGCCGTCAGCCTCATCGTCCCCGTCTTCGACGAGGAAAAGACTCTGGAAGAGGTCTACCGCAGGTCGGTCGCGGTCCTCGAGGAGCTCGGGAAGCCGTTCGAGGTGATCGTCGTGGACGATGGGTCCCATGACGGCACCTGGGCGCTCGTCGAGCGTCTCGCCGAGGAGGATTCCCGCCTGCGGGCCGTGCGCTTCAAGCGGAACTTCGGCCAGCACCCCGCCATGCACGCCGGCCTCGTCCGCGCCCGCGGGGACATCGTCGTCACCATGGACGCGGACCTCCAGAACGTGCCCGAGGACCTGCCGCGCCTGATCGCGGCAGTCGAGGGCGGAGCCGATGTCGCCAGCGGCCGGCGCCTCGGCCGGGCGGACTCGTGGGGCCGCACCCTCCCCTCGAAGCTGGTGAACGGGATGCTCCGGCGCTTCACGGGCGCCGACGTCTCCGACTTCGGCTGCGCTTTCAACGCCTACTCGCGCTCGGCGCTCGAGCCCGTGCTCGGCGTCATCGGCAAGCAGAAGTTCACGAAGGCCCTCGTGCTCTCGGCGGGCGCCAGCGTCGTCGAGGTCGACCTCTCGCACCAGGCGCGCGCCGACAGCTCGCGCTACTCACCGTTTCGCCTCGTCCGGCTCACGCTGCACGTCCTGGCGGGCTTCTGGCCGCAGCCGATCCAGTGGGCCGGCGTCATCCTCGGCACGGTCTGCGGCCTCTTGACCGTCGCCGTCGGGATCTGGGGGATCGTCGTCTGGGTGGCCCGGGGTGACTTTCCCGGTCTCCTCTTCCTCGGCGGGCTCGTGCTCGGCGTGCTCGCGGTGCAGGGGTTCATCCTCGCGCTCGTAGGCGAGTACCTCGGTCGCATCCAGCGCGACGTCGAGGGCCGGCCGCTCTACACGATCGACCGCGAGCTCGGGGACTGAACGGGATTCCGAAGAGCGGCCGGCGGGTACAATCGGCGCCCGTGCGCAAGCGCATCCTCGTGACCGGCGGCGCGGGGTTCATCTCGTCGAACTTCATCCGCCACCTGCTGACGGCGACACCCCACGACGTCGTCTCCCTCGACGCGCTCACGTACGCGGGCAACGTCGACAACCTCTCGGACGTGCTGGGGCACGAGCGGTTGTCGTTCGTGCACGGCGACATCCGCGACCGGGCCCTCGTGGGCGAGATCGTGCGCGAGGTCGACGTGATCGTGAACGCGGCCGCCGAGTCCCACGTCGAGAAGTCGATCCTCGAGGGGGCGCGCGAGTTCGTGACGACGAACGTCGAGGGTACGCAGATCCTCCTCGACGCCATCCGGGAGGATCCCGTCGAGCGCTTCATCCTCATCTCGTCGAGCGAGGTGTACGGGACGTCCGAGCGGGAGCCCATGGACGAGGAGCACCCGCTCAACCCGCGCAGCCCGTACGCCGCGACGAAGGCCGGGGCCGACCGGCTTGCGTACGCGTACTTCGTCACCTATGGGCTCCCGATCGTGATCGTCCGCCCGTTCAACAACTACGGCGCGTACCAGCACCCCGAGAAGGTCGTCCCGCGCTTCATCACCCAGGCGCTGACCGACCGCCCGCTCACGGTTCACGGGGACGGCCACGCGAGCCGCGACTGGCTCTACGTCGAGGACCACGCCGAGGCGATCGACGCGGTCCTCGCCGCCGACGTCTCGGACGTCGCCGGGGAGGTGCTCAACGTCGCCACCGGCGTCGACATCGCGGTGGAGCGCATCGCCGACCTCGTCCTCGAGCAGCTCGGGAAGCCGGCGAGCCTGAAGGCGCACGTGCCCGAGCGGCCCGGCCAGGTGGACAGGCACATCGGCTCGACGGAGAAGGCCGAGCGCCTGGTCGGCTGGCGGGCCAGGACGTCGTTCGAGGCCGGGCTCGAGCGCACCATCGCTTGGTACGAGCAGAATCGTCACTGGTGGGAACCAGCTCAGCGAGCGCAGCAGACGAGCGCAAGCGCCTCCTAGTCCTCGGCGCCGGGCCGGCCCAGCTCGGGCTGCACCGGGCCGCCCGGGAGCGCGGGCTGTACGTCGTCGCGTGCGACCGCGATCCCACGGCCGTCGGCTTCGAGCACGTCGACCGCCGGGCGGTGGTGTCCGTCGAGGACGAGGCTGCTGTCAGCCAGCTCGCGCGCGCCGAGGAGGTGAACGGGATCATCGCGCCCGGGATCGACTGGCCGGTCGCCATCGCCGCGCGCGTCGCCGCCCACGCGGGCCTCCCGCACCCGCTCGACCCGGAGGCGGCCGCGCTCACCGTGCTCAAGCACCGGCAGCGCCGCCGCCTGGCCGAGCACGGCGTGCCGCAGCCGCGCTGGGAGGCCGCCACGGCAGTCGAGGCCGGGCTCCCGCTTCCGGCCGTGGTCAAGCCGGTCGACCGCCAGGGCCAGAAGGGGCTCGGGGTCGTCGAGCACGAGGCTGCGCTCGGTCCCGCGATCGCCGCCGCGGTGGAGGAGTCCCGGAACGGCCTGGCCCTCGTCGAGGAGCTCGTGTCGGGCCCGGAGGTGACCGTGAACGCGTTCTCGGTGGGCGGGGTCTTCCACCCGCTGACCGTCACTGACCGGCTGACCGCGGGCGGCGAGGCGTTCGGCGTCGCGCTCGCCCACGTCTGGCCCAGCGCGCATCCCGTGGAGGAAGCGGTCGAGGCCGCGCGCCTCGCGGCCGATGCTCTGGGTGTGACCGACGGCCCGACCTACACGCAGATCGTGCTCGGTCCCGATGGGCCGCGCGTGATCGAGCTCGCGGCCCGCCTGGGAGGCGGCCACGACGCCGAGCTCTGCCGCGCCGCGCTCGGGATCGACCTCAACGGTCTGGCGCTCGCCGCTGCGCTCGGCGAGCCGCTCGAGGTGCCGGAGCCGAAGCCGAACGGGGGCGCAGTCGTCCGTTTCCTCGTTCCTCCCGAAGGCGTGCTCCAGGAGGTGGACGGGCTCGAGGACGCCCGTGCCGTGGAGGGCGTCGTCGACGCCCGCGTCTACCGCTCGCCGGGCTGGGAGTTCGGGCCCTTCCGGCGCGGGAACGACAGGGCCGGGTACGTGCTCGCCCGCGGCGAGAGCCGCGAGGACGCGCTCGCCCGCGCCGACCGCGCCGCCGAGCTCATCCGCTTCAGGACCGCCGATGCAGAAGCTCTCCTCGAGGCGTAGCACCTTCCTCTCCTTCCAGCCGCCCGCGATCGGCGGGGACGAGATCGAGGCTGTCGCCGAGACGCTGCGAAGCGGCTGGCTCACGAGCGGTCCCCGCGCGGAGGAGCTCGAGCGCCGCTTCGCGGGGTACGTCGGCGCGAAGCACGGGGTCGCCCTGGCGTCCGGGACCGCCGCGATGCACCTCTCGCTGCTGGCGGCGGGGGTGGGCCCGGGCGACGAGGTCATCACGAGCCCGATCACGTGGCCCGCGACCGGGAACGTCATCGTCCACTGCGGCGCCCGTCCGGTGTTCGTGGACGTCCGCGAGGAGGATCTCAACATCGAGCCGGAGGCAGCCGCGGCTGCCGTCTCCGAGCGGACGAAGGCGATCCTGCCCGTCGACCTCGCCGGCCAGCCCGCCGACCTCGACCCGCTCCTGGCGCTCGGCCTCCCCGTGATCGAGGACGCCGCGCACGCCACGGAGTCCGTCTACCGAGGCCGCAAGGTCGGCACCATCTCGCTCGCCACCTGCTTCTCCCTCTACGCAACGAAGAACGTCGCCGCCGGCGAGGGCGGGATGGTGACGACGGACGACGCCGACGTCGCCGACGCTCTCCGCAACCTCCGGCTGATGCGCCGCGGCGAGGGCTCGCTCTACGACGTCACGGTCGCCGGCTTCAAGGCGAACCTCTCCGACGTCCTCGCCGCGATCGCGCTCTGCCAGCTCGACAAGGTCGAGGAGCACGGCGAGATCCGCCGCCGTCATGTGGCCGCCTACGAGGCCGCCGTCGTCGACCTGCCGGGGATCGAGCCGCTCGCTCGGGACCCGCGCGACCGCCACGCGCTCCACCTCTACGTCGTCCGGATCGACGCCGAGCGCGCGGGCGCCGACCGTGACGCCTACCAGCGCGCCCTCCACGAGGAGAACATCGGGACGAGCATCCACTTCCTCCCGGTGCATCGGCTGACGTACTACCGCGAGCGTTTTCCCGACCAGCCTTCTTTGCCGGTGGCCGAGCGCGCCGGCGACCAGGTGCTCTCGCTCCCGCTCTCGCCGGCGCACTCCGACGCGGACGTCGAGGACGCGATCGACGCGCTGCGCCGCGTCCACGCTCGCTTCACGGGCCGGTAGGAGCCGGCATGAGCCGGCACGTCAAGCTCACCGTCCAGATCCTCGTCAGCGGCGGGATCATCGCACTCCTGCTCTGGCAGATCGACCTGGAGCAGACGGCCGAGATCATCCGCGACAGCCACTGGGCCTATGTGGTCATCGCCTTCCTCATCCTCATCGCCACGACCTGGCTCATGACGTGGCGCTGGTACGCCCTGCTCTCGGCGAGAGGCGTCCACGAGCCGTTCTCGTGGCTCCTCGGCATGTACTTCGTCAGCTACGCGGTCGGCCAGGTGCTCCCGACCGCCGTGGGGGGCGACGCCGTTCGGATCATCGAGCACGCGCGCCGCCGCCCGGACGCGAGGGCAACCGCGGCCGCGTCGGTGTTCATGGAGCGGACGCTCGGCTCGGCGGGGACGCTGATCCTCCTTGCCGGCGGCATCGCGGTCGCGGTCGGCCGCTACGACGACGTCGGCGTCCTCGTCGTCCTCGAGCTCGTCTTCGTGGCTCTGATGGTCGTCGTCGGACTCCTGCTCTTCTCGCGCCGGCTCGGGCTCGCGCTCGAGCGGCGCCTCTTCCCGCTCGGGCGGAAGATCAGGCTGGAGAAGCCGCTCCAGAGCCTCTACTGGGGGATGCACGAGTACCGCTCGGCGCCCGGCGTGATGGCGGCGGTGCTCGGCGTGACGATCGTCTCCCAGCTGATGCGGGTGGTCGGCATCTGGCTCTGCGGCGAAGCGGTCGGAGCGGACGTGTCGCCGGTCGTCTACATCATCCTCGGGCCGCTCCTCTTCCTCGTGCAGATGATCCCGTTCACGCTGAACGGGCTCGGCGTCCGCGAGGCGTTCTTCGTCATTTTCCTCGGCCGCTTCGACGTCCCCCAGGACGTGGCCTTCGCGGCCGGCTTCCTCTACTTCGCCATCTCCATCGCCACCTCACTGCCGGGCGCCTTCATCCTCCTCTGGAAGAGCGTCCGGCCTGCGGCGCCGGTCGGTCGGTGAAGGTCGTCTTCCTGACGACGTCCTACCCGCGCGGCGAGGACGACTTCGCGGGGAGGTTCGCGGCCGAGCTCGCCGAGCGGCTGCGCGGCGACGGCGTGGAGGTAGACGTCGTCGCCCCCGGAGCGTTCAGGGACTTCGGCCTCGCCTATGGGGACGGAATGACGGCGAACGTCCGCCGTCGGCCGTGGGCGCTTCCGCCGATGCTCGCGTCGATGGCGCACGCCGTCCGGCGCGCGGCCCGTGACGCCGACCTCGTGCACGCCTTTTGGCTCCCGAACGCCGCGGTCGCGCTGGCTGCGCGTAAGCCCGTGGTCGTCACGCTCCCCGGCACCGACATGGAGCTCGCGCGCCGCGCGCCGCGACCTGCGGCCTGGGCCCTGCGGCGCGTGCGCGTCGCGCTGCCCGTGGCGGAGGCCTTCGCGGAGCAGGCCCGGAAGCTCGGAGCGCGCGACGTGCGGGTCATACCGACCGGCCTCGACCTCCCTCCGGAGCCCGGCGAGCCGGCCGAGCCACCCGAGGTTCTCTACGCGGGGCGGCTCTCGGAGGAGAAGGGCGTCGAGGAGCTGGCCGAGGTGGCGGACGGGCTCGACCTTCTCGTCGCGGGCGACGGCCCGCTGCGCGCGCTCTTCCCGCAGGCGCGCGGCATGCTCCCCAAACAGGAGCTCTACGCGCTGATGGAGCGCGCGTCCGTCGTCGTCTGCCCGTCGCGCCGGGACGGTCTCCCGGTCGTCTGCGCCGAGGCGATGGCCCATGCGCGGCCCGTCGTGGCGAGCGCCGTCGGCGGCCTCCCCGACCTGGTCCGGGATGGGAAGACGGGTTTGCTCGTCCCTCCGCGCGACCCGGCGGCGCTGCGGGCTGCGATCGATCGCCTTCTCGCCGACGTCGACCTCCGCCGGCGCCTGGGCCGCGCGGCGCGCGAGCGGGTCGCCGAGCTCTGCGCCTGGGACCGCGTCCTCGACCGGACGATCCAGGCCTACGAGGACGCCGTGCACTAGCCTCAAGCGCCCCCTCGCGCCCGCCGATACGAAGGGCATGTACGAGGGGAAGAGCGTCGCCGTCGTCGTCCCGGCCTACAACGAGGAGAAGCTCGTCGCCGAGACCGTGCACGGGATCCCCGCGTTCGTCGACCGGATCGTCGTCGTCGACGACTGCTCCGCCGACTCGACCGCCGAGCGCGCGGCCGCCGCCGACCCCCGCGTGGAGGTCATCCGTCATGAGCGGAACGCCGGCGTCGGCGCCGCCATCGTGACCGGTTACAAGCGCGCCCGCGACCTCGAGGTCGACGTCACCTGCGTCATGGCTGCGGACAACCAGATGGAGCCGGCCGACCTCGCCACCCTCGTCGGCGGCGTCGCCTCCGGCGAGTGCGACTACGCGAAGGCGAACCGCCTCTTCACCGGGCAGGCCTGGCAGCTCATCCCCCGCTACCGCTACCTCGGGAACGCGATCCTCTCCTTCTTCACGAAGATCGCCTCCGGCTACTGGCAGGTGGCCGACTCGCAGTCCGGCTACACGGCCGTCTCGCTGGAGACGCTCCGCCTGCTCGACCTCGACCGGCTCTACGCCCGCTACGGCTTCCCCAACGATCTCCTCGTCCACCTGAACGTCTGGAACCGTCGCGTCCGTGACTACCCATCGCGGCCGATCTACGGCGTCGGCGAGCGGAGCGGCATCCGCCTGCGCAAGGTCGTCCCCACGATCTCCTGGCTCCTGCTCAAGGGCTTCTTCTGGCGGATGAAGGAGAAGTACGTCATCCGCGACTTCCACCCGCTCGTGCTCTTCTACCTGCTCGGGTTGGCGCTCTCGGGCGCCGGCTTCGCGCTCGGCCTGCTCGAGGTGGCGCTCCGCTTCATGGGCCACCCGATCCCGGTGGCGACGATCGTCCTCGTCGCCCTGCTCGTCGTCTCCGGGCTCCAACTCCTCCTCTTCGCGATGTGGTTCGACATGGAGTCGAACCGAAGCCTCACCCCCGGTACAGGCGCGGGCCGGCTGGAGATCCCGGCCGGCACACGCGTCGTCGTCGTGTACGAGGGCAGTCAGGAAGCCATCCAGGCGATGCCGCCGGCGACGGCTGCCGCCGGCGAAAAGGCCTCCTGACGCGCGTCGCCATCGCGGGGGATCCGAACCCGAAGGGAGGAGTTACGGCTGAACGCATGCGGACGGGCGGCTTAGGATGCGGTCCGGCAGCGAAAAGGGGGTTGGTGTGACGGCCGAGGAGTGGGCGCTTGCAGTTACCGTCTTCCTCTCGGGGCTCGCGTCTGGCCTCTTGGGGATGCTGAGCACGATCATGCGTCCCATGCTCGCAGCGATGGACGGCCGGGACTTCCGGAACTTCATGGAAGCGTTTCTTCGATACGCGGGGCATTCCTGGGGAAAGGTGTACAACTTTGCCTGGTCGATCGGGATGACCATCGGGCCGGTCGTCGCGCTCGTGCTCCTCTGGGACGATCCCGGCTCCACGGCGTTCGTGCTCACCGCGATCGGCCTCGGCATCGTGATCGTCGGCGTGCTCATAGTCTCCAACGTGTGGAAGACTCCGACCTACAACGTGATCTTGGCCTGGGACCCCGAGGCTCTGCCTGCGGACTGGGAGGCGGGACGACGGCGCTATTTCACGATCAACTTGATCCAATTGGCGGTGACCTGGGCGGCGTTCGCCCTGTTCCTGGTGGCTCTGATCTCCCTCTAGGCGATCTCTCGAGGAACTGCGGCCGTTGACCTTCGAGCAAGCAACCGGCTTGTAGCTGCCGTGAGGGAGGGCGCCGGGCCGGGCCCGCGCGCCCTCCCCGTTGTTGTCCTAAGCTGCCTCGGCGACGAGCTCCGGCTCGACTGCCGGGGCCTCGGCCGGGCGCGGCTTGCGTGGGATGAAGAGCGCCGCGACCGCGCCGAGCCCGACCACGACCGCGCCGACCCAGACAGCCGGAACGAGCCCGTCGACGTACGCCTGCCCGGACTCGTAGCCGCCGTAGCTCGAGAAGACCGAGGCGAGGACGGCCACGCCGAAGACTCCGCCCAGCTCGCGGATGGCGTTGTTGGCGCCGGAGGCCTGACCCTCCTCGCGCGGGCGCACCGCGGAGAGGACGACGTTGGCGACCGGGGCGAAGAAGAGCGCCATGCCGATGCCCGAGACGACGAAGGCGGGCACGAGCTCCGCGTAGGGCACCGTCGGCGTCGAGACCGCCGCCAGCCAGCCGAGCCCGATCGCCTGCAGCGCGAGCCCGACTGCCATCAGCGGCCGTCCGCCGATCCGATCGGACAGCGCGCCCGCGATCGGCGCGATGAAGATCGGCATCGCCGTCCACGGGAGGATCCGGAGCCCGGCGTCCAGCGGGCTGTAGCCCTGCACGGTCTGCAGGAACTGCGCCAGCAGGAAGATGGCGCCGAACATCCCGAAGAACATGAAGAGCGAGGCCACGTTCGCGGCCGAGAACGCCCGGCTGCGGAAGAAGCGCAGCGGCAGCATCGGCGCCGGCGCCCGCAGCTCCCAGAGGACGAACGCCAGGGTCAGCAGCGAGCCGACGACCAGCGAGCCCGCGATCTCGGTGCTCGACCAGCCGACCGCGTTCCCGCGGACGACGCCCCACACGATCCCGAAAAGCCCGGTGCTCACCAGCGCGAGGCCCGGGAGGTCGAGCCGCGTCGAGGGCCCGTAGGTCTCCTTCAGCCGGAAGTACGCGAGCGGGATCAGGACGAGCCCGATCGGCACGTTGAGCCAGAAGATCCACTGCCAGGAGATCCCCTCGACGACGGCGCCTCCGACGAGCGGGCCGCTCGCCACGGCGAGGCCGCCGATGCCGCCCCAGGCTCCGAGGGCGACGCCGCGCTTCTCTCGCGAGACCGCTGCGGACAGGATCGTCAGCGTCAGCGGCGTCACGATCGCGCCGCCCAGGCCCTGCACGGCTCGCGCGGCGATCAGCGCTTCCACCGAGGGCGCGAGCGCGGCCGCCACGGACGCCGCCGTGAAGATGCCGAGTCCGATCACGAACAGGCGCCGGCGGCCGAAGCGGTCGCCCAGGGCTGCGCCGGTGAGGAGAAAGACCGCGAAGCTGAGCGTGTACGCGTTCACGGTCCACTCCAGATCCTCGATCGAGGCCCCGAGATCCGCGCGAATCACCGGCAGGGAGGTGGTGACAACGAGGTTGTCGAGCGTCGCCATGAAGAGCGCGACCGACGTGATCACGAACGTCCAGATGGTGGTCGTCCTGCGCATCTCGGCTCCTTCCTGGTATTGAGTAGTCACTTACTTAGACGTGAAAAAAGAGAGGCTTCTTCCCTCAGGACGACCGCAGCTCCTGCGCCCACGTGTCGTCGTCGCTACAGATCTGCGGCAGGTCCATGGCCGCAGCCATGTTCATGAGCATCCCGAGCGCGAAGAAGTTGCGGATCTCCTCGGTGCCGAGGCCGGTGGCCTGCTCGACGAAGCGAAAGAGCTCGGCGAAGCCGGCCCGGGTCGCATCGCGGATCTCCGGGTCGGAGCACGCGGCGTACATCTGCAGCTGGCCGAGCAGCATCTCGCGGTCGGCGAGGAGCTGGTCGTAGGCCTGCCCCATCGCCTTCTTGGCCTCGTAGCCGGTCTTGCCCTCCGCCGCCTCCTGAAACGCGGCAAGGACGCGCGCGAAGCAGCGCTTGGAGCTCGCGATGAAGAGCTCCTTCTTCGTGCCGAAGAGGCGGAAGAGGTAGGGCTGCGAGATCCCCGCGCGCGCGGCGATCTTCTCTGTTGACGTCCCGTGGAGCCCGCCGTTAGCGAACTCCTTCATGGCCGCCTCGAGGATCTCCTCGCGGCGGACCTCGGCGCTCTTTCGCTCCGTTGCCTGCGTTGCCATGGAGAGGAAGTTAGCACTCACTCACAACGCTGTCAAGGCCGACCGATTCCGTCCGACCCCCGCTCTACTCTCACTGGTCCCGCCCACCCGGCGGCCAGCTTTAGAACCGAGTCCGACCGATACCCTTGGAGGGAGACATGGCGTCCGCTGCGCGCACTGCTACCGCACCCGTCATCGAGGCTGAGGCGCTTCTGAACAGCGTCGTCGATGCCGCGCGGACCTGCGGCGTCCAGCGCTATTTCACCATCCCCGGGCGCGACCCCTTCGACGAGATCGACTGGGAGCTCCGCGACGCCTTCATCCCCGGCAAGGACGGCCCGGTCTTCGAGCAGAAGGGCGTCGAATTCCCGAAGTTCTGGTCGCAGACGGCGACGAACATCGTCGCGCAGAAGTACTTCCGCGGCCGCATGTCCTCGCCCGAGCGCGAGTCGAGCGTGAAGCAGATGATCGGCCGTGTCGTCGACACGATCGGCTCCTGGGGCAGGGAGGGCGGCTACTTCGAGGACGATGAGCAGGCCGAGACGTTCGAGGCCGAGCTGAAGGCAATCCTCGTCAACCAGCTCGCCTCCTTCAACTCGCCGGTCTGGTTCAACGTGGGCTTCGAGGAGCGCCCGCAGTCGTCTGCGTGCTTCATCCTCTCGATCGACGATTCGATGGACTCGATCCTCGACTGGATCCGGCGCGAGGGGATCATCTTCCGCGGCGGCTCCGGCTCGGGCGTCAACCTCTCCACGCTGCGCTCCTCCAAGGAGCAGCTCTCCAAGGGCGGCTACGCCTCCGGCCCCGTCAGCTTCATGCGCGGCGCCGACGCTTCCGCCGGCACGATCAAGTCGGGCGGCAAGACGCGGCGCGCGGCCAAGATGGTCGTCCTCGACGTCGACCACCCCGATGTCGAGGAGTTCATCTGGTGCAAGGCCCACGAGGAGGAGAAGGCCCGTGTCCTCGAGGCGGCCGGCTACGACATGTCGCTCGACTCGCCCGACTGGGCCTCGATCCAGTACCAGAACGCCAACAACTCCATCCGCGCCAGCGACGCCTTCATGGAGGCCGTCGAGGCGAACGACGACTGGAACCTGACCGCCCGCACCGACGGCAGCGTCATCCAGACCGTCCCCGCGCGCGAGCTGCTCCACCAGGCGGCCGAGGCCGCGTGGCGCTGCGCCGACCCGGGCGTCCAGTACGACACGACGATCAACTCGTGGCACACGCTTCCGAACACGGGGCGGATCAACGCCTCTAACCCGTGCTCCGAGTACATGTCCATTGATGACAGTGCCTGCAACCTCGCGTCGATCAACCTGATGAAGTTCCGCCGCGAGGACGGCGACCTCGACGTCGAGGCCTTCGAGCACACCGTCGACACCGTCTTCCTGGCGCAGGAGATCATCGTCGGCTACTCGAGCAACCCGACGCCCGAGATCGGGCAGAACGCCAAGGCTTACCGGCAGCTCGGCCTCGGCAACGCGAACCTTGGCGCGCTCCTGATGTCGCGCGGGCTCCCGTACGACTCGGACGAGGGCCGGGCCTTCGCCGCCGCCGTCACCGCGCTCATGACCGGCCGGGCCTACCGCAAGTCGGCCGAGATCGCCGCGCGCATGGGCCCGTTCGCCGGCTACCAGCCGAATGCCGGCGCGATGATCGGCGTCATCGCCAAGCACCGCGCCGCGGTCGGGAACATCGAGCACTCGCACTCCGTGCCCGACGACCTCCTCACGGCGGCACGGAAGTCGTGGGACGACGCACTCGACCTCGGCGAGGTGAGCGGCTACCGGAACGCACAGGCGACCGTGCTCGCGCCGACCGGCACGATCAGCTTCATGATGGACTGCGACACGACCGGGGTCGAGCCCGACTTCTCGCTCGTGAAGATGAAGAAGCTCGTCGGGGGCGGCGATCTCACGATCGTGAACAAGACGGTGCCGATGGCGCTCGACCGGATGGGCTACGCGCCCGAGGAGCGCGACCAGGTCGTCGCCTTCATCGACGACCGCAACACCGTCGTCGGCGCGCCGTTCCTGAAGACCGAGCACTACCCGGTCTTCGACTGCGCGATCGGCGAGCGCGCCATCCACTACATGGGCCACGTGAAGATGATGGGCGCCGTCCAGCCCTTCATCTCGGGCGCGATCTCGAAGACGGTCAACCTCCCCGAGGAGACGTCGGTCGACGAGGTCGCCGGGCTCTTCACCGACGCCTGGAAGCTCGGCGTCAAGGCGATCGCCATCTACCGCGACAACTGCAAGGTCGCGCAGCCGCTCTCCAAGAAGTCGGAGACGGCCGCGCCGGCCCCGGCTCCGCGCGAGGAGCGGCGCCGCCTTCCGGAGGACCGCAACGAGATCGGCCGCAAGTTCCGTGTCGGCGACTACGAGGGCTACATCCACGTCGGCCTCTACGACGACGGCACCCCCGGCGACATCTTCGTCGACATCGCCAAGGAAGGCACCACCCTCGCCGGCCTGATGAACTCGCTCATGATCTCGGTCTCGCTCGGCCTCCAGTACGGCGTCCCGCTCGAGGTCTACGTCTCGAAGTTCGCGCACATGCGCTTCGAGCCGAGCGGCCTGACGAACGACGCGGACATCCGCGCCGCCAAGTCTCTCGTCGACTACATCTTCCGCTGGATGGGCAAGAAGTTCCTCGACACAGACACCCAGCAGGAGCTCGGCATCCTGAGCCCGGAGGTCCGGAAGCGGCTTGCGGAGGCGCACGACATCCTCGAGGGCAACGGCCTGTCCGACGCCGCGCCCGCGCCCGCGCCGCCTCCCGGCCAGACAGCCCTGTTCAACGCGTTCGAGGACGCAGTGGAGTGCGCGAAGTGCGGCGGCCGGATGGTGAGGACGGGCAGCTGCTACACGTGCCGCGACTGCGGGCAGAACACCGGGTGTAGCTAGCTAGCTAGCCCGATCTGGGCTCAGGTAGCCAGCAGCTCTCTGCTTCAGGTTCTGGATGGGCTATGTGCTGCGCCTTTCCTCAGGGACGAGAGTGAGGACGATGGCTGCGAGGACGACGCTCTGGGCGCTGTGCACGGCGATTCCGATCCAGGCGCTGCGGTACCTTTTCGCCGGGTAGGCGACAATAAACGTGTCGGCGAGCAACGTCTCGGGAATGACCCACGGCACATGGACGTGGTAGAGCGCGAACAGGACGCCGTTCGCAGCCCAATCGCCACGTCCGAAGGCGCCGTTCATCCGCGGTAGCAGAAAGCCGCGGAAGAGGAGCTCCTCGCCGAGCACGGTGTTAAGACCCAGAGCACAAGCATCAGGCCGAACCAACCCCAGTTCCCGCTCATGAAGCTCTGACCGGAGTCCGACTCCAGGAACGTGCCAAAGTCCCGGTCGTCCGGGTGTCCGATCTGCAGGAAGATGAAGGGCACGGCTGCGTAGGCCACCATCAACGGAATCAGCACCAGCCGGACCCGGCCGCCGGTGCGGCCGCTGCGCGGGCTTTGCGGCGAACGAAGCCAGAGCGCCTCGCGGAGCGTCGACCAACGGAAGGTGCGTTGCTCGCGCCAGACGAGGGCGGCGACGAGCACGAACTGCCAGATCAGGCCGGCCGTGAGCAGCACGAGCAGCGCCTTCGCCATCGGCACGTTCCCGGCACCGGAAAGGTTGTCCGCAAGCGGCGGCGCGATGATCCAGGCGAGGACACCCATTGGCAGAGCCGCTGCCGCCCAGATCGCAAGGATCGCTCGACCCCTGTATTGCTGAATCTCGACCGTCGAGACCGCCGCCTTACCGCGTGACGGGGCAGCTCCTTCGATCTGCGGAAGCGAAACGGTGCTTGGGCTGGCGCGCCGGGCGGTCCTGACTTGGCTGCTGGTTTCCTTGGTTTCCATCACCAGCACCTCCTCTCGGCCGTCATCTACCAGGGTGGAGAGCGAGGCGAATCAGGGATCGCACGGCCCGGCGATCAGTACTGTTCCGTGGGCGCGCGTGCCTGCGCGAGCAGACTTCGTGGGCACGGAATCACGAGGTCGGCCGAAGGTGCCGGTCGAGGCGGGCTCCCTGAGCTCGCGGATTGACGCTTTGAGGCGAGCCCCTGGAGTCGCAGTACTGCTGTCCGTTCTGCCTGTTGGAAGCGGCTTGGCGTCGAGCTGTCTGCTGAGTTGATTCAGGCGTGTCCTCGCCTCGCTGGCGTTCACCACGCGATACTGCCGGCGCCTCCTTCAGGCGAGCCCGCCTGCGTGAGCCCGCTCTCGTAGGCGAAGATCACCGCCTGTACCCGATCCCGCAGGCGGAGCTTCATGAGGATCCGCTTGACGTGGGTCTTCACCGTCGACTCCTCGATCACGAGCTCCTCGGCGATCTCGCTGTTCGAGAGGCCGCGGGCGACCTGCGCCAGCACCTCCCGCTCGCGCGGGGTCAGCTCGGCGAGGCGCTCGTCATAGGGCCGGTCCGATGCCGGCTGGGTCGCCATGCGGTCGATCACGCGGCGGGTGACCGACGGTGAGAGGAGCGCATCGCCGACCGCCACCGTGTGGATCGCGGCGATGAGCCCCTCAGGGCTCGTGCGCTTGAGGAGGAAGCCCGAGGCGCCGGCGTTGAGCGCGCCGAAGATGTAGTCGTCCCGCTCGAAGGTCGTCAGGATCAGTACCTTGACCTCGGGCGAGCTCGCGAGCACCTCCCGCGTCGCCGAGATGCCGTCGAGGTCGGGCATGCGGACGTCCATGAGGACGACGGTCGGGGTCGACGCGCGCACCTGCTCGAGCGCCCCGCGGCCGTCGGAGGCCTCGCCGACGACCTCGATCGTCCCGTCGCTCGAGAGCACCGCCTTGAGCCCGGCGCGCATGAGGTCGTCGTCGTCCACGAGGAGGACGCGGACCGGCGCCTCGCTCACGCCCTCGCCTCCCCGTAGGGCAGCCGGGCGTGAACGCGGAACAAGCCGTTGTGCGTGCCGGCCTCGAGGGTGCCGCCGAGAAGGTGGGCGCGCTCGCGCATGCCCGCGATGCCCTGGCCGCCGCCGTCGCGCTCCGGCGAGCTCGGCGCCGCCGGGTTGGTCACCGCGATCTCCAGCGCCTTCGGAGCGAACTCGATCGCAACCTCCGCGCTTCCGCCGCCGTGCCACGCCGCGTTGGTCAGTGCCTCCTGGAGGATCCGGTACGCGGCCTGGTCGACGGCCGGGCTCAGCGGCCGCCGTTCGCCCTCGATTGTGACGTACACGGACAGTCCGGAAACACGGTAGCGCTCGGCCAGGGCATCGAGCGCGGCCAGGCCCGGCGGCGGCTCGACCTCCCCGTCCGAAACGTCGTCGCGGAGGGCCCGCACCAGCTGGTCGATCTCGCCGAGCGTATCCCGCGCTACCGCCTCCACGGTCAGGAGCGCGGCCTGGGCGCCGGCGGGATCCCGCTCCTGCAGCAGGCGGGCCGCGCCTGCCTGGACGAGGATCACGTTGATCGCGTGCCCGGCCGAGTCGTGCAGGTCGCGGGCGATGCGCATGCGCTCCTCCGCGGCGGCGAGGCGACGCTCACGCTCGGCCTCGCGCTCGGCGTTTCGGGCGCGCTCCTCCAGTTCGGCGATGCGCTCGCGGCGCAGCCGGGACCGGTCGCCTGCGAACCAGGCCGCCGCCCACACGCCGGCGCCGAGGAAGAGCTCGGGCGCGAAACCGTCCCGCACGAGGTGCGGGCCCAGGAGAGCGACGACGCTCGCTGCGAGAGCCGCCCTCCGGAGCCGGGCGTCCTTGGGACGCTCGTCCGCCAAGGTGTAGAGCGCGACCGCGAAGCCGAGAGGCGGCCCGAGCCCGTAGCGAAGCCCGTACAGGGTGGCCGTTGCCGCGGTCACGACCGCGAAGACCGGTAGCGGCGCGACCCGCCGGCCGACGAGCGGCAGGGCGGTCAGCGCGACCAGCACGACCGCGACGGCGTCGAGGCTCTCGCCGTCGTCGTCGAACCCGCCGCGCGCGATCGCGGCGAGCGAGAACGTCAGCACCACGACGGCAATGAGCGCGTCGACGAAAAGCCTCGTGCCTCGCACACTCACGATCCTTTGACGGTACCGGCCGAACGCCGCCGTCGAGTCGCCCCCGGGGAGGATCCTTGTCCTCCCACGGGGGTACGCCGAAGTTCCTCCCTGGGGGCGTTGTGGCCGCGGGTCTCCCCTCCGTACCGTGGAGGCATGACTGAGCAAACGAACCTAGTGATCGAGACGAACGACCTCGGCAAGCGCTACGGCGAGCGCATCGTCGCCGTGGACGGGCTCGACCTCAGCGTGCGTCGGGGCGAGGTGTACGGCTTCCTCGGCCCCAACGGCGCAGGCAAGACGACCACGCTGCGCATGCTCCTCGGGCTAATCCGGCCTACGACGGGCAGCGCGCTCGTCCTCGGTGCCGCTCCGGGCACGCCCGACAGCCTCCGCCGGCTCGGCGCCCTGATCGAGTCGCCGACCTTCTACCCCTACCTCTCCGGCCGCGACAACCTGCGCGTCCTCGCCCGCTACGCGGGCGTGCCCGAGACGCGGATCGCGCCGGTGCTCGAGGAGGTCGATCTGGCCTACCGCGCGGGAGACCGCTTCGGCACCTATTCGCTCGGCATGAAGCAGCGCCTCGGCATCGCCGCGGTGCTGCTCAAGGATCCCGAGCTGCTCGTCCTCGACGAGCCGACGAACGGGATGGACCCGGCCGGGATGGCCGAGATGCGCCCGTTCATCCGCAGCCTCGGCCGCGGCGACCGCACGGTCCTCCTCTCCAGCCACCTCATGAGCGAGGTCGAGCAGGTCTGCGACCGCGTCGGCGTCATCAGCCGGGGCAGGGTCGTCGGCGAGGGAACGGTGGACGAGCTGCGCGGCCGTGAGGGTCTGTGGCTGCGCGCCGATCCCACGGACGAGGCGGAGCGGATTCTGAGGTCGCTGCGGGCCATCGACGAGGTCTCGCCCGCCGACGGCGGCCTTCGCATCGCCGCCGAGCCCGCCGCGGCCGCGGCGATCAACCGCGCGCTGGTCGAGGCCGGGATCGCAGTGAGCGAGCTCCGCCCCGAGCGCGCGTCACTGGAGAAGGTCTTTCTCGAGCTCACCCAGGAAGAGGAGGCAGCATGACCAGGCTCGTCACCGCCGAGCTGCTGATGATGCGCAAGCGCGCCAGCACGTGGATCCTGCTCGGGATCTGGACGGCGCTCGCGCTCACGTTCGCCTACGTCGTTCCGTACATCCAGTACACGAACGACCCGGCGCGGGGGCTGGCCGACCTGCTCCCGGAGAATCTCGTCGGGACGCTCCTGGCCGGCTTCCCGTTCTTCGGCGGGGTGCTGGCGCTCATGCTCGGCGTCCTCACCGTCGGGAGCGAGTACGGCTGGGGGACGCTCAAGACGCTCTTCACGCAAGGGCCCGGCCGGCTGCGGGTCTTCGGCGCCAAGCTGATCGCCGTCGCGGCGGTCCTGCTCGTCTTCGTGTTCGTCGCCTTCCTGCTGGGTGCGGTGGCGAGCTGGGCGATCGCCGCGAACGAGGGGGCGGAGGTCGCCTGGCCGAGCGCGTCGCTCCTCATCCGAGGCATTGCCGGCGGCTGGCTCGTCTTCGCCGTTTGGGCGGCCCTTGGCATCTTCCTGGCCGTTGTGACGCGCGGCACCGCCCTCGCCACCGGCATCGGCATCCTCTACGCGTTCGTCGTCGAGGGCCTGCTGAGCGCGCTCGCCCGCGAGGTCAGCGTCCTGGACGGCCTGGTGGAGTTCTTCGTGCGCGCGAACGGCTACTCGCTCGTCGCCGGGCTCGGCGTGTCCGCGGAGGACGTCTCCGACAGCGGTCCGGGCTCGTTCTCCGGTCCGTTCGTGGCCGGCGGCCAGGCGCTGCTCGTCCTGGCGGTCTACCTCGCCGCGTTCGCCCTGGCCGCGGGCTGGCTCCTCCGCCGGCGCGACGTCGTGTGAACGCTCAGGCGGCCTTCGCGTGACGTGCGTCGTGCGCAGTGTCGCGAGCAGCGAGCCGCCGCATGAGCTCGGGCCCGGCCGCCATGGCCAGAGGCACCACGATCCACGCGTTGCCTTCCGTGACGACGTAATGCTCCAGGACGACCGACCACGACTCTCCCTCGACCCAGTGGCCGAACGCGGACTCGAAGAGCACCGTCAGCGCAGCCCAGGCGGCTCCGACCGACAGCGCCTCACGCTCGCTTCGAAGCGGCCAGCGCCGCTCGAGGAGCCACATGTAGCCGGCGAGCAGCGCGAGCAATGTGCCCGTCGAGACGACGCCGGCCGCCTTTTCGCCGATCGCCTCCTCGTAGAGCGCGTCGCGCGTGCCGCCGTTGACGATCCCGACGACCGGCGCGCCAAGCCAGGCAAGAATCCATCGCTTCATGGTTTCAGCCTTCCAACACTTCGGGCCGGCCGCATCCGTGGAAGAGGGCAGCTCCGGTCGGACAAGTACTGATCTGGGTCACGGGTCCGTCGTAGGATGGCGATCATGGACGCGAAGGAGCGCGTTATCCGCGAGCTCTACGACGCGCGCTCGCGGCGGGACTGGGATGTCGTCGGGTCGCTCCTCGCGGACACTGTCGGCTGGCACGAGCCGGGCGAGGAGGACCATTCCGGGAGCTTTCGCGGACGCGGCGAGGTCGTTGCACTTCTCGAGAAGCTCGTCGCCGTGACCGACGGCTCCTTTCAGCTCGTCCCCGAGGCGTTCCTCAATCTGAGCGAGCACTCGGCGGTGGCCGTTCGCTGGTCGGCCGAGCGCCGAGGACGACGCTCGGAGGGGCGCGAGATCGCCGTCTACCGCATCCAGGACGGAAAGATCGCCGAGGTCTGGTTCTACAACGAGCCGTCGGATCCAGAGGCGTTCTCGGCGGTCTTCGCCTTCGGCTAGCGGGAGGCGCCTCACGTGGAGAGCGCCCGAAGCCGGGGCGCTCTCCTGAGCCCAACCTGGCTCCGACGCCTAGCGGGGCGACCGGATCCGGTTTACTGCGCGATCAATTTCCGCCTCGGTCGTCGGGCGGTCGAAGTAGACCTTGAGCACGTCGAGGACGAGGAAGAATCCCCAGACGAGGGCGACGTAGAGGATCCAGGGCTCCCAGTCACCCGGGTTGCCGTTGTCGCTCAGCCGCTCGAAGGCCCCGTTGTCCTGCCACTCGACGACCGCCCAGATACCGGTCAGGGTCGCCATTCCGAGCAGGAAGATGGCGACGTCCCGCTTGAGCCTGTGGACGCGTTCGACATGCTTGCGCGCCCACTCGCGAAGCTCACCATCCGGCTCGGGCGTCGTCGGGGCCGGCGGCGGTGTGATCGGCTCTCGCTCCGAAAGCATCCCGGTCGGCACGGCGATCACCTCCTTCCCAGCTGACTTCAAGGTCTCAGTGTGCTGCGACGGGTCGCGGCGTCGTCGTCGCATGGCGCAACGTCGTTCCTGCCCAGAGCACGATGAGCACGATCGCAAGCGCGAGCAGAGCCCACTGCGCGGCGGTGACGATCGCGATGATGCCGAGCACGAGGGCGGTGATGCCGAGCGCTCCGAGCAGGATCATCGGAGTCGTCACGCCCTGCTCGATCTCATCGATTCTCGCCCCGAGCGGGCAGCTGACCGCGCCGATCGCGAGCATCGTGACGGCGGCCCAGCGGTTGCTTCCCAGGTACCACCAGCCCTGGACGTTCGCGATGTAGACGAGGACGACGAGTGCCGCCAGGACCGTTGCGCCGAGATCTTTCCGCGTCAACGTCATGGTGGCCTCCTTTTTTCATAGGAAGCATCCGCCTCGGCCGGTCGCGAGGCATCGGGGTTTGTGCGGATTGCGATCGGGGTCGACGCGTACGTCGGGGCGTTAGCTGCGAAGGACGTCCCGGAGCGGCCGCGTATTGACGAGGTCCGCGGCCGTGGCCCAGCCACGGCGGGCCGTCGCGATCGCCAGCTCCATGTTTCCGAGCCCGTAAACCGAGTGCGCGTCGGTCGACGCGACGACCGGGACGCCCGCCTCGATTGCCAGCCGAACCTCGGGCCCGGAGAGATCGAGCCGGTTGGGGAGGCCGTTCGTCTCGACCGCGACGCCCGTCTCCAGGGCCACCTCGAACACGGCCTCGAGGTCGAGGGCGTTCGGCGGCCGGTAGTTGATCATCCGCCCCTTCGGGTGACTGAGGCAGGAGACCGCCGGGTTGCGCATTGCTTCGGTCACCTTCCGGGTCAAGGTCGCTCGCGGCTCACGCTGTCCCGCGTGCAGGCTTAGCTGCACCCAGTCGAGCTCGGCAAGCACGTCGTCCGGAAGGTCGAGGCTCCCGTCGTGGCGGATGTCGACTTCGGTGCCGCGGAGGATCCGAAAGGGAGCGACCTGCTCGTTGGCGAGCGCGATCTCCTCGCCCTGCCGCCGGAGCGCCTCCGCGTCCAGGCCGGGAACGACGCGGACGTTCTCGGTGTGGTCGCAGATCGCGATGTACTCGTAGCCGCGGTCGCGCGCCGCCGTTGCCATCTCGAGCACGGAGGCTTTGCCGTCCGACCAGGTCGTGTGGCAGTGGAGGTCGCCGCGCACGTCGGCAAGCTCGACGAGGGCCGGCGGCTCTTCGCGAAACGGCGCCTCGCGGAGCTCGGGCGGACACCACGGGATGCCGAGCGCCGCGTAGACGCCCTGCTCGTCGGGTGCTTCCGGAAGCGGCTCGAGCGCCTCGACGTAGTCGCGGGTGCCGGTCGCGCGGAGGAGCTCCGTTCCGAGCGCCTCCGGCCGGGGCACGAGGAGCTCGACGGAAACGCCCTCGACCGTGACCCCGACGGCTCGCCGCTCCGTGCGCTCGACGATCGCGACAATCGAGCTCAGGGCCGCGAACCCGTCGATCACCTGCGCCGCACGCGCCGACGGAACGACGACGGCAAGATCGAAGCACGTGTCCGCCCAGCGGCGCGGGTCGCCCGCGACCGCGCCGCCCAGCCGGGCCGCGATCTCCTCCACGAGTGCCCGGGCGCGGTTCAGCAGGAGCCCGCGCCGGGCGCGGGGAGCCCCGCTTTCGAGCCGCTCGACGATGTGCGCCTCGGTCTTCGGACCGATGCCCGGCACGGATCGGAGCCGGCCGGCGCGGGCCGCCTCCCTGAACTCGTCGGCCGTGCGCACGTCGAGAGCCCGCCCGATCTCGACCATCCGCTGCGGCCCGATGCCGAGCAGCCGCCCGAAGCCGACGAGCTCCGGCTGGACCTCACGCTCGAGCGCGTCGAGCTCCGCGATCGAGCCTGTCTCGACGAGCTCGCCAAGCCGCGCGGCGATGCCCGGGCCGATCCCGCGGAGCTCCTGCACCCGCCCCTCGCGTACGAGCTCGGCCACGGGCGCCCGCGTATCCCGCACCGTCTCCGCTGCGCGCCTGTAGGCACGCGCCGTGTAGCGCCCCGATCCGGCGAGTTCGAGCAGGCCGGCGAAGGCCTCCAGGCGCTCCGCGATGGACGCGTTGTCGAGCGTGCCTACCACGCGGGCACTATGCCCGCGCTAGCCTCCAGCCCGTGCACAGCATCTCGGCGCAGGACGTCGCCGCGATCGTCCCCTGCTCGGCCGACCACGTCCGCCGCCTCGAGCGGCTCGGGCTGCTCACGGCCGCCGACGACGGGCTGTTCCGACCCTCCGACGTCCACGTCGTCCGGCTCATGGCCGCGTTCGAGGATGCCGGAATCTCGCTCGAGGACGTCGCCCGGGGCGTCCAGGCCGGAGAGCTCTCGTTCCCGCTCGGGCTCTTCCTGCCCGAGCCGGTCGAGGCGACCGCGACCTACGCCGGGCTGGCCGGCGAACTCGGCCGCGATCCGGCGCTCTTGCGTCGGCTAGGCGGCGAGCTCGGCTTCCCGCCGCCCGAGGACGACCGGCTGCGCGGCGAGGACGCGGAGATGCTCTCGCTCATCGTCAACACGCTCGATCTAGCCGACGACGACGAGCTCTCGCGCTTCGCGCGGCTCTACGGAGGCACGATCCAGCGGCTCGTCACCTCCGGATTGCAGTTCTTCGACCTCGCGGTGCGGCAGAAGGTCGCGGGCCTCGACCTCCCCAACGAGGAGAAGGACGCCCTCGTCTACCAACGGGCCGGCGGCTACACCGAACTCGTCCAGGGGCTCGTCTCCTGGCTCCAGCGGCGACACCGGGAGCACGCCGTGCTCGAGTACCTCGTCGGTGTCACCGAGCAGTTCATGGAGGAGCGTGGGTTCATGCCGAAGCAGCCGAAGCAGCCGCCCGCGATCGCCTTCCTCGACCTCGCGGGCTACACGGCGGTCGCCGAGGAGCGCGGAGACGAGGCCGCGGCGGAGCTCGCCTCCGACCTTGCCGGCGTCGTGCAGGAGGCGGCGCAGACGCAGGGCTGCCGGCCCGTGAAGTGGCTCGGCGACGGGGTCATGTTCCACTTCGCCGACGCGGGCACGGCGATCCGCAGCGGCCTCGAGCTGATCGAGAGGACCGAGACGGCGATCTCGGTGCCGGCCCGGATCGGGATCGACGCCGGCGCGGTCGTCGTGCAAGACGGCGACTACTTCGGCCGCACCGTGAACGTCGCTGCTCGGATCGCCGACTACGCGCGCCCGCACGAGGTGCTCGTGAGCGACGCCGCACGGGAGAGCTGCGGCGTCGACGGCGTCGAGTTCGAGCTGATCGGCGACGTCCCGCTCAAGGGCGTCTCGAACGCGGTTCGGCTGCACAAGGCCGTCCGGGCCTGAGTGGCTGCCTTCGCGCTGATCCACGGCGGCGGCGGCAGCGCCTGGGACTGGCACCTGGTCGTCCCCGAGCTGCGACAGCGCGGGCACGATCCGATTGCCGTCGACCTGCCCAGCGAGGATCCGTCGGCCGGCTGGTCAGACTACGCCGACACCGTGGTCGAAGCGCTGGGCGATCGCTCCAACGTGATCGTCGTCGGGCATTCGCTCGGCGGTTTCACGGCGCCCCTCGTCTGCGAGCGCATGCCGGTTGACCTGCTGGTCTTCCTCGCGGGCATGATCCCGGTGCCCGGCGAGCGCTTCGAAGACTGGTGGACGAATGTCGGCTACGCGGACAGCGGGCTCGACGACGTCTTCTACCACGACGTCCCGCCCGAGCTGGAAGCGGAGGCGACGAGTCGAGAGCGTGACGAGAGCTCCAGAGCACTGAGTGAGCCCTGGCCGCTCGAGACCTGGCCGGACGTGCCGACCCGGTACCTGCTCTGCCGGGACGACCGCATGTTCACGGCCGAGTGGGCACGTAGGCACGCCCGCGAGCGCCTCGGCATCGACGCCGACGAGATCGACGGCGGCCACTACATCACGCTGAGCCACCCGAGAGGGCTAGCCGAACGCCTGTACGCGTACGCCGCCGCGAATCCGTGAGCAGGGGCCGCGTGACCGCGACCCCTGCTCGGTGGTTCCCCAGCCGATCAGCGATTCAGCCAGCCGACGCGCAATCCGACCGCTCGTCGCCCGGCGAGATCCTCCGGGGGCGGCGGCAACTCGATCTCGCTGCTCTCGAACGGGCCCGAGCAGCGTCCCTTGACCACGATCGCCGGGAGCCGCCCGTCCGCGGCCTCGCCGCCGATCTCCGCCGTGATCGCCCCGTTTGGATGGAACGTCGTTCGCCAGTTGGCGATCAGGGTCTTCGAGCTTGGTTTCAACTCGCCGACGAGCACACCCTGGAAGATCTCGGCCACGCCGGCGTCTGTGAACCGGGCGACGGCTTTCGTCCGACCGGTATCCGGGTCGCGGATGACAAGCCTTCCCTTCTGGAAAGACTCGCCGGTCGAGTCCTCGTTCAGGAGCCTGAGCGTCGCCTCGGCGTCGCCGGTCAGCCGCCCGGCGCCCTCCGACGTGCCGAACGCACGAACGCGTTGCTCGGTGTAGCTCTTGCCACCGGCCCCCACACAGGATCGCATGTCGATCTCCGCGAATGTGTAGACGATCGTGGCGTCGACCGGGTTGATCTTGGGCCCAGATCCCCCTGCGATCGCGACGGCGCTCACCGCCAGCACAGCGATCAGCGCCAACCCCCCCAAACGCTTCCGAGTCATGCCGCACCTCCTCGGTCGTAAGGGACGCCGAACGTTACTCCTGAAACGAAACCAAGTCCAGAGGTACGGCTAACCGCACCCTCAGACTCGCGCTCCCCGCCCTCCGGAATGCTCTCCGGCCAGGCATCGTTTCGGCCTGAGTGACTACTCACAAGTCTAAGTAGCAGGGGAGACAAAGATGACAGACACCATGGCTGATCCCAGGCGCTGGAAAGCGCTTGCCGTTCTCGGGGTCGCGTACCTCATGGTCGTGCTCGACATCTCGATCGTGAACGTGGCCCTGCCCTCCATCCAGGCCGATCTCGGCTTCTCGACCGAGGACCTCCAGTGGGTGGTCTCGGGCTACGCGCTCACCTTCGGCGGGTTCCTCCTGCTCGGCGGACGCATGGGCGACCTGCTCGGGCGGCGCAAGCTTTTCATGGTGGGCCTCGCGCTCTTCCTCGTGACCTCGCTCATGGCGGGGCTCTCGACGTCGTCCGAGATGCTCATCGTCGCGCGGCTGCTGCAGGGCGCCGCAGGCGCGATCCTCTCGCCGTCCGTCTTCTCGATAACGCTCGTCACCTTCGCGGAGGGCGCGGAGCGCAACAAGGCGCTCGGGATCCTCGGCGGAATCGCCGGCTCGGGTGCAGCGATCGGCGTGCTCCTCGGCGGCGTCTTCACGGAGTACGTCGGCTGGCAGTGGATCTTCTTCGTCAACGTCCCGATCGCGGCGGCGACGCTGTTCTTCGTTCCGCGCTACGTGCGTGAGAGCAAGGCCGAAGGGCTCACGAGGCACTTCGACGCCTTCGGCGCGGTCAGCGTCACCGCCAGCCTGATGCTGCTCGTCTTCGGCCTGACGCAGGCGAACCGCGTCGGCTGGGCCTCTGCGCAGACGATCGGCGTCTTCATCGGCTCGGCGGTCCTCATGGCCCTGTTCCTCTGGAACGAGAACCGCTCACGCTCGCCGCTCGTCCGCCTCGGCATCTTCCGCAAGCGGACGCTCACAGGCGCGAACCTGGTCGGCTTCGGCCTGGGAACCGTGATCTTCGGGATCTTCTTCCTGCTTTCGCTCTACATGCAGCAGGTGCTGGGCTTCTCGGCGATGGAGGCAGGCGTCGGCTACCTCGCCGTGGCGCTGACCGTCGTCGTCGCGGCCACGGTCTCGCAGGGGCTTGTCACGCGCCTCGGCGTCAAGCCGGTCCTCGTGGTCGGGATGGCTCTGCTGACGATCGGCATGGTCTACTTCACGCAGGTCTCGCCCGACGGCTCCTACTGGACCGACCTCTTCCCCGGATTTCTGATCATCGGCGTCGGCATGGGCTTCTCGTTCGTGCCGATCTCGATCGCCGCCCTCGCCGGGGTGCAGGGGCCGGAGGCCGGGCTCGCGTCCGGGCTCATCAACACGAGCCAGCAGATCGGCGGCGCGCTGGGGCTCGCGCTCCTCACCACCGTCGCCACGACCCACACGACGAGCCTGCTCGAAAGCGGGACGGGTCAGGCCGAGGCGCTCACCTCCGGCTTCAGCTGGGGCTTCTGGGTCGCGGCCGGCTTCGCGTTCGTCTCGCTGATCACGACGCTGGTCGTCCTCCGCCAGGACGACCTGCCGGCGGTCGGCACCGAGCCCGCGACCGTTCCAGCGGGCTAGCGAAACCAACGGGGAGCGGCCGCCTGGCGGTCGCTCCCCAGCCCGGTTAGGCTCGGACCTCCCCGACCCAAGGGAGGTCGTCATGTTCCGGGCAACGCTCGCCGTCCTCGCGCTGCTCCTGACACCCGCCGCGGCCACCGCGGCGCCGACGCTTCAGTTCCTGGGCGAGGAGATCCTGCCGACGGGCCTGCAGTTCGAAGGCACCGAGGTCGGTGGTCTCTCCTCGATCGCCTACGACGCCGACCGGGACCGCTACTACGTGATCTCGGACGACCAGAGCGTCATCGACCCTGCCCGCTTCTACACCTTCGACCTCGACGTCGTCGACGGGACGCTCGACCCCGGCGACGTCGTCGTCACCGACGTGACCACGCTGCTCGACGGCGCGGGCCTGCCCTTCCCGGCCGCGTCGTTCGACCCCGAGGGCCTCGCGCTCACGAGTGACGGGAGGCTCGTCATCACCTCGGAGGGGATCGCGAACCTGGTCATCCCCCCGTGGGTCCGCCTCTTCGGCCTCGACGGCCGCCAGCAGTCGGATCTGCCCGTCCCGCTGGCGTTCATCCCGGACGCGATCCCGCAGACCCGCGGCGTCCGCCAGAACCTAGGCTTCGAGAGCGGGGCGACGATCGGGAACCACTTCTTCACGGGCTCCGAGGGCGCGCTCGTCCAGGACGGGCCCGCAGCCGGCGTCGGCGTGCCCAGCCCGGCGCGCCTGCTCCGCTACAACATCAAGTCCGGCAGGCCCGACCGGCAGCTGCTCTACTGGACCGATTCAGTCGCCGAAGCGCCGGTGCCGCCGACGGCCTTCGCGGTCAACGGGCTGGTGGAGCTCCTCCCGATCGACCGGCAAAGCTTCCTCGCCATGGAGCGTTCGTTCTCGGTCGGCGTTCCCGGCACCGGGAACACGATCAAGCTCTACACCGTCGAGCTCGCCGGCGCCAAGAACGTCAGCGCTCGCGAGAGCCTCGCCGGGCAGCTCGACGACATCAAGCCGGTGACGAAGTCGCTGCTGCTCGACCTGGACGACCTCGGCATCCCGCTCGACAACGTCGAGGGCATGGCCTTCGGGCCGGACCTCGCCGACGGGCGCCGAACGCTCGTGCTCGTCAGCGACAACAACTTCGCGCCCGCACAGTTCACCCAGTTCCTGCTGTTCGCCTTTACGGAGAAGTAAGCAAGCGAAGCCGGAACGCGCAGCTTTGGTCGTCACGACTCCGGCAGGGGCGACCGACGGCTCCGCGACGAAGTGCACGTTGCCACCGTGCTCAAGGCGGGGAACGAGGTGCCGCCGAGCGGGTCGAAGGCGTTCGGCGCCGCGCTCGTCCACGTCGCCCGGCTCGGTGCTCTCCTTCAGCGTCGCCATCGCCAACCTGGCGAGGGAGTCGTTCTTCGCCGGCCACATTCACTCCGGAGTGGGCGGGTGAACGGGCCGGTGGTCGTGACCCTCTTCAGCGGCTCGACCGACAGGAAGCTCATCGTCCAGGCCGCAGGCTGGATATCGACCCGAGGTTGGGTGAGGCGATCTGCGCCGATCCAGCCGCCTACTGCATCAACTACCACACGACCGACTTTTCCGCGGAGCCATCCGGGGCCTGCTCGCCGAGGTCTGAATGCGCACGGGGCGGGGGCTTCGGCTCCCGCCCCCAGGCATCCGGGCTGCCTCGCCGAGGCTACGGGTCCGCCTCGTCCGGCAGGAGCTCGAGCGCGCGAAGGGGCTTCGCCGCGACGAAGTCGGCGTGAATCGCCTGCAGTCGTGACTCTCGCTGCCTCAGGGCCTCCACAACGTTGGGATCGAACTGGCTGCCGGATTGCGCGATCAGCTCGACCAGGGCCTCGTCCCATGCGCGCGCCGGGCGGTACGGGCGGTCGCTCGTCATGGCGTCGAGCGCGTCGGCGACCGCGAAGATGCGCGCAGGAAGAGGGATGTCGTACCCGCCGAGACGGTCCGGATAGCCGTCTCCGTCCCAGCGCTCGTGGTGGTAGCGCACGACCTGGAGTCCGCCTCCCTGGAGCAGGGCGACGCCTTCGAGCATCTGCTCGCCGAGGACGACGTGGGTCTCGAGGATGCGTCGCTCGGCCTCGGTCAGGAGCCCAGGTTTGTTCAGGATCCGGTCAGGGATCCCGATCTTGCCGACGTCGTGCAAGAGGAAGCCGAACTCGACGCTCGGCTCCTCGACGAGTCGCGGCTCCACCACCCAGGCCAGCTCCATCGCGTACTGCTGCACCCGGTGCGAGTGGGCGTTCGTGCTCAGATCCTTCGCCTCGAGGGCCGACGCGAGCGCTCCGACCGTCTCGCGGTAGGCCTTCTGGATCAGCACGCGCTGGCCCTGCTCGAGCGCGAGCAGCCGGCGGAGATCCTCCGCGTAGCGGATGAGCTGTTCGTCGGGCGGCCGCTCGTCGGCGCTGCGGAACGGGCCGTCGTACAGCCCGCCCGCGAGGCGCTCGATGACGGCAAGGAGCTCGAGCGGGCTGAAGGGCTTGCGCAGGAACGCGTCCGCGCCCGCCGCCCGAGCCGTCTCCTCCGACCCCACGTTGCTTCCGGTGAGGACGACGATTCCGATATCGCGCGTCTCAGCGTTTCGCTTCAGCTCCTCGCAAAGCAACAGGCCGCCGGGCCCGGGGAGGCTGAGGTCGAGCACGACGACGTCCGGCCGGCGCTCGGCGATGCAGGCGCGTGCAGCCGGGACGCTCTCAGCCTCGTCGATGTCGATGTCGATGATCTCGAGCGTTGTCCGCAACAGGATCCGGAGGCGCTCGTCGTCATCGACGACGAGCACGCGTGCCGGCCGGAGGGGGCCGGGCCGCGGTTGCGGCGAACCGCGGCCCGGTGTCGGAAGAGGCAGGGCGACCACCCGGGGCAGGGACTCCTTCCCCGGGCCGGTCCCTGCGAGCGCGCCGGAGGCGGGAGCGACCTCCGGCGCGAGCCGGGAACTGCGATTGGAGGGCAGGTCGACGACCCGGCCTCCGCCTTCCGCCTTTGCCTCGCGGAGTGCGAGCTCGGCCTTCGCGAGAATCTCGTCCGGCGTCTCCCCGTCCTCCGGAAACGCGGCGATTCCGGCCGAGGCGCTCGGCAGCGGAAGGCCGCGACGGTGACCGCGCAGGCCGGCGACCATGCGATTGGCTACGAGCTTGGCCGGGCTCCGTCCGCCGGGCACGAGTACCGCGAGCTCGTCGCCGCCAAGCCGGAAGACCTCTTCGTTCGCTCGAGCGGTCCTTGCCAGGACCCGCGCTATCTCGCGGAGGACATCGTCGCCGGTTAGATGTCCGCGGGTGTGGTTGACCCGCTTGAAATCATCTAGGTCGACGAGCGCGAGGCCCACGGGCCGTCCTGAGCGTTCGGCGAGGAGGGCGCCGAGCCGCTCCTCGAACGCACAGCGGTTCGGCAGGCCGGTCAAGGAGTCCCTGCGGGCTTCGTCGCGCGTCAGCGCCCGGCGGCGCTCGCTTGCGACGCTCGACGCCGCGAGGTCCGCCACCGCGACGACGAGCTCACGGTCGATCGGAAGGTCGATGCTCGTCGGAATCACCGCGAGAACGGCCCCAAATGTCTCCCCGTCATCGAGCAGCGGAGCTGCGAGGGCCTCCTTGCAGGGAAGTCCTACCGCCGCGAGCTCGGAAAGCTGGGCGCGGCTTGCAAGCACGAGCCTCCGGGTCCGGAAGGACTCGACGACAACTCCCGGCGCCGAGGCCGGGTAGGCCTCAAGGCCCGGTCCCGCCGCGGAGGCCAGTGAAAGCGCGACGTCAGGAGCAGCGAAATAGACCGCCGCGCCTGCGCCGCCCGTCAGCTGCGTGAGCTCGCGAGCGACGAGCTCGCCGATGCCCGGAGTGTTCGCTGCTCTCGTCAGAGAGTGGGCCAGGCGGACGAGAGGCTCAGCGGCTCCCGCGATCGCGCGCTCGAGCTCCCAGAGCGGTGCGCCTTTGACGCAGCATGCGGCCCCCCCTGCTTCAAGCATCGCGGCGGTGACTTGGCGATCGTCGAAGCCGGTGAGGCCGACGATCCGCACTGTCGGCAAGGCCGCAGTGATCTCACGCGTCGCCTCGATTCCATCGAGGACCGGCATGCGGACGTCCATCAGGATGGCGTCCGGCGAGAGGGCGAGGGCGAGGTCGACCGCCTCGCGGCCGTCACCCGCCTCGCCGACGACGGAGATCTCAGGCTGCTCGGCGAGCGTCGTGCGCAGGACAAACCTGAAGGACTCGGAGTCGTCACAGATCAGCAGGCGGATCATCTGGCCTCCGTCGAGGGCGCTGGGGTCTCCGGGTAAGAAGGTTGAGGAGGCGAAAACTTGTGGGTCACCCGCCGATCACTCGTTCGAGTGAGATTGGTTCAGCGGTTGCCGGGGAAGCAGTACGCTGTGAACAGTCGTTCTTGTCAGGTGAACCCGTGAAGCAACCGCCCATGGTGATGTAGGCAGATGGCCGCGAACCCAGCCGTCGGCCGAGCGGATCCCCGCGGGGCTGCCGTTGCGCGCACTGAGGTCCAGGTCGCAGGTCAGGACCTCTTCGAGCGCCACGGTGAGCGCGTGCTGGCCTATTGCCGGCGACGGCTTCGTTCCCAGGAGGAGGCCGAGGATGCGCTGCAGACGACGTTCCTGTACGCCTGCCGTGGGCTCCAGCGCGGAGTCGTTCCCAAGACTGAGATCGCGTGGCTCCTGAAGATCGCCCACAACGTCTGCCTGTCGACATGGGACTCCGACCGCCGACGTCGGCGGCTCGAGCTCGTTCAGGAGCCGGAGCGCCTGGAAGAGCTCACGCCGGCCGGACCGTCCGGGCACGAAAGCGTCATCGCGCTCGAGGGTGCGCTCGGCGACCTCACCGACCTCCAGCGGAGGGCGATCCTCCTTCGCGAGTGGCGCGGGCTCTCGTACAACGAGATCGCCGAGGAGCTAGACCTCAGTCAGTCGGCGGTCGAGACGCTGCTCTTCCGTGCACGTCGTAGTCTCGTCCGCAGCCTGGAGCGCCGGGACGTCGAGCGGCCCCGGACCCTCGCGCGGTGCCTCGACTTCGCCGGGCTCTTCGCCTCGCTCAAGTCGGCGCTCAGCCTGGGCGGCAGCGCCAAAGTCGCCGCGGGCCTCCTCGGCGCAGCGGTGCTCGCGGGTTCGATCCCCGACACGCCCGAGCGTCCGGCACCCGAGCGATCGCAGGCCACCGCTCCGGCGCAGATTTCGAAGTCGCCCGTGGATCTGGCGGTCGGCGTCATCGACCCGCCGACATCGCCGGAGGCCAGGGCGGGAGCGCCGAAAGCGAAGCGAAACCAGCGGCCCGCGGAGCAGGATCAGCGTCGTACGTCCGAGAAGAAGAAGGGTTCGCAAGCTCAGCCAGGCGGTACCGCTCAACTTCCGGCAGTGGGCCAGACGCTGGGCGAGACCGTCGAAAGTGTGACGGACACGCTGAACGAGACCGTCGACAAGACAGCGAACGAGACCCTGCCGCCTGTCCCAGATCTCGTGGACGACGTCGCCGGCGGCGACAGCATCCCGCTGCCGTAGTCGAAGCATTCCTTCATAGACTCGCGGCGTGACCTTCCCATGGCCGTCGAGCCCGCCTACCGGCGCGCACGTTGCCGCCTTTGCCGACGCCACGGTGCGGCCGTACTGGCTCGACGCGCTCCCGCCGCGGGAGCCGCGGCCGCCGCTCGAGGGGGAAAACGAGGCCGACCTCTGCCTCGTCGGCGGCGGGTTCACGGGGCTCTGGGCGGCGCTCCACGCCAAGTCCGACGACCCGTCGCGGGACGTGATTCTGCTCGAGGCGGAAACCGTCGGCTTCGGGGCGAGCGGGCGCAACGGAGGCTTCGCGCTCGGCTCGCTCACGCACGGGATCGAGAACGGCCTGGCGCGCTTCGCGGACGAGATGCCGGAGCTCGAGCGGCTCGGCCGCGAGAACTTCGAAGGCTTCGTCGCGGACATCGAGCGCCTCGGAATCGCGTGCGGGCTCGAGCTGACCGGCGACCTCGCCGTCGCGCTCGAGCCACACGAGGTGGCCTGGCTGGAGGAGGGCGCCGAGCTGCTGGAGCGCTACGGCCACGACCACGAGCTCTTCGACCGCGACGCCGTCCAGGCAGAGGTCGCTTCGCCGACATACCTCGGCGGGCTCTGGGACAAGACCGATGCGGCGCTCGTCGATCCCGGAAGGCTCGCGACGGGCCTGGCGGACGCCGCTGCCGCCGCGGGCGTCCGCCTCCACGAGCGCTCTCCGGCGACGAAGCTGGAGGACGACGGGGCCGGCGTGCGCGTCCTCACGCCGGGGGGCCGCGTCCGGGCCCGGCGCGTGCTCATGGCGACGAGCGCCTACCCGCCCTTGCTGCGGGCGATCCGGCGCTACGTCGCGCCCGTCTACGACTATGCGCTGATGACGGAGCCACTCTCGCCGGAGCGGCGCCGGTCGATCGGCTGGAAGCGGCGGCAGGGAATCGGCGACTGCGCGAACCAGTTCCACTACTACCGGCTGACGCAGGACGAGCGGATCCTCTGGGGCGGCTACGACGCGGTCTACCGCTACGGCGGCCCCGTGCGGCCGGACCTCGACGACGACCTCGAGACCTTCGCGAAGCTCTCCCAGCACTTCTTCACGACCTTCCCGCAGCTGGAGGGCGTGACGTTCACGCACCGCTGGGGCGGTGCCATAGACACCTGCAGCCGCTTTTCGGTCTTCTTCGGGACCGCGCACGCTGGCAAGGTCGCATACGCGGTCGGCTACACGGGGCTCGGCGTCGTCGCGACCCGCTTCGGCGCGCGTGTGGGCCTCGACCTCCTGGACGGTCGGGAGACCGAGGCGACGCGCCTCCGCTACGTGCGCTCGAAGCCGGTGCCGTTTCCACCGGAGCCGCTGCGCTCGGGCGTCATCCAGCTGACGCGGAACCGGCTCGACGCCGCCGACCGGAACGTCGGCCGCCGCGGCCTTTGGCTGCGAACGCTCGACCGGCTCGGCCTAGGCTTCGACAGCTGATGGGCGGGGAGCCGTTCGTGCACCGTGTCGCCGACCTCGAGCTCGAGCCGGCTCTGCTCGACCCGGAGACGGTGCTCGAGGGTTCGCCGGAGGTCTCCGAGCTCGTCCTCGCGATGTCGGAGGACGGGCGCGTTGTGCGCGGCGTCTGGCAGATCACGCCCGGAGTCGTCCGGGACGTCGAGGCGGACGAGCTCTTCGTGGTCGTCTCCGGCCGCGCGACGGTCGAGGTCGAGGGCGGGCCGACGCTGGAACTGGAGCCCGGGATGGTCGGCGTCCTCCGGGCGGGCGATCGTGCCGTGTGGCGCATCCACGAGACGCTGCGCAAGGTCTTCCAGATCACGGAAACCGACCCTCCGGGTTAGGCTGGCGCCGTGGAGCTGTACGACTGGCTGCTCGCGCTGCACGTGCTCTCGGCGTTCTCCTGGATCGCGGCAATGGTGGTCTATTCCGTCGCGATCGCCGCCGGCTGGAGGCTGACCGTCCCCAGCGACGTCGTACGCGTGTTCAAGGTCGCGCGCGTGGGCGACCCGCTGATAGCCGTCGGCATGATCGGCACGATCGTCTTCGGGATCTGGCTCGCGTTCGACGAGTACGAGATCTGGGACGGGTGGATCATCGCGGCCCTCGTCCTCTGGCTCGTGGCCGCGGCGATCGGCGGCCAGGTCGGGAAGGTCTACAACGGCGCGCGCAACCGCGCCAAGGCGCTCGTGGACGAGGGTCGTGACACGTCGAGCCCCGAGTTGAGCGCCATGCTCCGCTCGCGGCGCGGTCTTGTGCTCCACTCACTCTCGTTCCTCATCGTCCTTGCTCTCCTCGTCGTCATGATCTACAGGCCGGGGACCTAGCCGATGCTGGCAGCCATCCGCCCCGACAGCTGGAACCTTCCGCTCCTCGTGCACGTCCTCGGCGCGTCGATCCTCGTGGGCGGGCTCGTCGCCGCGCTCGCCTCCCAGGTCGTCGGTTGGGCCCGCGAGTCGGCGACCGGCGCCCTCCAGCTCGCCCGGGTCGGGTTCTACGCGCTTCTCCTCGCAGCCGTCCCCGGGTGGATCCTCATGCGCGTCGGCGCCGACTGGATCTGGCGGGAGGAGGGCTGGGACGACGTCGACTCCGAGCCCGCTTGGCTCGGGATCGGCTGGATCACGAGCGAGGCGGGCGGGCTGCTGGTCCTCGTCGCCACGATCCTGACGGGCCTAGGCGCCCGCCGCCTGCGGCAGAGCGGGTCGACGGCGAGCACGCTCGTGCGCGTCGCCACCGTCCTGACGGCGATCGCCCTCATCGCCTACGTCGTCACGATGTGGGCGATGGCTGCAAAGCCGGACTAGGCCCGCGACCGCTTCCTCGCCCGCACCACCCGCTCTCGGTCGTCCACCGGCTCCGCCCCATCGGCTTCTCGCAGGCGACGGACGTCATCGGGGGCGTGGACGCCTGGCTACCGATCGAGCCCTACCCCGGAGCCGGCTGACGCACGCGCAGACGCGCGACGGTCGCCGCCGCCAGGAGGAGCATCACGAGGTCGCTCGCCAGGCACCACTGGCAGTAGGCGCCGATCGCGACGATCTGGACGACGACGAGGTAGGCGCTGAAGGCCAGGCCGCCGAGCGCGAGCGCGGCACCTGCGAGGCGCGCATGCTCGCCGTCGACGAACGCGGTGGCGAGGATGGCCAGGTATCCGGCGAGGCCGAGCACCGGGACCGGCAGGCCGAGGATTTCGGCGTACTCCGAGCTCTGCACCGTCTCGCACCCGCCCGTGGCGCACGCGATCGTCGCGTCCGCGTACTTCGCGTAGGTGAGGTATCCGGCAATCCCGGCGCCGGCG
>DATIBF010000037.1:0-3584 GCA_035457655.1 Gaiellaceae bacterium
CTCTTCGTCACGAACGCGCTCGACGGCGAGCCACTGCCCGTCTACGGTGACGGCCGCCAGATCCGAGACTGGCTCCACGTCGAGGACCACTGCGTGGGCGTCGAGCTCGTCCTGCGGGAGGGGCGGCCCGGCGAGATCTACAACGTTGGCGGCGGCAACGAGCGCGAGAACGTCGAGATCACGCGGCTGATCCTCGGGCTCACCGGCGCCGACTCCTCGCTCGTCCGCCACGTCACCGACCGTCCCGGGCACGACCGCCGCTACTCGCTCGACTCCTCCAAGCTCCGGAGCCTCGGCTGGGCACCTGCGCGCGACCTCGAGCAGGGACTTGCCGAGACCGTCGAGTGGTACCGGGCCAACCGCGCTTGGTGGGAGCCGATCAAGTCGGGTGAGTACGCGGACTACTACCGCCGTCAGTACGCGGAACGGCTCGCCTAGGCCTTCTGCCCCGGCGCGCAGAGGTGCTTCGCAGCCTTGATCTCCTCCCGGTTGCCCTGCAGCTGCTTCGAGCGCTGGAGGTGGCTGCGCGCCTCGTCGCACCGGTCGAGCTCCGCGAGAGTGCGGCCGAGGTTGTACTCGGCGTAGGCCTCGTACCGGAAATCGTCGGAGTACGTCCCCTCGAGCGCGGGGGCTGCGCGCTCGAGGAGCGGGAGGGCCTCCTCCCAGAGGCCCGCCTGCATGAGCCCGAACGCCTCGTCGTTGAGCTCCGCGGCCTGCTCGACGCTGACTCCGGCGGGCTCCGTGACGGTCTGCATGACCGTCGTCGGCCCTTCCTCGACCGTGACCTCCCGGGTCACGGTGTCCTGCGGACGCGCTGCCGCGGACGAGCCGTCGTCGGCCCGCGTGGCCACGATGGCGGCGGTCACGCCTCCCGCGGCGAGCAGGAGCGCGCCCGCGAACACGAGCGGAGCGAGGCGCTTGCGGCGCCGTGCCGGTGCAGGCGGAGCCGTTCCGGCGAGCGCGTCGCGCAGGGTCCCCACAAACACGGTCGCAGTGGGAAACCGGTGCACCGGGCTCTTGGCGAGCGCGCGGGCGAAGACGGCGTCGACCTCAGGCGGCAGGCCGACGGTGCGCTCCGACGCGGGCGGGACGGGCTCGTTCATATGCGCCACGGCCTCGGCCGTCTCCGAGCCGCGCTGGAACGGCCGCCCGCCCGTCAGCAGCTCGTACGCGACGATCCCGAGCGCGTACCGGTCGCTCGCGGCGGTCGCCTCCTCCCCCCGAGCCTGCTCGGGGGCGAGATATCCGGCCGTCCCCAGGATCGTGCCGGTCAGCGTCATCCCCGCGGTGTCGTCAACGAGCCGTGCGATGCCGAAGTCGACGACCTGCAGCCGGTCGGAGCCGTCGAAGAGCATGTTCGCCGGCTTCACGTCCCGGTGGACAACGCCCCGCGCGTGCGCCGCGTCGAGCGCGGCGGCGGCCTGCGCCAGCCACGTGACTGCCAGCTCCGGCGGCACCGGCCGGCTGCGGGCGCGCTCCGCCACCGTTCCGCCCGGGAGGTACTCCATGACGGTGAATGGCCGCCCCTCGTGCTCGCCGACGTCGAAGATCGTCACAACGTGCGGCTCGTCCGAGAGCCTCGCCGCGGTGAGCGCCTCGCGGCGGAAGCGCTCGCGGAGCTCCGGCTCCTCGGCGAAGCGCTCGGCGAGCAGCTTGACCGCGACGGTGCGCCCCAGCACGCGGTCCCGGGCCATGTAGATCTCGCCCATGCCGCCCCGGCCGACGAGCCGTGGCGCTTCGTACCGGCCGGGCAGGATCGAGGTCCGCGCCGACACCTCCGTACCGTACCGCCGATCTGCGCCCGCCAAACTTCAAGCAATCATTACTGCGCTGACGTACCCTCTTGCCGATAGGGGTCCACATGCGTCGGGTTCTCGTGGCAGCCATCGCCCTCGTCGTCGCACTGTCGTGCGCGGCGGCCGCGCAGCCTGCCGCCACCTTCGTGCTCAAGGGCCGCGGGTGGGGTCACGGGCTCGGGCTCGCGCAGTACGGCGCCCACGGCTTCGCCCGGGACGGCGGTCGCGACTACGCGTGGATCCTGGATCACTACTACAGGGGCAGCACGCTGGGCACCTCGGGCGTCGGACGCGTACGCGTGCTGCTCGCCTCCGGGGCCGGCTCGCTCTCGATCGGCTCGGCATCCGCCTTCACGGTCAGGGACGCGAACGGCAGGACGTTCAATCTGAGCGCGGGCACGCACGTCCTCCGGACGAACCTGCGCATCCGGACCGCGAGCGGAGCCCTGCGTAGGCTTGCCAGCCCCGTTCGCTTCAGCCCGGGATCTGCGCTGCTTCGACTCTCCGGGAACCGCTATCGAGGGCTCGTGCGCGTCCGCACGCAGGGTGGGAGGCTCTCCGCCGTCAACGACATCGCTCTCGAGCCGTACGTAAAGGGCGTCGTCGCCTGGGAGATGCCGGCGTCGTGGCATCCCGAGGCACTCAAGGCTCAGGCCGTCGTGGCCAGGACGTACGGGCTCGTGAGCCGCAAGTCCGGCTCGTGGTTCGACCTCTTCGCCGACACGCGGAGCCAGGTGTATGGGGGCGTGCGCGCCGAGGATCCACGCACGAACGCTGCGGTCGACGCGACCGCCGGGGAGGTCGTCCGCTCCGGAGGCGCACTCGCGTGGACCTTCTACCACTCCACCTCGGGTGGGAAGACCGCCTCGCGCGAGGACGAGTGGGGCCCGCCCGGGGTCTCCTACCTCGTCGGCGTCCCCGATCCCCACGACGACATCTCCCCGCACCACCGATGGGGGCCCCTTGATCCCGAGGACGACTGCTCCGACAACGGCCGGGACTGCGTCTGGTCTGCGACCGCGCTGAAGCGTGCCCTCGGGAGCCGGGCACCCAGCGCCATCCGGGACTTCACGGTTGTTGCCCGCAACGGCTCGAGCAGGGTCGAGCGGACGCGCCTGCGCGGGCCCTCCGGAGACACGTCGATCACCGGCGCGGATCTCCGCAGCCTGCTCGGGCTGCGCTCGACGTGGTTCTCGATCGGAGTCCTGCGGCTGAACGGCGGCGGCTCCATCGAGGAGGACCAGGAGCAGACGCTGCGGGCGCTGGAGCGGAACCTGAGCAACGTGACCCTTCAGCGGCGAAACGGGGCGGGCGAATGGGTCGACCTGCGGCAGATCGAGGGCCGGGTAAACGTGTCCGTGAGGCCTGCGGCGACGACGCTCTACCGCCTGAGGTCGCCCGCAGCAACGACAGCGCCCGTCAGGGTGGTCGTGGAGGCCGCCCCGCGCTTCACGTCGAACGTCAGCACCGAGGCGCTGAACGGCGTGGCTACGCCGGGAGATCGCGTTCAGGTGCAGCGCCGAGTCTCGGTCGGGAGCTGGGCCACGACCGCCGTCGCGGTCGCACGCGAGGACGGGTCGTGGAGCGCCGCGCTCGACGTCGTCTCCGGTGAGTACCGCGCCTACGTCGACTCGGACGGCGACGTGGAGACGAGCCCCACGCTGACGATCGTCGTCTCCTAGAGAAGCTGGTCTTCCGGGACGTCGCGGAGCCGACGGGCGGGTTTGCCTACCACCACGGTCCGGGCGGGCACGTCCTCGAGGACGACGGCGCCGGCGCCGACGAAGG
>DATIBF010000038.1:0-6805 GCA_035457655.1 Gaiellaceae bacterium
GCCGACGCGCTCGCCCGCGTGTACGTGAACGGCGGAGCGCTGGCCGAGGCCTTCTCCGAGCTTCCGGCCGGAGCCGGGCCGATCCCGTTCGGCTTCGCGGGCGGTGAGGCCGGCTCGCTCGGCGCTGCGCTCGTTGCCGAGGACGCCGGCGTCCGCCTGGAGGGACGAGCTCTGGCGACCGGCGACACCGAGTTGTACCGACCCGAGCCGTTCGAGTCCGAGCTGGTCGAGGAGGTGCCCGCGGACGTCCTCGCGTTCGTCTCCTTTGCCGACCTCGGCGGCGCCCTCACCGGCTCCGGCGGCCTGGGCCTGGAGATGCTCGGGCTCGACACCGCCGAGATCGCCGAGCTCTTCGCCGGGGAGACCGCGGTCTTCGTTCGTGCCGGCGGAGCCGAGCCGGACGTGACGCTCGTGACCATGGTGGAGGACGAGGCCGCCGCCCTCGCGACCGTCGAGCGGCTCGTCGGCACCGCGGCACCCTGGGCGGGCACGATCGCCTACGAGGCGTTCGACGGGCTTCTCGTCGTCTCGACCTCGAAGTCGGAGATCGCGGCGGTGCGCGGCGACGGCCCGCGCCTCGATCAGGACGACGGCTTCGAGGCGGCGCTGGACGCGGCCGACATGCCCGACCAGACGACCGGCTTCGGCTATGTCGACGTCCAGGCCGCTGTCCCGCTCTTCGTTCCCTCCGCTGCGCTCGGCGGGCTCGAGGCGGCCGCGGCGACCGCGTATCTCGAGCCGCTCGGCGGCCTGGTCTTCTGGGGCTCGGACGGCGGCGACGCGCAGCGCTTCTCGCTCTTCCTGGGCATCGAGTAGTGCCCGCGCGGGGCACTTGACGCGTCGGTAGCCTTCCCTGCCCATGGCTACGCGCGAGTTCCTCTTCACCTCCGAGTCGGTTACCGAGGGGCATCCGGACAAGGTCGCCGACCAGGTCTCCGACACGATCCTCGACCAGGTCCTCGCCGACGACCCCGAGGGGCGCGTCGCCTGCGAGACGCTCGTCACGACGGGGCTCGTCGTCGTCGCGGGCGAAATCACGACCGAGACGTACGTCGACATCCCCCGCGTCGTCAGGAACAAGATCAGGGAGATCGGCTACGACCGGGCCAAGTACGGCTTCGACGCCGAGACGTGCGGCGTCATCGTCGCGCTCGACGAGCAGTCGCCGGACATCGCCCAGGGCGTGGACGCCTCCTACGAGATGCAGCACGGCGACGACGACCCCCTCGACCAGATCGGGGCGGGCGACCAGGGGATGATGTTCGGGTACGCCTGCACCGAGACCGAGGAGCTCATGCCGCTCCCCATCATGCTCGCGCACAAGATCGCGAAGCGGCTCTCGGAGGTGAGGAAGGCGCAGATCCTCCCGTACCTGCGGCCGGACGGGAAGACGCAGGTGACGATCCGCTACGAGGTCGACGAGCACGGGCGCCAGCGGCCGGTCGAGATCGTTCGCGTTCTCGTCTCGACGCAGCACCGCGACGGGCTCGACGAGGAAACGCTGATCAAGCCCGACCTGATCGAGCACGTCCTCCACCCGATCCTCCCGCGCGACCTCTACGACGAGCACCGCTTCGAGGAGCGCGACTTCGTCCTCGTCAACCCGACCGGGAAGTTCGTCCTCGGCGGCCCGATGGGCGACACGGGTCTGACCGGGCGGAAGATCATCGTCGACACGTACGGCGGCGCGGCGCGCCACGGCGGCGGCGCGTTCTCCGGCAAGGACCCGACGAAGGTCGACCGCTCGGCCGCCTACGCCGTCCGTCACGCCGCCAAGAACGTCATCGCCGCGGGGCTGGCCGACCGCTGCGAGCTCCAGGTCGCCTATGCGATCGGCGTCGCACATCCGGTGTCGATTGAGGTCGAGTGCTTCGGCACCGAGCGGATCTCGCTCGCGCGCATCGAGGAGCTCATCAGGGAGCACTTCGACCTGCGCCCGGGCGCGATCCTCCGCGACCTCGACCTTCGCCGCCCGATCTACGCGCGAACCGCTGCGTACGGCCACTTCGGCCGCGCCGAGCACGACTTCACCTGGGAGCGGACCGAGAAGGCCGACGCCCTGCGCTCGGCCGCGGGCCTCGCGGCCGAGGTTCCCTCTTCCTGAGCCCGACCGGGTAGGCCCTCCTCCGGAGCCTCGAGGCGTATGCTCGGGTGGAAAGCTCGTGCGCCTGGTCTTGGCTTCTCTCTGCGTGGCAGCGCTCGCCGCGGCGGCGCCGGCGGCTGCGGTAGAGGCGAACCTCGACGCCGATCGCCGCCTCGAGCGCGTCATCAGGGCCGACACCGAGCCGCAGTCGGCGCTGGGCAAGCGCGTCGTTCTTCGCGACCGATGTGCGGGCCGGCCCACCTGGCGTCCGCTCTCCGCGTCCTACGACACGGTCGACTATCTGCGCGTGCGGGAGGCCGACGGCTTCGCCGAGCGGCCGGAGATCCTCTTCGAGCTGCGGACCGGCGGCGGCGGACACGTCGGGCTCACGTCGATCGTCCACTACGGACAACGAGGTGAACGAAGCTGCGTCGATCCGGTGCGGCTCTTCCGCTACCGGCCGGAGGAGCCGCTTCTCGAGCCGCCGCACGGCTTCTCGCCCGCGAACTGGAGGCTGAAGCTCCGCGACTACACCGCGCGCTTCCGGGGCAAGGAGGTCCAGCTGTGGGAGGGCTACGTCACCGGCGGCGACCCGCTCTGCTGCCCGTCCATGCAGCGGGTGACGCGGTTTCGCTTCGACGCTGACACGGACCGCTACGTCGCCTACTGGACTCGGGTGCGGGAGCTCGGTTAAGAGCTAGGCGGCCGGGCGGACGAAGAGGCCGGCGGCGGCCTTCTCGCCGATGGCGCGCTCGTCGCCGTCGACGGTGAGCGCGAACTGGCCGGCGGCCGGCTCGGCTCGGCGTAGCTCGACTCTGGCGCCCGGGACGAGGCCCTCGTCGTAGTACCAGTGCAGGAGCTCGCCGTCGTGCTCGGCGAGACGGACGATCTCCGCGCTCTCGCCTTCGGCGAGGTCGGCGAGCGGCTTCAGCTCCCGGTTCTCGGCCTGCTCGAAGTTGACGTCGACGGGCCAGCCGTGCGGGCAGCGGTCGGGGCTCCCGAGCTGCTTCTCGATCCGCTCGACCATGTCGTCGGTGAATGTGTTCCCGAGCAGGTCGGCCTGCACGTGCGCCTCCGCGGCCGTGTAGCCCATGAAGTCCGTGAGGAGCCGCTCGATGATGCGGTGCCTCCGCACGACGCGCTCGGCGATCTCGCGGCCCTTCGCGGTCAGGATCGCCTCCTTGTGCTCGCCGCGCTCGACGAGGCCCTCGGCCTCGAGGCGCTTCAGCATCTCGCCGGCCGAGGCGCGCGAGACGCCGAGCATGTCGGCGACGCGGACGGCGAGCGTCGGCGCACCCTTGGTCTCCGGCTTGTACTCCCCGATGGGGAAAGCCAGGAAGTAGATCGTCTCGAGGTAGTCGTCGACGGAGTGCCCAGCCGCCATGTTCGCGATGATCCTACCGTGGCCCGGTTTGCCTCCGTCGTGCCGCTCGTGTCCGCGCGCGCCGTCGCGCGGCCGTTCACGTACCTCGCCGACGGCCTGGAGAAGGGCGCCGTCGTGTCGGTTCGCTTCGGCCGCGCGAGCCGGCGCGGCGTCGTCGTCGGGCTCGAGGACGAGGTTCCGCCCGAGGTGCAGCCAGTCGCGGTCGAGCGCGTGCTCGGCGCCGTCCCGGCCTCCCTCGTCGACCTCGCGCTCTGGGTCGCCGATTACTACGGCTCGACACCGGCGCGGGCGCTCGGCCTCGTCGCGCCGGCGCTCCCGACGCGGCGGCACGGGGCGAGACGGCGGCGGCGCGAGGACGACCTGCCGGCCGAGGAGGCGCCCGCTGAGCCGAGCCCGGCGCAGGCCGCGGCGCTGGAGCGGATCGCGTCGGCGCTCGAGGGCGGCGGGGGCGCCTTCCTCCTCTACGGCGCCACCGGCAGCGGGAAGACGGAGGTCTACCTGCGGGCCTGCGAGCAGGCGCTCGCCCACGGGCGTGGAGCCATCGTGCTCGTGCCGGAGATCGCGCTCACCCCGCAGGCGCTCGGTCGCTTCCGTGCCCGCTTCGGCGAGCGGGTCGCGATCCTCCACTCGGGGCTGACCGAGGCGGAGCGCAGGGACGAGCGCGAGCGGATCGCCTCGGGCGACGCCCCCATCGTCGTCGGCGCGCGCTCGGCGATCTTCGCGCCCGTCCCGGCGCTGGGCCTGGTCTGCCTCGACGAGGAGCACGATCCCTCGTACAAGCAGGAGTCGGATCCGCGCTACGACGCCCGCTCCGTCGCGGCCAAGCGCGCCGTCCTCGAGGGCGCCGTGGCCGTCTACGGCAGCGCCACACCGCGGCCGGAGAGCTGGCAGCGCCTCGACCGGATCGCGCTCGGAGGACGGCTCGCCGGCCCGCTTCCGCCCGTGAGGGTCGTCGACCTGCGACGCGAGCAGGGCTACCCGCTGTCGGCGCCGCTCCTCGACGAGCTCGGGAGGCTGGCCGACGGCGGTGGGAAGGCCATCCTGCTCCTGAACCGGCGCGGCGTCGCGCCCGCGCTCCACTGCCGCGCCTGCGGGCTGACGCTGCGCTGCCGGGACTGCGACGTCGCGCTCACCCTCCACGGAGACGGGCGGCTTCACTGTCACCACTGTGGCCGCCGCGAGCCGGCGCCCGAGCTGTGCCCCGCCTGCGGTGCGGCCGAGGTCGCACGCCTGGGCGCGGGAACCGAGAAGCTCGAGGCGGAGCTCGCCGCACGCTTCCCCGAGCTCGAGCGCTTCCGGCTCGACGCCGACGTCGCCACTCGCCCGGGGAGGCTGACCGAGGTGCTGGCCGGATTCGCCGCCTGCGAGCGGGGCGTCCTCCTCGGGACGCAGATGGTCGCCAAGGGCCACCACTTCCGGGGCGTGGCGCTGGCTGCGGTGGTCGACGCCGACACGGCGCTCGGCCTCCCCGACTTCCGAGCCGAGGAGCGGACGTTCCAGCTCGTGACGCAGCTCGCGGGGCGCAGCGGCCGCGATGCGCCGGGGCGCGTGGTCGTGCAGACGTTCCAGCCGGACGCGCGCCCGATCGCCCTGGCCGCGCGCCACGACGTGGAGGAGTTCCTCGCAGGCGAGCTCGAGCGCCGCCGCGAGCTCGGCTACCCGCCCTTCCGCCACCTGATCCGCGTCACTGTCGCGGGGCCGTCGCCCACCGGCCCGACCCGCGTCCTCGAGGAGCTCCGAGGGGAGCTCGAGCGCTCCGGGGGCGCAACCGACCTCCTCGGGCCGGCGCCGCTCCTGCGCCTGCGCGGGCGTCACCGGGCGCAGCTCATCGTCAAGACGGACGCGCCGCGTCGAGTGGCGTCGCGGATCGCCGGGCTCCTCGCGGCGGCGGCTCCCGCCATGCGGCGGGACGGCCTCGCCGTCTCGGTGGACGTGGATCCCCAGGGCGTCTCCTAGGAGGGCTTGGCGAAATACCAGGCCGTGCCGCCGGGCCGCGCTGCTCGCCCCGAGAGCTGAGTCCTCAGTCGCGCCCGTAGCCTCCGGCTACGAGCGCTCCTGCGTCCTTGTCTCGGAACGATCATCGCACCCCGGCGGGGAGCGATATTCCGCCAAACCCTCCTAGGTTTCCGCGCCCGGCAGGCGGGAAGAAGAGGGCATCCCGTCAACTGAACGGAGGAACGAATGGGAATCTTCGCGTGGATCATCCTGGGCCTGCTCGCGGGGCTCATCGCCAAGGCGCTCCTCCCGGGAGAGGATCCCGGCGGCATCATCGTGACGACGCTGCTCGGCATCGCCGGAGCGCTGATCGGGGGCTTCATCGTGCAGGCGCTCGGCTTCGGCGACCCGATCGACGAGTTCTTCGACATCAGCACCTGGCTCGGCGCGATCGCAGGCGCCGCGCTGCTGCTCGTGCTCTACCGCGCGCTCTTCGGCGCGCGTCGCACCACCAGGACGATCTAGCGAAAGGGTCAGTGCGGCTTCTAGACTCTCCCCCTCGTGGGTGAGGTCGAAGGCCAGGTTCGCAGCGAGGAGCTCGACGCCGAGCGGGAAGCGCGGCGTCGGGCCGCCCTCGCGCAGATTCGCCAGTACCCCGATCCGGCGCTGCGGCTCCCGGCGAACGAGGTGGAGGACGTCGGCGACGCGGTCGCCGAGCTCGTGGAGCGCATGACGAGGCTGATGCAGGAGGCTCGCGGGGTCGGGCTCGCGGCGCCCCAGGTCGGCGTCCTCAGACGCGTGCTCGTCTACCAGACCTCGGACGAGGATCCGGTTGTCGCGCTCGTGAACCCGCGCGTCAAGGCGAGCTCCGACGAGGAAGAGACCGCCGACGAAGGCTGTCTCTCGCTCGGGGCCGCTTCGGTCGTCGTGCCCGTCCCGCGACCGGTGTCGGTGACGGTCGAGGCCGTGACGCCGGAAGGGGAGCCCCTGACGGTGGACGCGGAGGGCCTGGAGGCCCGGGTCATCCAGCACGAGCTCGACCACCTCGACGGCGTCCTGATCCTCGACCGCACGAGCCCGGACGACCGCCGGCGGGCGCTCGGCCAGCTCCGACCCCAGCCCATTCTCGGTCCCCTAGTGTGAGCGTCGCCCGCTTGTGAGCATCGCAGTCGCGGCGACCGGGAGCTTCGGCGCGGGGATCCTCGACGGCCTCGCCGCCCGCCGCGAGATCGACTTCCTCCTCACCAAGCCGGACAGCTCGCAGGGTCGCGGGCGCAAGAAGCTGCCACCGCCCGCCAAGGAGGTCGCGCTCGCCCACGGCCTCGAGATCCAGCAGCCGGACCGGCTCACGGAGTTCCCGTGGAATGCTCGCATCGTGATCGTCGCCGACTACGGCGTCCTCA
>DATIBF010000039.1:0-8623 GCA_035457655.1 Gaiellaceae bacterium
GCTCGCCGACCTTCACCGGGTTGACCGTCCCGCCGGTCGACGAGTTCCTGGCGGACGCCGAGGAGGTTGTCGCAGGCTCCGGCATCGCGTACTTCGTCGCGGAGCACGACGGACGAGTCGTGGGACATCTCCTCCTTCGACCCGAAGAGCCCGATCTGGCGCGGCCTCCGGGCTCGATCTACCTCGCGATCGCTGCCACGCTGCCGGAGGCGCGCGGCAGCGGCGCCGGCCTGGCGCTCACCGAGCAAGCCCTGGCGTGGGCTCGGGAGGCCGGGTACCAATCGGTGCAGACCGACTGGCGCGTCGCGAACCTGGAGGCGTCCCGCTTCTGGCCGCACCGCGGCTTCCGGGAGACGTTCTATCGGCTTGCGCGCCGCGTGAACATCGGCTGAGCCTGAGTCGTCACGCTCTGGTCACCATCCGTCACCCACGGGTGCGCTTTCCCTCGTTAGGCTCGAAAGCGGGTGGTGGGCCGGGGTGCCCCAGGAGGCGGCGGCTACTTCCGGTTCGAGCCGGACAACGCTGCGGTGACGCCCAGGCCGACCAGCACCGTCCCGGACACCCAGCGCTCCGCGCGGAGAAAGCGCGGGTTTCCGCGGAGCCAGTCCGACGCTGTCCCGGCCGCGAGCGCGTACATCCCGTCGCTGACGACCGCGATGAGGATGAAGAAGACGCCGAGGATCGCGATCTGGAGCCCGACCGAGCCCTTGCTCACGTCCACGAACTGCGGCAGGAACGCGAAGAAGAAGAGCGCCGTCTTCGGGTTGAGGATGTTGACGACGATTCCCTGCGCGAACAGCCTGTCGAGTCGGCGCGGAGGGCGCTCGCCCGTCGTCTCGAACCGCTGCCGGGTCAGCAGCTTCCGCAGTCCCAGAAAGACGAGATAGGCGGCCCCTGCGAACTTGACGATGTTGAACGCCGTCGCCGACTGGAGGAGGAGCGCCGAGAGCCCCAGCGCCGCCGCTGCGACGTGCACGAGCCCGCCGACCTGAATCCCGAGCATGGAGACCAGCCCCGCCGTGCGACCGTGCTCGATCGACTGGGCGACGATGTAGAGCACCGCCGGGCCCGGAATGACGAGCAGGGCGATCGCCGCCGCGGCGAAGACCGCAAGCGTGCCGGGATCCGGGAGCGGCATTGGCGCCCTAGCGCTCCCGCATGAAGCCCTGACGGGCCGCGGAGACGAGGGCGACAGCCTCGGGGAAGAGCACGCGCATCCCGTCGCGAAGCGCGATCGCCTGCTCGTCGGGCGTGCCGTCGACGTGCATCTGCTTAAGCGCCGCGCCTGTCAGCTCGACGGCCGTGTTCAGCGTGAGCGTTGCGAACTGCTCGCGCTGCGACTCCTGCATCGCCTCGGTCTGCCGCTCCGCGAACTCGCGCAGGCCGCGCATCAGGTCCTCGGGGTCGCCTCCCAGCGGGAAGCCGAATCCGCCTTCCATGGCGTCCTTTCGTCGGTCTCTCCACGTAATGTACGCGCACCATGAGCTTCGCCGAGGAGCTGAGCGCCCACATCGGCAACGAGTACGCGGCCTCGCAGCAGTACGTGGCGATCGCGGTGTACTACGACCAGGAGACGCTTCCCCAGCTCGCTGCGCACTTCTACCGGCAGGCAGTCGAGGAACGAAACCACGCGCACATGATCGTGCAGTACCTGCTCGACGCCGACCTGCCCGTCACCATCCCCTCGGTGCCCGAGCCGAAGACCTCGTTCAAGGACGCCGTCGCGCCCGTGAAGCTGGCGCTCCAGCAGGAAAGGGAGGTCACCGCCCAGATCAGCCGGCTCGCCGGGCTCGCCCGCGAGGAGGACGACCTCGTCGGCGCCCAGTTCCTCGACTGGTTCCTGAAGGAGCAGCGCGAGGAGGTAGCGAGCATGTCCGAGCTCCTCTCGATCGTGACGCGCGCGGCCGAGTCGAACCTGCTCCTCGCCGAGGAGTACCTCGCGCGCACCCAGGTCGGCGACGCGGGCACCGACCCCTCGGCCCCGGCCGCGGCGGGCGGCGCGCTCTAGGAACTCCTAGCCACTGTCGCCTTCGACAAGAGGCGACAACGCCGACCACAGAGGCCCGGCGACGGGTCCCGCCGAATGGGCCGATGCTGTTCGGCGTGGGATCATGGCCTCGTCGACGTAGGGAGGGGCCCATGCGCTTCAGTCTCGAGCTGATCCCCGAGCATCCCGTCGCTGAACTCATGGAGGCAATCGAACTCGCCGAGGAGCTCGGCTTCTACGGCTGTTACGGAGCTGATGAGATCTACCACAAGGACGTCTGGCAGATCCTCGCAACGGCGGCCACCCGCACGACCAAGATTCGGCTCGGGCTCGGCGCGACGCACGTCATACTGCGCGACCCGACGTTTGTCGCACAGGCGATCGCCACTCTCGATGAGCTTTCGGGCGGCCGTGCGCTGGCAGCGCTCGGGATCGGGAACGTCGCCATGCTGGGCCAGTACGGGGTCGACGTGAAGACGAGCCGCCCGCTCGCGCGCCTGCGTGAAGCTCATGCAGTCGTGCGAACCATGCTCGACGAGGGGCAGGTGGACTACGAGGGCGAGTTCTATCGCTACCGCAGCGTCTTCACTGCGGCGCGTCCCGTCCAGCCTCACGTACCGGTTCTCATCGCCGCAACACAGGGGCCGAGGACGTTCGAACTCGGCGGCGAAGTCGCCGACGGCCTTTACGCCGCCGGCGCGTACTCCCACGAGGCGCTTGAGTACGCCGCGAGCCACTTTCGTGTCGGAGCAGAGAAGGTGGGGCGGGACTGGACGGGCCTCGACGCCACCGCTGGTGTCCTCGGGGTCGTGGCTGGGGACTCAGCGGCGGCGAAGCAGGCGGCGCGCGTCCTCGTGGCGTTCTACATTCCCTCCAAGCCGCGCAAGCTCGTCGAACGCCACGGCATCGCCTTCGGCGACGTACAGCCGGTCGCAGACGCCTTCCGCTCAGGCGACATTCAACGGGCGATCGAGCTCACGACGCCGGAGCTCGCCGAGCGCTTTGCCTACGCAGGAACGCCCGACGAGTGGATCGAGCGCATCCGCGCTGACGTCGCAACCACCGGGTTCGCGAACCTTGTGATCACCTTCGGTGATCCGTTCCTCATCGAGCTCTGGTCGAAACGGAAGGTCGACGGTGTGCCCGACCTAAAAGGCCAGCTCACGCTCATCGCCGAGAAGGTGATGCCCGCCTTCGTCTAGGGTCGAAGATGGCGCGCGGACCCGCGCCGATGGAACCGGCTACCCCAGAGGCCCCTTGTAGTTCGACTCGACCTCGTCGGCAAGCTCGTCCGAGGCCGCCACCCCCGTCTTCATGGCTTCGGCGAAGGGTGAGCCGCCGACCTCGCCGAGGGCCTGCTCGAGCCTCGCGGCTGCCAGGCCGAGCTCGTCCAGGTAGCTGACGCTCGCCACGCGAGGAGGGGGCGTGATCGTCTCCTGGAGCTCGGCGGCGGCCGCTTCGGCTTCCTCGATCCCCTCCGGGTTGTCGGTCAGCCGCAGCTCGACGAGCCGAGCCCTGAGCTCGCCGAGGTCCCCGCCGCCGGCGCTCTCCTCGGCGAGCTCGACCATGGCCGCGATGGCGACGGCGTCGCGGACGAGGACGCGGTCGGCGACCGGCCGGCCGGCCGCGTCCAGCGCGAGCCACGAGCGCTCGCCGTTCCCCTCGTAGGCGACGAGATACACGCGCGCCCCCGAGCCAGGCTCGGCCGGGATGACTGCGACGACCTCCTCGCCCTCACCGGCGTGCTCACGGGCGGACTCGCCTGCGGCGCTCAGCTCCTCCTCGAGGCTCACCGGGCGCAACAATAGCCTCGTGGCAGCCCCAGCCTCCGAACGGAACCGCGCCGCGCGTGAGCTCTTCGCGCCGCTCGCCGGGACATACGACCGCTACGCCCGACTCCTGAGCTTCGGCCAGGACCCGCGCTGGCGGTCGTTCCTCGCCACCCGCCTCGATGTCGGGCCAGGAGACACGGTGCTCGACGTCGCCTGCGGAACGGCCGCGGTCGCCCTCGAGCTCGCCCGGCGCCACGGCTGCCGCGTCGTCGGGATCGACCAGAGCCCGGAGATGCTGGCGGAGGGCCGCCGCCGCGCCGCCGCGGCCGGTCTCGGCGACCGGATCGAGCTGCGGGAGGGTCGCGGAGAGGAGCTTCCGTTCGAGGATGGCTCCTTCGACGGCCTGACCTTCACCTACCTCCTCCGCTACGTCGACGATCCCGCGGCGACGATGCGCGAGCTCGCCCGTGTCGTCCGGCCGGGAGGACGCATCGCCATGCTCGAGTTCTTCGTCCCGCCGCGCGTCCTTCCGCGGGCAGCCTGGAAGGCCTACGTCCGAGTCGGACTGCCGCTTGCCGGCCGCGCCGTCTCGCCGGGCTGGGCCGAGGTGGGCGACTTCCTGGGGCCGAGCATCCACGACTTCTGGGAGCGCCGGCCTCCGGAGCGGCTGCGCGGCGTCTGGGAGGGCGCCGGCATCCGCGACGTCCAGGCTCGCCTCCTCAGCCTCGGGGGCGGGATCGTCATGTGGGGCGTCCGTGCAGGCTGAGACCGAAGCGAGCCGCCCTGCCTTCTATGCCCTCGAGCCGGGAGGCTGGCGGGACTACGTCACGCTCCTCCACCTGCCCTACAGCGCGTGGCATCTGAGCTACGTGGCTATCGGCGCGGCACTTACCTCGGCGTTCGCCTGGGATCGCTTCCTCCCCACCCTCGCCGCCTTCTTCCTCGCGGTCGGGATCGGCGCGCATGCGCTCGACGAGCTCAACGGCCGGCCGCTCGGCACGACGATCCCGGGCGGCGTGCTCGTCGCGCTGGGGGTCGTCTCGATCGCGGGCGCCGTCGCGATCGGCGTCGTCGGCGCGGTCACCGTCGATCCGTGGATCGGCGTCTTCATCGTCGTCGGGGGCTTCATCGTCGTCGCCTACAACCTCGAGCTCCTCGGCGGGCGGTTCCACGGCGACGCGTGGTTCGCGCTCACGTGGGGCGCGTTCCCGCTCGTCACCGCCTATTTCGCCGCGGCGGGAAAACTGGACCTCGTCGCCGCTGCGGGCGCCGTCTTCGCCTACCTCTCGAGCCGCGCGCAGCGGACGCTCTCGACGCCGGTTCGCGACGTCCGCCGGCGCGTGGCCCACGTCGAAGGGCGCATCGACCGCCGCGACGGGACTTCGGAGCCGGTGACCGCCGAGCTACTCGTTCGCGCCAACGAAAACGCCTTGCGGGCGCTCGCCGCGGCAATCGTCGCACTGGCGGTCGCGCTCGTCCTGCTGCGAACGCTCTGAGCCCGGCCTAGGATTCCGGGATGACGCTGATCCTCGAGATCGCGTTCGTGGCCGCGCTCGCGGTGGTCGCCGTCTCGCTGGTGGCTGTCGCGTTCGCCCGCGTGCCCGAGCGCCTGCTGCTCGGCTCGGCGGTCGCTCTCGGGCTTCTCGCGCTCGCCGGGGCGGTCGTCGCCGGGCTCGAGATCGCGGAAGGAACCGACGACACCGAACTCCTGCTCGTGACGGTCGGCGGCCTCGTCGTCGCGGCGTTCTGCCAGACGGGCCTCTTCCTCCTCGCACGCGGCCTGCGCCGGGTCAGGGACCTCGAGCGGGTGGGCGAGGAGGCCCGGGCCCGGATCGACGCTTACCTCGACCAGCACGCGGAGGAGCGCACGGCCGAGCTCGAGCGCAGGCTGGCCCGCGAACGGGCCGAGGCCGGCTACGCCTTGGGCGAGCAGGAGCGCCGCCTGGCCGAGGAGCGCCGTGACGCGGTCGCGCGCCAGGCCGAGCAGGCGCGCGTCGAGCTGACAGAGGCTGTCGCCGGGGCGCAGGGACGGCTCGAGACCCGGCTCATGGCGTGGGCGGCCGACCTCGACCGCGGGCAGCAGGAGCTCGAGGCGCAGCTCACCCAGCTGAGCCAGCGCCAGCAAGAGGCGCTCGACCAGTACGACGCGCGCCTGCATGCGGACGCGGACCGGCTAGCGGCGGCGAGCGAGGAGCAGCGGAAGGCCGTCGCGCAGCTCAGGTCCGAGTTCGAACGGCTGGTCAAGGAGCTCGTCGAAGAGACCCGGAGCGAGCTCGACGCGCATGCAGCCGAGCGGCGCAGCGCGCTCCACGAAGTCGGCGAGCGCCTGCGGAGCCGGGAGCGGGACCTGCGCGAGCAGCTCGACCGGGAGGAGGCGGAGTCACGCGCCCGAGTCGCCGCCGGGCAAGCCGAGGCCGAGCGACGACAGCTCGGCCAGCTCGAGAAGGCGCTTGACCGCGCGGTTTCCCGCCTCTCCGAGGACGCCGAGCGCAGGTTCGACGGCCAGATCAAGGAGTCGCGCGAGAAGTCGGCCGAGCGGCTCTCCCGCGAGCTCGAGAAGTCGATCGAGCAGTTCGTGCGCCAGTCCGAGTCGGAGGTCTCCGACCGGATCGTCCAGCTCGCGCGCCAGACCGCCGACCGGATGGAGCGCCGCCTGCGCGACGTCGCCCGGGCCGCCGAGGCTCAGGGAGAAGTCGCGGCCGAGCGCCTGCGTCACGTCTCCGAGCGGCTGGACGCGGCGCTCGCGAGCGCCGAGCACCGCATCGCCGCCTACGAGGAGGAAGTAGACGTCCGCCTCGAGTCCAAGCTCAGCCACGTGGAGCGGGCCGTCAGGACCGTCGAGCGCGAGTAGCGTTCGAAACAAACTCCTAGCGGCAGGAATCGTCTCCTAGAGAGAGAACCGACCGGCGTGGATCAGTTGACGCTTCTCGACGAACGGGACCAAGACGAGCGCGGCAAGGTGGAGAGCTGGCGGCTCCACGTGCTCATGGAGGCGGGCTACCCCCTGCCCCTCGCCGAGCGGCTCGCGTCGAGCCACGCCGACCTCCACCTCGCGGTCGACCTCGTCGGCCGCCGAGGCTGCGCGCCTGAGATCGCCGCCGAGATCCTGCTCTAGACGTGAGCCTGCCGGGCGGGGCGACCTCGACCGAGCGCGTCGACTGGATCGTCGGGCTCGGCGCCGATCCGGTCCGGCGCAACCTCCTCATCACCCAGTGCTACCACGACCTCTCCGCTGCGCTCGCCGGGCGCCTCGGTGCCGAGAACGCGAACTGGTGCACGTTCGCGACCTGGGCCTCGCGCACTGCGGGCCGCTTCATCCGCGACGAGGAGGTCCCCGCCGCCTTCCGGGAGCTGCTCGTCGGCTCGCCACGCGTGAACGGAGCCGTTGCGCGGGCGAACCGGGCACTCGGCTGGATCGACGCGGACGTACGTCTCGGCGAGGACAAGCTCGTTGCCGTCGCCCGCCGAATCGTGCACGACGTCGGAGAGCTGATCACCGAGGGGAACCTGAAGGTCTTCAGCGAGCTCGGGCCCGTGTTCTCGCGCACGCTCGACGCCCTCGACGAAGACGATAACGGGGCAGCGATGGAGCGCGTCGCCGCGTCCCTCCTCGAAGGTGAGAGCGACCGCGGAGGGCAGACCCTGCTCCGGCTCGCGCTCGGCGGGTACGCCGCCGTCCGCCGGACCGAGGACCCGCGTCGCAAGGCCGCGCTGATGCTCCTCGCGAACGCGCGCATCGGCCTCCACGAGCAGATCCGCCTGCAGCCCTACATCGCAGGGTCGATCGACGCCCCCATCCGGCTGACGCTCTTCGATCCGGTCGACGATGCGGCCGCGTGCCTTCCGAGGGGAATGCGCGCGCTCTCGAAGGGCGTCTTGCGTGTGGTCCTCCTCGGCGCGGCCAACGAGGCGAAGCGCCACTGGCAGGAGCTCTGCACGAGGGAGCTGATGACGCTCGCGCTGCCGGGTGAGACCCTGAGGCTGGGTAGCCGCCTGCCGTCGCCGCGGGGCGCGCCTCTCTATCCGCTTCTTCTCGACCCTGTGGACGATCCCCAGACGCTCGAGTTTCTCCGACGCCACCAGGCTGTCCGTCCGGCGCCCGTCGCGAGCGGGGCCGTGAACTGGACGAAGCTCGCCGACCGGATGCGCTACATCATCGACCTCTTCCGCTCGCGGCAGCGATGGGGGCCGCTCCAGAACCACCCCTTTTCCGCGGAGCAGCAACGGCAGCTCGCGGCCGGGCTTCCGGTCACGGGCCGGCTTTAGAGCTTGGGCCGTGAGCTACAGTCGCGCCGTGAAGGTCGAGGCGACCCTGCACGGCGACCGGAAGGTCTACTCCGTGTCCGCGTTCAACCGTGGGGTCGGCTCCTGGCTCGCCCGTCTGCCCACGATCTGGGTCGAGGGGGAGGTCACGGAGCTGCGGCGCCAGGAAGGCTGGCAGAGCGTCTTCCTCACGCTCAAGGACCTCGAGGACGGCTCGTGCCTGCCGGTGTCGATGCCGCGGACGACCTTCGACGCCCTGCGGCTCGACGTCGTTGACGGCGACAGGGTTCACGTCAACGGAAGGCCCGAGCTCTACGAGGCTCGCGGGGTGTTCCAGCTGCGCGCGCTCTCGCTGGAGCCGCTCGGCCTCGGCGCCGCGCTGGCCCGCATCGAGCGGCTGAAGAAGGCGCTCGCAGCCGAGGGTCTCTTCGCCGCCGAGCGCAAGCGGGCCCTCCCCCTCCTCCCCAGGCGGATCGGGCTCCTGACGGGCAACGAGGCCGCCGCGAAGCGCGACTTCCTCACCGCCGTCGCGGCCCGGTTTCCCGCTGCCCGCGTGCTCGTCGCGGAGACGCTCGTCCAGGGGGTGAGGGCGCCTGGGGCG
>DATIBF010000040.1:0-28610 GCA_035457655.1 Gaiellaceae bacterium
CGAAGGGGGCCAGCCGCACTATCCGCTTCTGTTCGCGGCCGAATAGGCAGTTATCCTGGCGAGCCGTGGCAGACGATCCGATCACCGTCGTGCTGGTCGAGGACAACGATGTCTTCCGCGAGTCGCTCGAGCTCCTCCTCAGCACCGTCCCCGACGTCGAGGTCGCCGCGGCCGTGCCGGACGGGCGCAGCGCGCTCGACGTCTGCGAGCGCGTGCAGCCCGACGTCGTCCTGATGGACTACCGCCTGCCGGAGCTCGACGGCGTCGAGACGACCGTCGCGATCGGGAAGGCCTGCCCCGACACCGCCGTCGTCGTGCTCACCGCGACCGCGGAGACCGAGGAGATCCACGCGCTCTACGGCGCCGGGGCGGTCGCATGCTTGACGAAGGACCGGGAGCTGGACGAGATCGTCGGTGCCGTCAGGGACGCCGCGGGGCGCGATGCAGCTCTCGGCTGAGAACACGGCGATCGTCCTCGACTCGACCGCCGACTGCCCCGATCCGCAGAGCCGGCACCTCAACTGGCGCATGGTTCCGCTCTACGTGCGCTTCGGCGACGAGACGCTCAAGGAGTACGTCGACATCACGCCGGAGGAGTTCTACCGCCGGCTGCGGGTCGCGCCGGAGCCGCCGAGGAGCTCCCAGCCGACGCCTGCCGACTTCGCCCAGGTCTACGAGGAGCTCGCCGGGTACGAGAAGGTGCTGGCGGTCCTGCTCTCGGCGAAGCTGTCGGGGACAGTCGAGAGCGCCCGCCTCGGGGCCGAGGCGATCGGCGACCAGCGGGTGACGCTCGTGGATTCCGGCGTGATCTGCGGCGGCGCGGTGATCCTCGCCGACGCGCTCCAGCGGCGCCTCGAGCGGGGGACGACGGAGGAGGAGCTCCTGGCTGTCGCCGAACGCTTCAAGCGCACGCGCGGGTTGCTCTTCACCGTGGAGACGCTGGAGTACCTCGTGCGCGGCGGCCGCATCGGGAAGGCGTCGGGACTCGCCGGCCAGCTGCTGAACGTGAAGCCGATCCTCCACTTCGACGACGGGGAAGTGGCGCCGCTCAAGCGCGTGCGAGGCCGGGCCAAGGCGCTCGCCGAGCTCGAGGCGATGTTCCTGGCGGAGACGGAGGACTCGCCGGATCTCCACGTCGGCGTCGGCCACGCCGACGCGCCGGAGGACGCGGCAAAGCTCGTGGAGCGCCTCCGGGCGGGGCGCCCGGGTGCGTCACTCGACATCGTCACCCCGCTCGGCCCGGTCATCGGCACCCACGGCGGCCCGGGCACGCTCGGCCTCTTCTGGTTCCAAGACGAGCCCGTCTGACGCGAACCGTCGCGACTCGTCCACGGACGCGGCCGGGACCTGGCGCAGCCAAGCGGTCGGTCACCGTCCCGAGCGGACGATGGTTCGACCCTCGCACCTGTGGACGGCGTCCTACGCGGCCGTCCGCGCCAGCAGCGCGCGGATCTCCGCCTTCGGGTCGTCCGTGAGCGCGCTCCCGTGATCGAGGCAGAGGACGTCGAAGTCGAGGTCGAGGAGGCTCGCGACCGTGCGGCGCGTCTGCGCCGGGTCGTCGTGGTACTGGAGCGGGACGAAGTTCAGGCCGCGGCCGCCGTAGTTCGTGAGCAGGTCGGAGCAGAAGAGGACACCGGGCGCGCTTTCCAGGAGGAAGGAGAAGTGCACCTCCTCGGGGCCAGGGGTGTGGACGGCGCGCAGGCCGCCCGGCAGGACATCGCCGGCGCGGTAGCGCTCGTCCGGCTCCTCCTCCATCGGCCGCGTCCCCTCCGGCGCCCACACCGGAGCACCGAGCTCTCTCCGGTAGCGCCACGCCGAGCGCTGGTGGCACTGCGCGGTGAGCAGGATCGCCGCCACCGGCCCGAACGCGGACAGCGCCCCCGGCGCGAGCCGGACCGGGTCGACCAGCACAGCACCTTCCTTACCGGCAACCGCATGCCCCGTGCTCTCGGCGCCGCCGATCCGCTCGTTCGCCACGCCCCAGCGCCAGACGCCCGGGACGACCTCTTCGGCGGCTTCGGCGACGGCGTTGGGCTCGGCCATGCGGCGGTATCGTAGGCCACCGTGCAGCACGTGACCCACTGGGACGAGGTCGAGCCGCGGCGCCGCGACGTGGGGCACCTGGTCGGGACCTGGCGCGACCTCGGCACGGCTGTCGGCACCCGGGGCGTGGGAGTGCAGCGGATCGACGTCGACCCGGGCCGCTGGTCGACGCCGGCCCACGTCGAGGGCGCCGCCGAGGAGATCTTCTACGTCCTCGAGGGCAGCGGGCTCTCCTGGCAGGACGGCGCCGTCTACGCGGTTCGGCGCGGCGACTGTCTCGTTCACCTTCCAGAGAGCGAGGCCCACACCCTCCGCGCCGGCCCGAACGGGCTGAGCGTCCTCGCGTACGGCCATCGAACCCTCCACGGCAACACGGTGCTCCCGCGTGCGGGCGTGGCATGGATGCGGCCCGGCTACGTTGAGGTGACGACGATCGGCGACGGCCGCCATCCCTTCCGGCGCGAGGACGCGGCGGGAGAGCCCGAGGTCGGCGAGCCCGAGCCTCGGCCAGCCTCGATCGTGAACGTCGACGGTGTCGAGCCGTACGTAGACGAGCACGGTGACTCGCTGCTCCACGACCGCGATCTCGGCAGCGCGGCCGGCTCCGAGCGCACGGGCATCTCCCACGTCACCATCCCCGCCGGCAGACTGGGTTACCCGCCGCACTGCCACTCGGCCGAGGAGGAGATCTTCGTCGTGCTCGCGGGCGAGGGCACGCTCCTGCTCGGTGACGAGGAACACGCAGTCCGGCCTGGCACGGTCGTCGGCCGTCCGCCCGGCACCCGCGTCGCGCACGCCTTCCGGGCCGGCGAGACAGAGCTTGTCTACCTCGCTTACGGGACGCGCGAGCCGAACGACATCGCCTACTACCCCCGCTCCGGCAAGGTCAACCTGCGCGGAATCGGCGTCATGGGGCGGATCGAGCCCCTGGGCTACTGGGACGGCGAGCCGTAGCCGCCGCGCCGTCCGGGTTCGCCGGCGCCGACAGCGGCCCGCCGCAGCCCACGCGTCGCCGCGCGGATCCCGGGGCGTCTGTGGAGACGCTTGCCGGTGTCGGGCCCAAGGTCGCAGAGCGCCTGGCGAAGCTCGGTCTCCGCACCGTGCGCGACCTCGCCGAGCACTTCCCGCGCGCGTACCTCGACTGGGAGCAGGTGGCGAGCTTCGGCGACCTCGCCGCGGGCGAGGAGGCGACCGTGCGCTGCACGGTGGAGCGCATCCGCGTCCGACCGACGCGCCGCCGGAACCTCAAGATCGTCGAGGGTGTCGTCGTCGACGCCGCCGGCGTGCGCGAGACCGCGATCTGGTTCAACCAGGCCCACCTGGCGAAGCTCGCGCCGGGGACGGAGCTGCTCCTGCACGGGACCCGCGAGCTGGGCGGCGGCTTCAAGGTGGCGCGCACCGAGGTGCGGGGCACCGGCCTCCACACCGTGGGACTCGTCCCCGAATACCGGGCCAGCGAGGAGGTCCCCTCGTACCGCCTCCGCGCCTACGTCGAGACCGCGCTCCCGCGCGTCCGCTGGTTCGCCGACCCCCTGCCGGCCCGGCTGCGCCACGAGGAGAACCAGCCTCTCCGCGCCGACGCGCTCGTCGCGGCGCACCGGCCGCGCGACCGGGCCGAGGCGGAGACCGCCCGGGAGCGGCTCGCGCTCGAGGAGCTGCTCGCCCTCCAGCTCGGCTTTCAGGAGCGGCGGCGGACGCTCGAGGAGCAGGCGAGCGCGCCCGCGCTTCCGGCCGACGGCGAGCTGATCGCCCGCTACTACGCCGCCCTGCCCTTCGAGCTGACGCCGGAGCAGCGGGCTGCGATCCGCGAGATCGGTGGCGACCTCGGCGCCACGCGGCCGATGCAGCGCCTCCTGCAGGGCGACGTCGGCTCGGGGAAGACGGTCGTCGCCCTCTACGCGCTGCTCCGCGCGGTGGAGGCCGGGCAGCAGGGAGCCCTGATGGCCCCGACGGAGACCCTCGCCGAGCAGCACTTCCTCACAGTCGAGGGGATCTGCAACGACCTCGGCGTCCGCTGCGAGCTCCTCACGAGCTCGGTTCCGGCCGCCCAGCGCCGCGCCGTGCGCGATCGCCTCGCAAGCGGCGAGACCGACCTGGCGGTGGGCACTCACGCGCTCATCCAGGAGGAGGTGGAGTTCCGCTCGCTCGCGGTCGCTGTCGTGGACGAGCAGCATCGCTTCGGGGTCGAGCAGCGGCGGGCGCTCGGCAAGACGACGCCGCACGTCCTGCACATGACCGCGACGCCGATCCCGCGCACGCTCGCGCAGACCGTGTTCGGCGACCTCGACGTGACCGAAATCACCAGGCCGCCCGCGAACCGCAGGCCGGTGATCACGAGCTGGGTCGGCCACGAGAAGAGCAGCACCGCCTACACGCGCCTGCGGAAGCACCTTGCCGACGGCCGGCAGGCGTACGTCGTCTGCCCGCTCGTCTCCGAGTCGGAGACCATCGAGGCGCGGGCGGCCGAGCAGGAGGCCGAGCGGCTGCGGGCCCACGAGCTGCGCGGCTTCAGGGTCGGCGTCCTGCACGGGAAGCTCAGGACCGCGGAGCGCCGCGAGGTGATGGACGCCTTCAAGCGGCGGGAGCTCGACGTGCTCGTCGCGACGACGGTGATCGAGGTCGGCGTCGACGTCCCGAATGCGACGATCATGATCGTGCAGGAGGCCGATCGCTTCGGGCTCGCCCAGCTCCACCAGCTCCGCGGCCGCGTGGGCCGCGGCGCCGAGCAGTCCTACTGCCTGCTCGTATCGCGCCCGAAGGAGGAGCTCACGGAGGAGGCAGTACGCCGCCTCGAGGCGCTCGTCGATACGTCCGACGGCTTCGAGCTCGCCGAGGTCGATCTGGAGCTGCGCGGCGAGGGCCAGCTCCTCGGCATCCGCCAGTCGGGGTACTCGGACCTGAAGTTCGCGCGTCTGGCGAGAGACCGGCGCCTGATCGCCAGAGCCCGCGCCTGGGCGGAGGAGCTGGTCGATGCAAAGGACGCCGTCGTCGAGCCGCTGCGACGTGAGGCGGAGAGGCTGGATGAGGATCGTCGCGGGTTCGCGTAAGGGGGCGCGGATCTTCGCGCCCAGGGGGCTCGACACCCGGCCGACGGGCGACCGGGTGCGCGAGGCCGTCTTCAACCTGGTCGGCCCCGTGGACGGTGCGGAGGTGCTCGACCTCTACGCCGGGTCAGGCGCGATGGGGCTGGAAGCGCTCTCCCGTGGAGCCGCCCGCGTGACCTTCGTCGAGTCCGACCGCGCCGCGGCCGAGACGATCCTCCGCAACCTGGACAAGCTCAGGCTGGAGGGCGCGGTCGTCGTCCGGGAGGACGTCGCGCGCAGGCTGGCCGCCGACGCGGCGGGAGGCAGGCGTTACGATCTCGTGCTCGTCGACCCACCGTACGCCATGCTCGCACGCACCCTGCCCATCCTCGCCGCCCACCTGCCCGCCGTGCTGGCGCCGGACGGTGTCACCGTCGTCGAGTCCGACGCCCGCGAGGAGCCCGACCTGCCGCTCCCCAAGCGCACGAGCCGGCGCTACGGCTCGGCCCGGGTGACCCTGTTCGAAGCTCTGCGATGAGCGACTCCCAACCGGTCACCTGCATCTGCCCGGGAAGCTACGACCCGGTCACGAACGGCCACCTCGACATCATCCGGCGCGCGGCGGGAATCTTCGAGCGCGTCGTCGTCGGCGTCGTGCGCGACCCCCAGCACAAGGCGACCATGTTCTCCGTGGACGAGCGGGTCGCCTTCCTGCGGGAGGCGCTCGCCGACCTCCCGAACGTGCAGGTGGAGGTGTTCTCCGACCTCGTCGTCGAGTTCGCCCGCCGCTTCGGCGCCAGGACGATGGTGAAGGGGCTCCGGGCCATCTCGGACTTCGAGTGGGAGTTCCAGATGCACCACCTGAACCGGAACCTCGCCCCCGAGGTGGAGACGATGTACCTCATGTCCAGCCCGCAGTACAGCTTCCTCTCCTCGAGCGGCGTCAAGGAGGTCGCCTCCTTCGGAGGCAACGTCGACGCCCTCGTGCCGGAGCCCGTGGCGCGCCGCTTTCGCGAGCTCTTCCCGCAGGGGAGGCCCGGCGCGCCCGTCAGCCCGCAAGAGTAGACTGGCTCCCCATGGACGTTCTCGTGCTCATCGACAAGCTCGACGACCTCGTGCACAACGCGAAGGCCGTTCCGCTCACGGATCAGGTCCGCATCGACCGCGAGGAGATCTACGACATCCTCGACCAGATGCGGGCGACGATTCCGGAGGAGATCAAGCAGGCCCGCTGGATCGTGAAGGAGCGCCAGGAGATGCTGGCGGAGGCCAAGCGCGAGGCCGACAGGATCCTCGGCGAGGCGCGCGAGCAGGCCGTGCGCGAGGCGTCCCAGACCGAGATCGCCAAGCTGGCCGAGCGCCAGGCGCAGGAGATCGTCGAGGAGGCCCGCCGCCAGGCGCGCGAGACGCGCCTCGAGATGGAGGACTGGGCCGACTCGATCCTCTCGACGCTCGAGGTCAACCTGGACAAGTTCCTCGGCGCCGTGCGCCGCGGCCGCGAGCGCCTGCACGAGCGCTCCCAGGAGACGGTCGTCGCCGATCTGGCCGACGACCAAACCGCCGTGTAGCCGGGCGCGCCGCGTTCGCTACGGTGGGCGTGTGACCACGTTCAACCTCCGCAACGTCAAGCTGCGCCCCGGCGAGCAGTTCCGCGACGCCGTCGCGGTCGAGCTCGAGCCGCTCGAGCTCGGCGGCCAGCGCTACGTCCCCGTGCCCGAGCGCCCGGAGGCGGTCCTGACGCTGACCCAGACCAGCTCCGGCCTCGTCCTGGAGCTCGAGCTGGCGACGCGCGTCCTCGGCCCCTGCATGCGCTGCCTGGCCGACGCGGGGCTGGACGTGCACGTCGCGGCCAGGGAGTACCAGGCCACGAGCCCGGGCGAGTCGGACGAGCTGACGACGCCCTACATCAGAGAGTCGAAGCTCGACCTCTCCGCCTGGGCCCACGACGCCGTCGCGCTCTCGCTCCCGGACAAGATCCTCTGCCGGGAGGATTGCGCCGGCCTCTGCCCGCTCTGCGGCCGCGACCTGAACAAGGAGCCGCACGAGCACGAGGGCGAGGACGTCGACCCCCGCTGGGCGGCACTCTCCGAGCTGCGCGACCGTCTGTAGATCGGGGCGGGAGAGCGCTGTCGCTATACTCAGCCGCCGCGATGGCCGTTCCGAAGCGAAAGACCTCCAAGTCGCGCCGCGACAAGCGCCGGGCGAACCACAAGGCGTCGATCCCGGCGCTCGTCGAGTGCCCGCAGTGCCATCAGCCGAAGCGGCCTCACCACGTCTGCCCGACCTGCGGCACCTACCGCGGCCGCGAGGTCGAGCCCCTCCGCACGTCCGCCCCGTAGTGCCCGTCCGGGTCGCCGTCGACGCCATGGGCGGCGATCGGGCGCCCGAGGAGGTCGTCGCGGGAGCGCGGGCGGCCGCCTCCGACGAGGTCGTTCCGGTTCTCTTCGGTCCGCGCGACGTGCTCGAGCCGCTCGCCCGCGGCCTGGAGATCGTCCACGCCGAGCAGGTGGTCGCCATGGACGAGAAGCCGTCCGACGCGGTGCGCGAGAAGCGCGAGAGCTCACTCTTCCTCTCGTGCCGCGCGGTGTGCGACGGCTCGGCAGACGCGGTGGTCGGCGCGGGGAACACGGGCGCGATGCTGGCGGCGGGACTGCTCGAGATCCGCCGCCTGCCGGACGTCCACCGGCCCGCGATCGCCGTTCCCATACCGTCGCTCGGAGGCCCTTCGATCCTGATCGACGGGGGCGCGAACGCCGACGCGCGCTCCGAGCACCTCGTCCAGTTCGCCCACATGGGCGCCGTGTTTGCCGAGGAGATCGTCGGGCTGCGGAGCCCGTCCGTAGCGCTCCTCTCGATCGGCGAGGAGCCGGAGAAGGGCAACAGGCTCGTGCGCGAGGCCCACGCGGAGCTCGCCCATGCGCCGGGCCTGCGCTTCGTCGGCAACGTCGAGGGCCGCGACCTCCTCCGCAAGGCGGCCGACGTGGTCGTCTGCGACGGCTTCACCGGCAACATGGCCCTGAAGCTCCTCGAGGGCACGATCCACACGACGCTGCATGCCTTCAGGGAGGAGATCACCGCGTCCGTGCGCGGGAAGCTCGGCGGGCTCCTGATCCGCCCCGCCGCGCGGGCCATGCGGACGCGGCTCGATCCCGACACCTACGGAGGCGCCTACCTCCTCGGCCTCCGGGGACTCGTCGTCATCGCGCACGGGAACTCCTCGGCCACCGCGATCGCGAACGCGGTGCACTACGCCGCGCGCGGGGTCGCCGGCGGTGTCGTCGATCGGGTCGCCGAGCGCCTGGCGGCGCGCGTCCGGGAGACCGCCGCCCCCTGAAAGAACCGCGCAAACCGTGGTAGCATCCTGCGCCGTTCACGCTGGGTGTCCGAATCAGAGAAAGGCAGGAGAAAACCGAGATGGCAGCTTCGCGCGAAGAGATCGCCGAGCGAGTGAAGGACGTCCTTGTCGAGCAGCTCGGGATCGAGGAGAGCGAGATCACGGAGGAAGCCTCGTTCCAGGACGATCTCGACGCCGACTCGCTCGACCTCGTCGAGCTCATCATGGAGCTCGAGGACCAGTTCGGGATCAAGATCTCGGACGAAGACGCCCAGCAGATCCAGACCGTCGGGCAGGCAGTCGACTACATCTCCACCCACCAGTAGCCAGGAGACGGGGCGCGAGCTCCTCGCTCTGATCCAGGCGCTCCCGGCCCAGCGCCTGCGCCACGCTTTTACGCACGCCTCCTGGGCCCCGAGCCGCGCCGATTCGTACGAGCGGCTCGAGTTCCTCGGCGACAGCGTGCTCGGGCTGGCAATCGCGGAAGAGCTGTACGGCCGCTTCCCCAACGAGGCGGAGGGTCGCCTCGCCAAGATCCGGGCGCACGTCGTCTCCCGCCAGAGCTGCGCCATCGTCGGCAAGCGCCTCGGGCTCGGTGAGCTGTTCGCCGGGTACGCCGGGGCGGTCGACCCGGACGAGCTCCGGCGCCTCGCGGCGAACCGCAACGTGCTCGCAGCGCTCGTCGAGGCCTGCCTCGGCGCCCTCTACCTCGAGCACGGCTTCGAGGCCATCAGGCTGCCGATCGTGGATGCCTTCCAGGAGCGCATCGACTACGCGCTCGAGGGCCACGTCGACTACAAGACGGAACTCCAGGAGGAGCTCGCCCGCCGGGGCCTTTCGGTCGCCTACACGGTCGTCACCGTGGAGGGGCCACCGCACGATCGCAGCTTCACCTGCGCCGCGACGATCGACGGCGAGGTGGCCGGTACGGGTCAGGGCGCGTCGAAGAAGGCGGCCGAGCAGATCGCGGCACGCCAGGCCCTGGAGACGCTCCCGGCCGCGGGCTAGCGCTCGAAGAGCAGGGAGGCGCCGATCGCACCGCCGAGGTCGCCGAGGGCGGCCGCCAGCATCGCCGGGGGCCTGTCGTCGACGAAGAGGTGCGGCTGCATCGCCGCGGCGATCCGCTCGACGTACGGCTCTCCCAGCCTTGTTCCGAGCCCGCCACCGACGACGACGGCCTCCACGTCGAGGAGGTTCATCGCGGAGGCGATGCCGGCTCCCAGGGCGGTGACCGCGCGATGGATCAAATCCTTGGCCATGCGGTCCTCGCGGTCGAGCGCAGCCGCCCAGACGCCGCTCGTGAGCCGTTCGCGCCCGCGCTTCTCCATCAGGTGGAAGAGGTCGGTCTTGTGCCCGCGGTCGTGGAGCTCACGCGCGCGCCTCTCCATCGCGCCTCGCCCCGCGTAGGCCTCGAGGCAGCCCCGGCGGCCGCAGGGGCATCGTGCCCCGCCGCGCTTCACGACCATGTGCCCGATCTCCCCCGCGGCCCCGCGACCGAGCCAGAGCTTCCGGTCGAGCACGATCCCGCCTCCGACGCCCGTGCCCCACCACACGCCGAGGAACGAGGAGTACGGCCGTCCTGCGCCCAGCTCGAGCTCGCCCAGAACGGCGACCTGGACGTCGTTGTCGATCCGGACCGGGCAGTCGAGCGCGTCGGCAAGCGCGGCGGCGAGCGGGAAGGGCTCCTCCCAGTCGGGGAGGTTGCGCGCGTGCGCGACGGTGCCGGAGTCGTGGTCGACTGCGCCGGGAGAGCCGACGCCGGCGCCGCCGAGCTCCTCGACGGCCACGCCGGCCGAGCCCGCCGCCTCCTCGACCGCTCGTGCGATCGCGGCCGTCACTGCCGGGGGCCCACCCTCTGTGGGCGTGGGGTGGCGCGCCTGGCCGACGACTGCGTGGTCGGGGCCGACCACGACCGCCTGGATCTTCGTCGCCCCGAGGTCGACGCCCGCCCGGAACGTCGGCATCAGCGACGCAACCGGATCGCGTTGAGATCGTCGGCGACGATCTGCTCGGCGCGGGCCGCGACGTCGTCGACGTCGTCGTGCTCGGCGTGGAGGTAGCGGCCCGAGAGCGCGTCCAGCCGACCGGACGCGAGGGCCCGCACGAGCCGGGGCGCAAGCTCCGGCGGCGTCCAGGGCGCATCGTTGCCGAAGGTGTCTCCGATCAGCTCCGTGCGAACGAGGCCGGGACTGATCGAAAAGACCGGAATGCCGTGCGGCTCGAGCTGGGTCGCGAGCGTCTCGCTGAAGCGGTGCACCGCGGCCTTGCTCGCGCTGTAGGCCGTGGAGCGGCTCCCGGGGAGGTAGGCGGCGCCGCTCGCGACGTTGACGATACGGCCGCGGCCGCGCGCGATCATCCCCGGGATCGCGGCGCGGCAGCACAGATAGACGCCGAGCACGTTGACCTCGAGGACGTGCCACCACTCTTCGGGCTCGAGCTCCCACGCGGACTTCTCCCAGAGCGCGATGCCCGCGTTGTTGACGAGGAGGTCGAGCGGGCCGAGCTCCGCCTCGGTTCGTGAGACCATGCGCTCGACGTCGCCGCGGTCGGAGACGTCGGCCTGGATCGCCAGGCCGCCGGTCTCGGCAGCCGTCGTCTCCACCTGCTCGAGCGTCCGGGCGGCGACGGCCACGCGCGCGCCCGCGGCGGTGAGCTCGAGCGCGATTCCGCGCCCGATCCCGCGCCCGCCGCCCGTGACGAGCGCGACCTGCCCGGCGAGCTCTCTCTCGGAGGCCATCCTGCGGGGATCCTACGCTGCCCGGCATGGGTTTCGAGGACGAGAAGCGTCGTGCCGGTGAGGCCGCCGCCGAGCTCGTCGAGGACGGGATGCTCCTGGGGCTCGGCACCGGCACGACCGTCGCGCACTTCCTGGCGGCGCTTGCGCGCCGGAGCCTCCGCCTCCGCTGCGTGGCGACGTCGCTCCAGACCGAGACGGCCGCGCGGGAGCTCGGCCTCGCCGTGGAGCCGTTCGACGAGCTCGAGCGGCTCGACCTCGCCGTCGACGGCGCCGACCAGGTCGCTCGGGACGGCTGGCTCGTGAAGGGCGGCGGGGCGGCGCACACGCGCGAGAAGGTCGTCGCCGCCTCCGCGGACCGCTTCGTCGTCATCGTCTCCTCCGACAAGCTCGTCGAGTCGATCCGCCCGCCGGTCCCGCTCGAGATCCTCTCGTACGGCGTCCGCTCGACGCTCGCCCGCGCCGCCCCGGCCGAGCTCCGCGACGTGCCGCCGAGCCCGGACGGCGGCCTGATCGCCGACTACACGGGGCCGGTCGGCGACCCGGGGGAGCTGGCCGCATGGTTGTCCGCCGTCCCGGGGGTGGTGGAGCACGGACTCGTCCCGCCGGCCCTCGTGGCGGAGATCCTGGTGGGGGGCGGGGAAGAGGTCGAGCGCCGCACGGTGTAACGCGTGGTCTCGTCCGGGAGACTAAGCTCGCGCCATGGCTTTCATCACCCGCGGTTTCAGGGGCCGGCGCACGACCGACGAGAGCGGGCGCATCCCGCCCGGCCAGTACGAGACCCATGACTTTCCCGTGCTCTCGGCGGGACCGACGCCGCACACGTCGCTGGACCAGTGGAGCTTCACCGTCTCCGAAGGCGGCGAGGAGCTCGCGCGCTGGAGCTGGGAGGAGTTTCGTGCTTTGCCCAGTGAGACGATCACGCACGACATCCACTGCGTCACGAAGTGGTCGAAGCTCGACACGACGTGGGAGGGCGTCTCCGTCGACACCCTCCTGGACGGGATCGAGACCGGCGCGGCCTACGTGACCGCCTGGAGCGACGGCGGCTACACGACGAACCTCCCGCTCGAGGACGTCACCGGCGGCAAGGCCTGGGTCGCCTTCGGCTACGACGGCGAGCCGCTCGACCCCGAGCACGGCGGCCCGGCGCGGCTGCTCGTCCCGCATCTCTACTTCTGGAAGAGCGCCAAGTGGGTGCGCGGCCTGCGGCTGATGGACGAGGACGAGCCCGGCTTCTGGGAGTCGCTCGGCTACCACCTCTACGGCGACCCGTGGCGGGAGCAGCGGTACTGGGGCGACTAAGGGTCGGAGCGGAATGACGCGCGATCCCGCCTGGCCGCGCTGGGCGGCCCGAGGCGGCGTCCTCGGTCAAGCCCATACCTCTGCAGGTATGAGCGCTCGCTGCGTCCCTGCCTCGAACCACCCATCGCACCCGGTCGGAGGGCCATCATCCCGCTCCGAACGCTGACTCGGCTCCGGTGGCTCCTGGCCCAGCTGGTCGATCTCGTGCCGGAGACCCCGCGGGTCTCGAGCCTCGTCCTCGACGTGCCGGGCTGGGGAGGGCACCGCCCCGGCCAGCACGTCGACGTACGCCTGACCGCGGAGGACGGCTACCAGGCCCAGCGGAGCTACTCGCTGGCCGCCCCCGCCGACGGCGAGCGCCTCGTCCTCACCGTCGAGCGGCTCGAGGACGGGGAGGTCTCGCCCTTCCTCGTCGACGAGCTCCGGCCCGGTGACATGTTCGAGCTGCGCGGACCGATCGGGGGCTACTTCGTCTGGGACGGCGGCGGCCCGCTCCACCTGGTCGCAGGCGGCTCGGGGGTCGTTCCGCTGATGGCCATGCTCCGCCATCGGGCCGGAGGAGATGCCCCTGCGTCGGCCACGCTTCTCTATTCCTCTCGCACGCTCGGAGACGTCATCTACAGGGAGGAGCTCGACCGTCGAGCGGGGTCCGACCCGACGCTCACGGTCGTCCACACGCTCACGCGCGAGCAGCCCGAGGGCTGGCGGGGCTACGCGCGGCGGATCGACCTCGAGATGCTGGCGGAGGTGTTCGACCGAAGCGAGACGGAGGCGTCCGTATTCGTCTGCGGCCCGACTCGCTTCGTCGAGGTGGCCGCCGACGGCCTCGTCGGCCTAGGCTACGAGCCGAGCCGCGTGAAGACCGAGCGGTTCGGCCCGACCTGAAAGAGGACTGATGGAAAGCGCAGACCTGAAGCTCGACGGCAACGCCATCGGCGGCCTCCTCGGGGAGGTGTTCGTTGGGGAGCTGACCGTCGCCCGGTCGACCTGCGGCACGTGCGGCGCCGTCAGGGAGATCGGCGCCCTCGCGGTCTACGCGCACGCGCCCGGCGCGGTCGTGCGCTGCCCGAGCTGCGAGGCCGTCCTCCTGCGCGTCGCGCGCGGAGAAGACCGCATCTGGCTCGAGCTCCAGGGCGTGAGCTGCCTGGAGCTGCGCGCACCCGCCTGATGCGGCGTCCGTCCGCCCCGTCAGACTTGGCGGCCTGTTCCTGCGAGCGGTCAAGATCCGCGGCTTCAAGTCGTTTCCGGATCCGGTCGAGGTGCGGCTCGAGCCGGGTGTCGCCGTCGTGGTCGGGCCGAACGGCTCGGGCAAGTCGAACATCGCCGACGCCATCGTCTGGGCAGCGGGCAGCCTGAGCCCGAGCGAGCTCCGCGCCGAGAAGCCCGACGACGTCCTCTACGCGGGCTCGAAGGAGCGGCCGGCGACCGACTGGTGCGAGGTCGAGCTCCTCTTCGACAACGAGGACGGCGACGGGCCGCTCGACGTGGCCGAGCTCTCCGTCCTCCGGCGGGCGCACCGCGATGGGGACGGGGAGTACCTCGTCAACCGCGCACGGGTACGCCGCACGGACATCGTCGAGCTACTCGCGGACGTCGGCCTCGCCGGCGAGCGGCACTCGATCATCTCCCAGGGCCGGGTCGAGGAGATCCTCGTCTCGAAGCCGGAGGAGCGGCGGGCGCTCGTCGAGGAGGCGGCCGGGCTCGGGAAGTTCAAGCGCCGCCGCCACCGGGCCGAGCTGAAGCTCGCCCGCGTCCAGGTGCAGGTGGAGCGCGCTCGCGACCTGGAGGACGAGGTGCGCAGGCGGCTACGCCCGCTGGCGCTCCAGGCGGGCGCCGCGGAGCGCGCCCAGAAGCTCGGAGTCGAGGTTGACACACTGCGGACGCGCCTCGCTGCCGCCGAGCTGGAGGCGATCGATGCGCGCCTGGCCGACGTCGACGAGCGGCTCGCGGAGGCCCGTCAGGAGAAGCGCCGTCGCGACGAGCGCCTCGAGGGCGTGCTCTGCGAGCGGCGCCGGGCGGAGGACGAGCTCGCGGAGGCGGCCGGTCGCCACGAGCAGGCCACGGCCGCGCTCTACCGGCTGCGGAGCGCGCTCGAGCGGCTGGAGCTCCGGCGCGAGCGTGCGGACGAGACGGCCGCCGCGCTGCGTGCCGACGCGGACCGTCCCCGGCTGCCGTCGCCGCGCAAGCCGCCGAGCTACGAGCGGGCACTCGCGGCCGCCGGCGCCTGGGCGCCCGAGCGTCTCGAGCTCCCGGACGCGGTTGCCCGGCTCGAGCGCGCCCATGCCGAGCGGCGGGACGCGCTGGTCGCCCTCTCGAACGGCCAGAGCTGGTTCGCTGCGGACTCGGCGGTCGCCGCTCCCTCGCCTGAAACCCCGAGTCGTGAGGATCTCCTGCGGAAGCTCGCCGAGCAGGCGGAGCGGACGGCCGCCGTCCTGCGGGCCGCCGGCGCCCGCGCGGGCCGGCTGGAGGCTCCGCTCCGAGCCCGGGTCGACGCGGGCGGGAGCCGCGCCGGCGAGCTCGGCGACGAGCTGCGGCGGCTCGGCGGCGTCGAGGCGGAGGTCAGGCTGGCGGCGGCCGAGGCCGCGGAGCGCCTCTCCGCGGTGGGAATCGAGCGAGCGCGCCTCGAGGCCGAGCGCGAGGAGGTCGTGCGCCGGCTGCCCGAGGACGCCGAGGCGGAGGCGCTCACGGAGGAGGAAGCCGAGAAGCTGCGGGCGCAGCTCGCCCGGCTCGAGGGGCGGCGCGAGGCGCTCGGCCAGGTCAACCCGCTCGCGGCCGAGGAGCATGCCCGCGAAAAGGCGAGGCTCGAGGAGCTCACGGTTCAGCGCGAGGACCTCGAGCGCTCGCTCGCCGAGCTCGAGTCGCTCCGCGACGAGCTGGCCGAGACCGTCGAGCGGCGCTTCGAGGAGACCCTGGGCGAGGTGGAGCGCCACTTCGAAGAGGTGGCGGCGACGCTCTTCCCGGGCGGGAGCGGCCGGATCGTCCGCGTCGAGGACGAAGAGGGGGGCGAGCCCGGGATCGAGATCGAGCTGCAGCCCTTCGGCAAGCGAATCACCAGGCTCTCGCTCCTCTCCGGCGGGGAGAAGGCGCTCGGCGCGATCTCGTTCCTCTTCGCCCTCTTCCTCGCGCGGCCGTGCCCGTTCTACCTTCTCGACGAGGTCGAAGCGGCGCTCGACGACGCGAACATCGGACGGTTCACGGAGCTCCTGCGCAGATTCTCAGACCGTGCGCAGTTCATCGTCGTCACCCATCAGAAGAGGACGATCGAGGCCGCGGATATCCTCTACGGCGTGACCATGGGCGCCGACGGGATCTCGCAGGTCGTCTCGAAGCGGCTGGCGGCGCCGCACCAGGCCGAGGCGCTCAGCGCGTAGTGCGCACCTGGGCGGAGTTCCTCGGCGACCAGGAGAACGCCGCCGTCGCGGACGAGGAGAAGCGGCGCGGCTGGTTCGGCAGGCTGCGCGACTCGCTCAGCGCCAGCCGCCAGGCTCTGACGCGCGAGCTCCTCTTCGACCCCAGCGACGAGGAGGCCTGGGAGCGCATCGAGGAGGCGCTGATCGCGGCCGACTGCGGCGTGCCGGCGACAGTGGAGATCGTGAGGCGCCTCGAAGACCGCGAGCCAGCGAGCCAAGCCGACCTCGTCGAGGCGCTGGAGGAGGTGGTGGCCGAGCTCGTCACCGTCGAAGGACAGGGGCGTCTCGGCCTCGACGGGCGGCCGACGGTCGTCCTCGTCGTCGGCGTGAACGGCACGGGAAAGACGACGACGATCGGCAAGCTCGCGCACCGGCTTCAGGAATCCGGGCGCTCTGTCGTGCTGGCCGCGGCGGACACCTACCGCGCTGCGGCGGAGGAGCAGCTCGAGATCTGGGCGCAGCGCGCCGGAGCGGATTTCGTCGGCTCCCAGCGTGGCGCCGACCCCGCTGCGGTGGCCTTCGACGCCATCTCCGCGGCGGAGGCGCGGGGGCGCGACGTGGTCGTCGTCGACACGGCCGGCCGTTTGCACACGCAGAAGAACCTCATGGAGGAGCTCGCCAAGGTCCGGCGGGTGATCGCGCAGCGACTGGAAGGCGCGCCGCACGAGACGCTGCTAGTCCTCGACGCGACGACCGGCCATAACGGCGTGCGTCAGGCGAAGCTCTTCGACGACGCGGTCGGCGTGACCGGAGTCGCCCTGACCAAGCTGGACGGGACGGCGAAGGGCGGCGTCGCGGTCGCGGTGACCCACGACGTCGGCCTACCCGTGAAGCTCGTCGGCGTGGGCGAGACGCTGGACGACCTGCAACCGTTCGACCCGGAGGACTTCGCCCGCGCCCTGGTCGGCCGCGCGTGACCCACTCTCGGCCCGAATCCGTGCCTGACCCGCGCGCACTTCGGCGATAGCGTTCACTCAGGGGGGCGTCGGACCCCAGGGGTGTATCTGTCGGCGTTGCGGTCGTGCCGCGGCGCCTCTCGCCGCAGAGTCGCGAAAACCCACGGCTACACTTCCCGCCGGCTCATGTTCGACACGCTGTCCGACAAGCTGCAAGGCGCGCTTGGCGATCTCCGCGGCCGCGGCGTCCTCACGGAGGAGGACCTCTCGCGCGCGATGCGCGAGATCAGGCTCGCGCTGCTCGAGGCCGACGTCAACTTCAAGGTCGTGAAGGAATTCGTGTCGCGCGTGCGCGAACGCGCGACGGGTGCTGCGGTCACGAAGAGCCTGAAGCCGGGCGAGGAGGTCATCAGGATCGTCCACGAGGAGCTGACGGAGCTCATGGGGTCGGGCGGCTCCAAGCTCGCCTTCTCGGGACGGCCGCCGACGGTCATCCTCCTCGCCGGCCTGCAGGGATCGGGCAAGACGACGGCCGCGGCGAAGCTCGCCCTCCTCCTGCGCAAGCAGGAGGGGCGCTCGCCGGCGCTCGTCGCCGCCGACCTGCAGCGGCCCGCGGCGATCGACCAGCTCGAGCAGCTCGGAAAGCAGATCCAGATCCCCGTCTACGTCGACCGCACCACGAAGGACGCGGTCGCCGTCGCGCGCCACGGGCTCGAGCAGGCCCAGGCGCAGGGTCGTGACGTCGTCGTCGTCGACACCGCGGGACGCCTCCAGATCGACGAGCCGCTCATGGAGGAGCTGGCCGCCGTGCGCAAGATCGTGAAGCCGCACAACGTGCTGCTCGTCCTCGACGCGATGACCGGCCAGGAAGCCGTCGCCGTGGCCGAGGCGTTCCAGGAGCGCATCGACTTCGACGGCGTCGTCCTGACGAAGCTCGACGGCGACGCGCGCGGCGGCGCCGCCCTCTCCGTCAAAGCGGTCACGGGCAAGCCGATCAAGCTCGCGTCCACCGGCGAGAAGCTCGACCAGATCGAGTACTTCCACCCCGACCGGATGGCGTCCCGGATCCTCGGCATGGGCGACGTGCTCACGCTCATCGAGAAGGCCGAGCAGGCGGCCGAGGCGGACGAACAGGAGGAGATGGAGCGCCGCCTCCGCGCCGGGCAGTTCACGTTCGAGGACTTCCTGCAGAGCTACCGGATGATGCGGCGCATGGGCCCGCTCAAGTCGATCGTCGGGATGATCCCGGGGCTGGGCAAGCAGCTCCAGGGCGCGGACGTGGACGACCGGGAGCTGAGCAGGGTCGAGGCGATCGTCCTCTCGATGACGGTGGAAGAACGCCGCCGGCCGGAGCTCATCAACGGGTCGCGCCGGGCCCGGATAGCGCAGGGGAGCGGCACGACGGTGCAGCAGGTGAACCAGCTGCTGAACGCGCGCAAGCAGATGGCGAAGATGGTGAAGCAGATCGGGAAGGGGAAGACACCCAACCTGCAGTCGATCGCGGCGGCCCAGAGGCGCCGCTAGAGAAGAGAAAGGATCGAATGGCAACTCGCATCAGACTGGCCCGCGTGGGCTCCAAGAAGAACCCGATCTACCGGGTCGTCGTCGCCGACGCGCGCTCGCCCCGCGACGGGCGCTTCATCGAGATCGTCGGCCGCTACAACCCCCAGACGGACCCGTCGACGATCTCCCTCAACGCCGAGAAGATCCAGGAGTGGATCGGCAAGGGCGCGCAGCCGAGCGACTCGGTCAAGCGCCTCATGAAGGCCCAGGGCATCGCCTAGAAAGGTCGCGATGGAGGAGATGCTCGAATACCTCGCCCGAAACCTCGTCGAGCGACCCGACGAGGTGCGGGTCGAGCGCACCGAGCGCGACGGGGCGGTCGTCCTCAGGCTGCACGTCGCCGAGGAGGACATCGGCAAGGTCATCGGCCGCCAGGGACGCATCGCCAGGGCGCTGCGGACCCTCGTGCGCGCAAGCGGCGGGCGCCGGCACGAGCGCGCGCTGCTCGAGATCGTTGACGCCCGCTGACCGCTGGGTCGTCGTGGGGCGGGTCGGCCGTCCGCACGGCCTCGCGGGCGCGTTCGTCGTCGAGCGGGCAAGCGACGATCCCGCGCGCTTCGCCGAGGGCGCGACGGTCTACGCCGGCCGCGAGCCGGCCACCGTCGTCGATCGCAAGCGCTCGGGAGGACGGCTGGTCGTCCGCCTCGACAGGGACGTCGCGCGAGGCGCCGCGCTCGAGGTGCCCGCGTCGGAGCTGCCCCCGGCCGGCGCGGGCCAGTACTACGTCTTCGAGCTCGTCGGCCTCGCGGTCGTCGAGGAGGGCGGAAGGGAGCTGGGCCACGTGAAGGACGTGACGCCGGGCGTGGCGAACGACGTCCTCGAGGTGGAGGGAGGCCTAGCCCTGCCGCTGGTGGAGGAATGCGTTCGCGCGGTCGATCTCCAGGAGGGCCGGATCCTGATTGCGCCCGGCTTCGTTCCCGAAAGCTAATCTCGCAGCCGATGCAGATCGACGTCTTCACCCTGCTTCCGCACGCCTTCTCGTGGCTGACCGAGCAGCGTCCGGTCGCGGCTGTGCTGGGCTCCGAGCTCGACCTCCGCTTCCTCAACTACCGCGACTACACGCCTCTCACCGGGGGGCAGGTCGACGACGAGCCGTACGGCGGCGGCGCCGGCATGGTGCTGCGCGTCGACGTCGTCTGCACAGCGCTCGAGGCCGTCTACGAGGACCTCGACGGCCGGCGCGTGCTCGCCTTCTCGCCCCAGGGACGGCAGCTTGACCAGGCTCTCGTCGACGAGCTGGCCGGCGAGGAGGCCCTGACGCTCCTCTCCGCACGATTCGAAGGCTTCGACGAGCGCATCCTGGAGCACGTCGCCACCGATGTCGTCTCGATAGGGCCGTACATCCTCTCCGGCGGCGAGCTGCCCGCGATGGTCCTGGTGGACGCCGTGTCCAGACGCCTCCCCGGGGCCATCCGGGAGGAGAGCGGGACCGTCGAGAGCTTCTCCGCAGCGCTCGAGGGCGGCCTTGAGTACCCGCACTACACGCGTCCGGCCGACTTCCGAGGCTGGCGTGTGCCCGAGGTGCTCCTGTCGGGCAACCATGCCCTCATCGAGACGTGGCGGCGGGATCGAAGCCGGGAGAGGACGCTTTCGTGACCGGCCCGCTCGACCGCGTGACCTCGTCGCTGCCGGCGCCGTGGGACACGATCGTCGACTGGGTGGTGACGATCGCCATCGCCGTCGCCGCCGTCCTCGCGATCAAGACGTGGGTCGTTAACCCGTATCGCATCCCGTCGTCTTCGATGGAACCGACGCTCCACTGCGCGGAGCCGGCGGCCGGCTGCCAGGCCGGTTCCTCCGACCGGGTTCTCGCCAACCGCTTCATCTACCGCTTCCGCGACCCGAGCCGGGGAGACATCGTCGTCTTCGATACTCCGGAGCGGGCGGTCCGGCGCTGCGGGGCGGGAGGGACCTTCGTCAAGCGCCTCGTCGGCCTCCCGGGAGAGCGCATCTCGAGCGTGCAGGGCATCGTCTACATCGACGGAGAGCCCCTCGACGAGCCGTACGTGAACGGCGGGCCGCCCGGGCCCGACTTCCGCGAGCGGGTGCTGGGAGCCGACGAGTACTTCATGCTGGGCGACAACCGTGGTCAGTCCTGCGACAGCCGCAAGTGGGGCCCCGTGACGCGCGAAGACCTCATCGGGCCCGTGTTCGCCATCTACTGGCCGTTGACGCGGCTCGGTCTCTACTAGCAGAGGCCTGGGAGGCCGTCTTCTTCCGCCGCAAGCTCGAGTCGCTCCCAGCGCCCTGGCCCACGGTCGTCGACTGGGCGGTGACGATCGCGCTCGCGGTCGTCGCCGTGCTGGCGATCAAGGCGTGGGTCGTGAACCCGTACCGCATCCCCTCGTCCTCGATGGAGCCGACGCTCCACTGTGCGAGGCCGGGACAGGGCTGCCAGGCGGCCAGGTCCGACCGCGTGCTCGCGAACCGCTTCGTCTACCACTTCAGCGATCCCGAGCGCGGCGACATCGTCGTCTTCGAGACGACGCCCGAGGCCGACCAGATCTGCCCCGGGCCCGGCGGCGTGTTCGTGAAGCGCCTGATCGGCGTCCCCGGCGACACGATCGAGGTTCGCGACGGGCAGCTCTACGTGAACGGCGTTCCGCAACCCGAGCCGTACGTCAACGGAACCGACGCCGGCGAGGAGGTCGCGCCGGTGACCGTCGGCGAGGGCCAGTACTACATGATGGGCGACAACCGCTACGAGTCGTGCGACAGCCGCAGGTGGGGCACGGTCCCGCGGGAGAACCTCATCGGCCCCGTCTTTGCCCGCTACTGGCCCGCGCAGCGGATCGGCTTCCAGTAGGAGCGTGCGTTCGCTAGCATTCCCGCGCGGCCTCGGGCCGCCCTTTTCATGACCACGCCCATCGACATCCTGGAGCGCAAGCAGCTCCGTGACGACATCCCGCAGTTCAAGGCAGGCGACACCGTCCGCGTCCACTTCCAGGTGATCGAGGGACAGCGGCGCCGGGTTCAGGTCTTCGAGGGCATCGTCATCAAACGGCAGGGTGCCGGAGTGCGCGAGACCTTCACCGTCCGGAAGAACTCCTTCGGCGTCGGCGTCGAGCGGACGTTCCCGCTGCACTCGCCCAAGATCGACAAGATCGAGGTCGCCGCGATCGGCGACGTCAACCGCGCCAAGCTCTACTACTTGCGCTCGAAGGTGGGCAAGAAGGCGCGCGTCCGCGAGAAGCAGCGGACCTAAGCGCTATCCTCGCGGCCGTGGCGACCATCCGCCGCCCGGGCCGCAAGCTCCTCGCCTTCGATCGCCGCATCGGCGTTCGCTTCGTCGCCGGCGCCGACGAGGCGGGCCGCGGGAGCCTCGCGGGCCCGCTCGTCACGGCCGGCGTTCTCCTCGACTACGGACGCCTGCGCGACCACGCCGTCCGCCCGCTCGCCCTGCTCAACGACTCGAAGCAGGTCGACCCCGCGCAGCGTGAGGAGCTCTTTCGGGCGGTCGCGCGCTGCGCGACCCGGATCGCCGTCCGCGTGATCCCGCCCGCGGCGATCGACCGCGACGGGCTGCACCGCTCGAACCTCCGGGGACTGCGCGAGGCGTTGGCGGCGCTCTCGCCGCCGGCGGAGGTGTGCCTGGTGGACGGCTTCCGCCTCGGGCCGCTCGCGCCCGAGCACCGGGCGGTCGTCGACGGGGACACGAAGAGCGCCGCGATCGCCGCGGCCTCGATCGTGGCGAAGGTCGTGCGCGACCGCACGATGCGGCGCCTCGACGCGGTCTACCCGGACTACGACTTCGCCTCGCACGTCGGCTACATCACGCCGGGCCACTCGGCGATCGTGCGCCGGCTGGGGCCGAGCTCGATCCACCGCCGCTCCTTCGACGCGCGCTGCTATGCGGAGCTCGAGAACGAGGCCGAGGCCGAGCTCGTCACGACGGCTCGGGCCTGAGGCCGAGCGGCGCGTCCGCCGCCACTACCGGCTCCGCGGGTACCGCATCCTCGCAGCGAACGCCCGCGCCGCGGGGTACGAGCTCGACATCGTCGTCCGGCGCGGCCGGACGGTGGTGATCTGCGAGGTGAAGGCGCGCACCGGAGCGGAGTACGGAGGCCCGCTCGAGGCCGTCGGCCCCGAAAAGGCACGCCGGGTCCGGCAGGCGGCCGAGGCCTGGCTCGCGCTTCGGCCGGAACTGGCCGATCTTGACGTCCGCTTCGAGGCCGTGGCGGTGAGCGGCAGGCGCATCGAGCGGGCGCCGTTCGACTAGCGACGGAATCGTCACCAAGCTGAGCGCCACATGTGCGGAGCTCCGCCCTAGCGTCGAAGGCGTGCTCGCGCGCGCCGTCACCCATGCCCTGGTCGGCCTCGACGCGAAGCGAGTCGAGGTGGAGGCCCATCTCCAACGGGGCGTGCCCGCGTTCGCCATCGTCGGCCTGCCGGACAAGGCTTGCCAGGAGGCCAAGGAAAGAGTTCGCTCGGGCATCACGAGCGCCGAGCTCGAGTGGCCGGGGCGGCGGATCACGGTCAACCTGGCGCCGGCAGGCCTACGCAAGGAGGGATCCGGCTACGACCTCCCGATCGCGCTGGCGATCCTCGCGGCGTCGCATCAGATCCCACCTGGAAGCCTCGCGGAGCACGCGGCCGTGGGCGAGCTCGCTCTCGACGGGCGGCTGCGGCCGGTGGCAGGCGCCATCGTCGCCGCCGAGGCGGCGAGGCGGGCCGGCCTGCCTCGGCTGCTCTGCCCGCGTGAATCCGCGGCGGAGGCGGCGCTGGCGGGAATCGAGCCGGTGCCTCTGCGCCACCTCGCCGAGGCCGGAGCGTACCTGCAGGGGCGCTTTCGTCCCGAGCCCGTCGAGCCCGCGCGTTTCTCCACGAACGGCTCCTGGCCGGACCTCGCGGACGTGCGCGGGCAGGAGCGGGGGAGGCGGGCGCTCGAGCTCGTGGCCGCCGGGGGCCACAACGTGTTGCTCGCCGGACCGCCCGGCACCGGGAAGACGATGCTCGCCCGTCGGCTCCCGTCCCTACTGCCATCCCTGGCTCTCGAGGAAGCGCTCGAAGTCACCCGTATCCACTCGGTCGCGGGCGTCCTCCCCGCGGGACATCCGTTTGTCGCCCGGCCTCCCTTTCGCGCCCCGCACCACACGGCGTCGGCCGCCGCCGTCGTCGGCGGCGGGCCGGGTCCGCGACCGGGGGAGGTCAGCCTGGCCCATCGGGGCGTGCTTCTCCTCGACGAGCTGCCCGAGTTCCACCGGCCCGTGCTCGAGGGGCTGCGCCAGCCGCTCGAGGACGGAGTCGTCGCGATCGCGCGGGTCGGCGGCCAGGCCGTCTTCCCCGCGCGGTTCGTGCTCGTCGGCACCATGAACCTGTGCCCGTGCGGCGCGCGCGGCGATCCGGCCGTCGAGTGCAGCTGCTCCCCGCAGAAGCTCGCCGCCTTCCGCATGAAGCTCTCGCGCGCGCTGCTCGACCGCTTCGACCTCGTCGTGCACATGCCTCGCCCGCGCGGACGTGAGCTCGATGTCGCACGGCAGGAGCCGTCCGCCGACGTGAGGGCCCGCGTCGAGCCGGCGGCGGAGCGGCTTCGGAACGAGCAGCCTCGGCTCGGACCGGACGCGCGCGCCCTCGTGGCGCGGGCGGTGGACACGTTGCCGCTCTCGGCGCGCGGACGCGCGCGCGTCATCCGCGTGTCGGCAACCGTCGCGGCGCTCGCAGGTGCGGACGCGATCGAGCCGCAGCACGTCGCCGAGGCGCTCTCCTACCGGACGCCTCCCGAGCTCTCGTCGTGAGGTACGAGTCGGTCGCGAGAGGCCGGGCCGGGTATCCGGCCCTGCTCGCGGAGCTCCACGATCCTCCCGCGCGCCTCCACCTGCGCGGAGGCGCGACTGAGATCCTCTCGCGCCCCGCGGTTGCGATCGTGGGTGCGCGCAGCTGCTCGCGGTACGGAGCCCAGGTGGCGCGCGACATCGCCTGCGAGCTCGCCGCTGCCGGGGTTGTCGTCGTGAGCGGGCTCGCCCGCGGGATCGACGGCGAGGCGCACCGCGGGGCGCTCGCCGGCGGGGGCTTGACGGTCGCCGTCCTGGGCTGCGGCATCGACCGGGACTATCCGCGCGCTCACGCGGAGCTCGCGCGCCGAATCGCCGAGAGCGGCCTCGTCGTCTCGGAGTACCCGCCCGGCATCGAGCCGGCGCCGTGGCGCTTCCCCGCCAGAAACCGCATCGTTGCCGGCCTCGCCCGCGCGACGGTGGTCGTCGAGGCGCGGGAGCGTTCCGGAGCACTCATCACCGCCGACTTCGCGCTCGAGCTCGGCCGCGACGTGTTCGCGGTTCCGGGGGAGATCACCTCCGGGCTGTCGAAGGGCACGAACGACCTCATCCGCCAGGGGGCGACGCCGCTGCTCGCGGTCGACGACGTCCTCGAGGCGCTCGGCCTCGAGGCGGCGCCGCCGAGGCCTCCTGCAAGTGTCTCGCCCGAGGCGGCCGGGGTGCTCGCGGTCCTCGCCGACGGCGCGGCAGCACTCGACGAACTCGCGCGGGCGACCGGCCTGGGCAGCCCGGAGGTCGCGGTCGCGCTGACGGAGCTCGAGCTGGCAGGCCTCGTCGCTGGAGGCGACGGCCTCTACCGCGTCAGTCGGGGAAGGAGTCCGGATGGGTGACGGCTCTCGTGTACAGGTCGTCGTCGATGTTGCGGCCCGTGACGATGAGGACGACGGCGCCGTCCACGTCTGCAAGCTGGGGGAGTGCGGCCAGCGTGGCCGCGCCGGCGCCCTCGACGCGGATCTCCTCGGCCGCGTAGGCGCCGACCGCCCGCGCGAGCTCGCGCTCGGAGACGAGGAGCATGCGGCTGGCCACGTCGTCGAGCACGTCCACCGCGAGCGGGATCGCGACCCTGACGGCGAGGCCGTCGGCGAACGTCGCGGACCTGTCGCTCGTGGCGACGGTGCCCGTCCGCCAGGACTCGACCATGACCGGCGCCTCCCTCGCCGCCACGCCCACTCGCAGCGTCTCCGGCGTGCGCGCCGCGAGCTGGAGCCCGATGCCTCCGAACAGCGCGCCGTTCCCCACGGGAGCCACGACTGCCGCCGGCCGCTCCTCCAGCTGATCGACGATCTCGTCCGCAATCGCGCCGTAGCCCTCGTACTGGGCCGGCTCGGCTCCGTCCTCGAAGAGCGGCAGCCCGGCGCTCTCCGCGTGGCGGCGAGCCTCGTCCTTCGCCTCGTCCATGTCGGTGCCGACGAGCCTGATCTCGGCGCCCAGCTCGCGGATCAGCGTGAGCTTCGCCTCCGCGGCGCTCTCGGGCGCGTAGACGATCGCCTCGAGCCCGAGGCGCTCGGCCGCCCACGCCGTCGCCGCGCCGTGATTCCCAGTCGACGCGGTCACGACCGTCCGGGCGCCGGCTTCCCGGTAGCCGGTCAGGACCGGGAGCGCGCCCCGCCACTTGAACGCCCCGAGCTCGTGGACGTCCTCTCGCTTCAGGAAGAGCGTGCGCTTGCCTGCGAGCGAAGCGGGCGCGGGCTCGAGCGGCGTCGGCGTCACGTGAGTCAGCCTACGCTGTAGCGCTCTACGGCGTCCTCGTCGAGCGCGACGCCGAGCCCGGGCAGGTCTGGGACCGTCAGGAAGCCGTCCGCGTCCGGCAGGACGGGCTCGGCGAGCATGAAGTCACGCCGCTCGGCCGTCCACCAGGGCGGGTCGTGAGGCAGCTCGAGGTACGGCCCGCCGCCGACGCCGGCCGTGAGGTGGAGGTTGGCCAAGAGCCCGATCCCGTTCGTCCAGGTGTGCGGCGTGAACCGGAGGCCCTCGGCGTGGACGCGCTCGGCGAGCCCCCGCGCGCGGAGAATCCCCACCGCGAGGACGGCGTCGGGCTGGTACACGTCCAGGGCGCCGGCGGCGAGGTACCGCTCCAGCTCGGCCGTCGTCCGCGCCAGCTCGCCTCCGGCGATCGGCACGCCGCTCTTTTCCCGGAGTAGGGCGAGGCCGGCGACGTCGTCGCGGCCGAGCGGTTCCTCGAGCCAGGCGACGTCGAGCTCCCGCAGGCGGGCGGCCAGGCGGGTCACCGCCTCATGGTCGAGCAGTGGCGTCAGGTCTCCCGGCAGGCGCCACCCCTGGTTCAGGTCGACGATGATCGCCATGCTCGGCCCGGTCGCTTCCCGGACGGCGGCGACGGCGGCGAGCCCCTCCTCGACCCGGTCCGGCGCGATGCGCAGCTTGAGCGCGCTGAACCCCTCGGCCCGGAGCTCGAGCGCCGACTCGGCCCGTCGCTCGGCGGGGAGCAACACCCCGGTGGACGCATAGACCGCCACGCGTTTCAGCGACCCGCCGACCAGGCGCGAGACCGGTACGCCGGCCGCCTTCCCGGCGAGATCCCAGAGCGCCACCTCCAGCGGCCAGTACCGTCCGGCGTGGAAGGCGATCGTCTCGAGCACGCTCACGTGGCGCTCGAGCTCGAGCGGGTCGTGGCCGACGAAGAGCTCCTCGAACCGCTCGAAGCCGTCCATCGTGTCTCCGGAGCCGACTCCCGTCAGACCCTCGTCGGTCTCCACGACCACGAGCGTCGCCTCGAGGGCCCGCCGCGGCTCCGGGTCCCAGGCGGCCTCGAACGGCGGGTCGAGCGGATAGCGGAGTCGGCGCAGCCGGATCCCCGTGATCCGCACGGCTACCGCCGGAAGAACGGGTTCTCGGGCTCGCCGCGGAGGGCGAGGAGCTCGTCGATCCCCGGTCGGCCGGCGACGGAGCTCGCCAGCGCCTCGCGGGTCGCCTCGAGGTTCCCCGCGTACACGGCCTCCTCGTCGTCCGCCGCCCAGTCCACCCAGACAGCCGCGATCAAGAGCAGGTCGTCCGTCTCCGCCGCGGGGATCGTTCCGTCGGCGACGGTGTCGAGAACGCCCTGGGCGACGCCGGCCTGCGCCGCGCCCCACGTCAGGCCGGCGTGCCGATCGCCCCGCACGTCCGCCTTGTTGACGAAGAGCGTCGGCGGCTTGACGGGGTAGTTCGGCCTGACGACGACGACGAAGGGGATGTGGCCCTGCCGCGGCGTCGCGAGCGCAGTCGCCCAGGCAGCTTCCACCGGCCCGCCTTTCCGGCCCAGCACCGTGTTCACGTGCGCGGCGTCGGGCCCGCTCCCCGCGAAGCCTTCGCCGATCAGGGTCCGGTCGCCGAAGGTCAGAAGCGGATCACTCCGCGGGCGACCTCGCCGGCGTTCATCGCGGCGAAGCCCTCGTTGACCTCGTCCAGGGTGAAGGTCCGCGTGACGAGCGCGTCGAGGTCGAGCCGGCCGTCCATGTAGAGGTCGAGGACGAGCGGCATGTCCTGGTGCGGCCGGCACGAGCCGTAGAAGCTGCCGGTGACGACCTTCTCCTCCCGCGGCAGATCGGAAGCGGGCAGGTCGGCCGTCTCGCCCTCTGGCGGCAGGCCCACGGCGACGACGACGCCGCCGCGGCGTACGGCGACGTAGGCTTGCGCCACGATGCCCGGCGCGCCGGCCGTGTCGAAGGCGTAGTCGGCTCCCCGCCCGTCGGTCAGTTCGCTGGCCAGGGCGGCGACGTCCTCGGTGCGCGGGTCGACGGCGTGCGTCGCGCCCAGGGCGAGAGCCGTCTTCCGCTTGAAGGCCACCGGGTCGACGGCGACGATCGCCTGCGCTCCCGCCAGCTTGCAGCCGAGGACGGCGGAGAGGCCGACCCCTCCTGCTCCGTAGACGACGGCGACGCTCCCGGGCTCCACTCGAGCGCGGAGCACGGCGGCGCCGAAGCCCGTCATCACCGCGCAGCCCACGAGCGCCGCCACGTCGAGCGGAACGTCCTCCCGGATCGGGACACAGCAGATCTCGGGCACGACACAGCGCTCTGCGAACGTGGACAGGAAGCCGTAGTGGTAGATCGGCTCGCCGTTCTGAGAGAGAGCGAGCGACCCCCCGGGCAGCGTCCCGGCGAACATGTCGGCCATCGCCATGTCGCAGAGAACCCCTCGCCCGCGGACGCAGTAGAAACACTTCCCGCACGAGGGGAGCCACGAGAGGACGACGTGGTCGCCGACCGCGACATCGGCGACTCCCTCTCCGAGCGCCTCGACCACGCCCGCGCCCTCGTGGCCGAGCACGGCCGGCAGCGGGTTCGTCGTGGTGCCGGTGATCACGTTCCAGTCGCTGTGGCAGATGCCGCTCGCCGCGAGGCGCACGGCCACCTGGCCGGGGCCGGGGTCGGCGAGGTCGACGTCCTCGACCTCGAGCGGGCGGTCGATCTCGCGGAGGACGGCGGCACGCACGGCGCGATTCTACGACGAGGGCGCGGTAGGCTCGCGACCGTGCGGATCAAGGCAGCCGTGCTCCGCGAGGTGGGACAGCCGGTGGAGGTCGAGGACGTCG
>DATIBF010000041.1:0-4129 GCA_035457655.1 Gaiellaceae bacterium
GGTGCCGCATCGCGCCAGGCGGATTAGAACACGCCTGTAGCATCTGAGTCAAGATGTGTTTCATGAGCGAAACAGCGCTGTACGACGAGCGGTCGCCCTGATTGGTGGTGCGTACACGGCCCACAGCAAGGCGGGACGAGATCCTCGAGGCTGCGGCCGAGGTGCTCGCGTCGCGGGAAGGCGCCTCGGTGGGCGACGTGGCCGTTGCCGCGGGAATCTCGCGCGGAACCCTCTATCGCTACTTTCCGACCCGGGAGTCCCTGTTCGCCGCGCTCGAGGCGGCCGCGAACGAGGAAGCGCGCGTCCGGCTCGGCGAAGCGAACCTCGACCGGGTTTCCGTCGACGAGGGACTCGCCCGCGCCACGCGGGCGCTCGTGGCAGTGGGCGAGCACTTCATCGTCCTCCTGCGCGAGCGGCGCCCTCCCGAGCCGAGCTTCAGCGAGCCGCTCGCCGTGCTCCTCCAGCGTGGCCAGGCAGAGGGCGAAATCAGCTCTGACTGTCCGGTCGAGGTCCTCGTTGAGGCGCTGCTCGTCCTCGTCGGCGTCTGTACGCGCACGGGCAGGGCGATCGGGATGGGCGCCGAGGACATCAGCTCGACCGCGCTCCGCCTGTTTCTCGACGGAGCCCGGGTACACTCGGGCGGGTGAGCGACGTCGCGTCCAGGGAGCTCTGGGGCGAGGAGACCCGGAAGGCGATCGAGAACTTCCCCGTCTCCGGCGATCCCATCCCGGTCTCCGTCGCACGTTGGCTGGGGCGGATCAAGGCGGCCGCTGCGCGCGTCAACGCAGAACTGGGGCTGCTCGATGCCGAGAAAGCCGACCGGATCGCGAGGGCGGCCGACCGTGTCGCCGCCGGCGAGTACGACGACCAGTTCCCGCTCGACGTCTTCCAGACGGGCTCGGGCACTTCCTCGAACATGAACGCGAACGAGGTCATCGCCGCCCTGGCCGGCGAGGGCGTCCACCCGAACGACGACGTCAACATGGGGCAGTCGTCGAACGACGTCTTCCCCTCGGCCGTTCACCTCGCCGCGCTCGACGAGATCGTCGACGGCCTGCTCCCCAGCCTGGGAACGCTGGCCGAGGCGCTCGAGCGCAAGGAAGTGGAGTTCGCCGACCTCGTCAAGTCGGGTCGGACGCACCTGATGGACGCGGTGCCGATCACGCTCGGGCAGGAGTTCGGCGGCTACGCGGCTCAGGTCCGCGAGGGGATCGCCCGTGTCGAGGGGACGCTGGGTCGTCTCGGACAGGTCCCGCTCGGCGGCACGGCCACCGGCACAGGGCTCAACACCCACTCGGAGTTCGCCGAGAGGGTGCGGGCGAAGCTTGCGGCGGAGACCGGCCTCACGATCCTCCCGCCGGCGGACCCGTTCGAAGGGACGGCCGCGCGCGACGCGTTGGTCGAGGTCTCCGGCGCCCTCAAGACGGTCGCCGTCTCGCTGACGAAGATTGCGAACGACATCCGGCTCATGGGCTCCGGCCCCCGAGCCGGCCTGGCCGAGATCGCCCTCCCCGAGCTGCAGAAGGGCAGCTCGATCATGCCCGGGAAGGTGAACCCGGTTATCCCCGAGGTCGTCACGCAGGTCTCGGCGCAGGTGATCGGGAACGACACCGCAATCACGGTTGGCGGCCTCCAGGGCCATTTCGAGCTCAATGTCTTCGTGCCGATGATGGCGCGCAACCTGCTCGGCTCCGTCGGCCTGCTCGCTGCCGCCGCCAGGCTCTTCGCGGAAAAGTGCATCGACGGGATCGAGCCGAACCATGAGACCCTGGAGCGCTACGCGGAGCTGACGCTCTCGGCCGCGACAGCGCTCAACCCGCACATCGGCTACGACAGGGCCAGCGAGATCGTGAAGGAGGCTGCCGCCTCCGGACGCTCGCTGCGCGAGGTCGCGCGCGAGGCAGGGGTCGACGAGGAGACGCTCGAGAAGGCGCTCGACTACCGCGCGATGGCCCGGCCGCACGACGCCTGAGCTCCCCTGCGGCGCGCTTGACAGCGGCGTCTTAGTGCCATTAACTTCCTGTCTCCCACCGCGTCACCGGGACGCCGCGAGGGGGTGTGCTCTCGAGCCGGGTGCTAGGGCGGTCGCCCGTCGCGGCCTCCGGGTCCACCGGTGGGGGGAAGTGCCGCGGGAGAGGAGCCGCCGACCGGCGGCTCCTTCCGCTCCGGACGCCTTGGAACACTCTGAGACGAGTGCTAGTAGGCGACCGCGCCCCGGCCGGCCTCGGCGGCGTGGCGCTGCTCGTCCGCGCGGTAGGACGAGCGCACGAGCGGCCCGGAGAAGACGGACCCGAAGCCGAGGGCCTCGCCCTGCTCGCGGAACCAACGGAACTCGTCCGGGTGCACCCAGCGGTCGATGGCCGCGTGGCGGGACGAGGGCTGGAGGTACTGGCCGATGGTGACGACGTCGACGTCGTGCTCGCGGAGGTCGTGCAGCGTCTCGACGACCTCGTCGTTCGTCTCTCCGAGCCCGACGATGATCCCGGACTTCGTCAGCACCGCGTAGTCGGCCAGCTCCTTCACGCGCCGGAGCAGCCAGAGGGCCTTGTCGTACGACGCCTTGGCGCCGCGCATCCTCCGATGCAGCCGCCGAACGGTCTCAATGTTGTGGTTGAAGACCTCGGGCCGGGCGGCGAGCACCGTGGCGAGGGCCTCCTCCTCCACCCCGAGGAAGTCGGGGGTGAGCACCTCGACGGAGGCCTGCGGCAGCTTCTTCTTGAGGGCGCGGATCGTCGCCGCGTAGTGCCCCGCGCCACGGTCGGGGACGTCGTCGCGGTCGACCGACGTCACGACGACGTGCCGGAGGCCCATCTGCGCCGCCGCCTGCGCGAGGCGGAGCGGCTCCAGCGGGTCGGGCGGGGACTCCGGCTTGCCGGAGTTCACGTAGCAGTAGCGGCAGGCACGGGTGCAGGTGTCGCCGAGGATCTGGAACGTCGCCGTGCCGCGACCCCAGCACTCCGCGATGTTGGGGCAGCGCGCTTCCTCGCAGATCGTGTGCAGGCGCTGGCCGTGCAGCAGCTCGCGCACGTCGAAGTAGCGCGAGTCGGCGCTCGGAGCCCGCACCTTCATCCACTCGGGGCGGCGCGGGCGCTCAGCCACGGGTAACGACCTCATCACGGGGGAACCCATGGTTCCCCCGTGGGCCCCCTCCGTGGCGAAGGCACCGTCAGTTTCCGGCAACGACCTGTTCAACTCCTACAGCCTCTCCGGAACGGGAGTGCGACTGCATCGGTTTCGCCGAGATTCTCTCATGCACCGGCTGGGGCCAGAGCCCCGCGCCCTCCTCGGCAGGGAGCTCGTCGAGGGCGAGGCCGAAGACCTCCTCGAGCGCAGCCGCGGCGTGGGAGCGCACCTCGCCGACGGTGACCGGCTCGCCGAGCTCGCGCTCGATCGTCGTGAAGGCGGCATCCTCGAGCCCGCACGCCGTGATCCACTCGGTGAACGGCGCCGGGTCGAGGTCGACGTTGAGCGCGTATCCGTGCGTCGTGGTCCAGCGGGCGATGTGGACGCCGATGGAGCAGATCTTGCGGGGCGGCGACTCGAGCCAGACGCCTGTGAGGCCCTCGATGCGGCCGGCGTGCAGGTCGAAGGCGCCGACCGTGCGGATGACGGACTCCTCGAGGTCGCGGACGTAGCGCTTCACGTCGCGCCCGTGACGGTTGAGATCGAGGATCGGGTAGCAGACGAGCTGCCCCGGGCCGTGGAACGTGGACTTGCCGCCGCGGTCGGTCTCGACGACCTCGACCTCCGCGCCCTCCGGCACGTGCAGCTCGGCGCGCTCGTCGGCGCGCCGGCCGAGCGTGACCACCGGCGGGTGCTCCAGGAGGACGACCGTGTCCGGAATCGCCCCCTGCGAGACCGCCGCCGCCAGGGCCCGCTGCAGGTCCCAGGCCTCCAGGTAGGGCGTGCGCCCGAGGTTGAGCAGGTACGCGCCGCGCTTCACGCCCACAGCGTAGTCGCCGCGCCCCTGTCCCCGGCGGACACGGCCGGGGCCTGTCCCCGAGTCATGGCCTCAGAGGACGCCCTTCGCCGGCCACCCGGTTGCACAGATGCCGCGCCGCACGGCGCGTCGGGAACTGCGAACCGTCCCCGGCGGACACGGCCGGGGCCTGTCCCCGGACGTGGCCGC
>DATIBF010000042.1:0-6822 GCA_035457655.1 Gaiellaceae bacterium
TCGCTTTCTACGTCGCGGAGGCGCGCAAGGCACGCTCGACGGTCGTCGAGCTCGGGGTCGGGACCGGCCGGATCGCCGTCCCCACGGCTCTGGCCGGCGTCCCGGTCATCGGCGTCGACTCCTCCCCGAGGATGCTGGACGTGTGCAGGCGAAGCGGCGAGGCGACCGGGGTCTCGCACCTGCTCGACCTGCGCATCGGCGACCTGCGCGACCCGCCGGTGGTCGAGCGGGTTCGGCTGGTGACGTCGCCGTTCCGCGCGTTCCTCCACCTCGGAACCGAGGAGGAGCGCCGCCAGGCGCTTGCGGGCGTCCACCGCCTCCTCGAGCCGGGCGGCCGCTTCGTCTTCGACGTGTTCGCCCCGAGCGTCGAGGACATCGAGGAGACGCACGACCGCTGGCTCGAGCGGGAGCCCGGGATCTGGGAGCTCGCGCACTGGGACCTCGACCGGCGCGTGCTCACGCTGCGCGTCCGCGGACCCGAGACGGAGGCGGCTCTCGACCTCGCCTGGATCCCGAACGAGGAGTGGCGCGCCCTCCTCGCCGAGGCCGGGTTCGAGATCGTCGCCTGCTACGGCTGGTTCGACCTGCGCCCGTACACCGGCGGCGAGGACTCCATCTGGCTCGCGCGGCGTCCCTAGCGGCCACGTCCCGGTGCCTGGCACCGGGACGTGGCTCCAGGGACGGCCCCGCTGCCGCCGGCCACCCTTCCACCGGCCACGGACGGGGCCTGACCCCGGACATGGCGTTCCGGGGACGAAATGTGAACGCGGGGGCCGCCGGCCTCGGCCACTGCGTGGCAACACTCCACAGATGGCGGCCCCCGGCCAGTCCGCGGCGGCCAGGTCCGGGTGCCTGGCACCGGGGCATGGCCGTTGGGGACCTAGAGGCCCCAGCCGGGCGGCGGCTCGTGCCGCCCGTCCTCGACGTGCCAGTACTCGCGGAGCTGCTCGCAGCGGCCGTCCTCCGCGAAGCGGAGGAGGAGCGCTCCGGGGAGCGTGACCCAGGCGCCCTCATCGCGCATGACCGCCCACCACTCGACGACGGCCTTGTTGCCCTCGACCACCGGCTCGCCGAAGCGGAGCTCGAGCTCCTCCTGGGTCGAGGTCGCGCGCGTCCAGTAGTCCCCGATCCCGTCGGAGCCCGTGTGCGGCTCCCGGAAGGGGCTCGAGCGGTAGACGGCGTCCTCGGTGAAGAGGGCCACGGCCGCCTCCGGGTCGCCTCCGACCCACGCACGCCCGTAGGCAGCGATCCAGCCCGCTGCGTTCATGGCTTCCTTCTCCTCCATTCGTAGAGCGCGATCGCCCCGGCGCTCGCGACGTTGAGCGACTCGGCCCGGCCGGACTGCGGGATCGTCGCAGAGAGCTCGACCTCTGCGAGCACCGACTCCGGAAGGCCCTCCCGCTCCGCGCCGAGGACGAAGACGGCGCGTTCCGGCAGCTCGAGCTCGGGCAGGGGCGTGCCGTCGCGCGGGACGAGCGCGACCCGAACGCGACCCTCCCCGTCCTCGAAGCGGCCGAGCGGGACGCGGAAGACCGCACCGGCCGACGCCCGTACGGCCTTCGGCCCGGTCGGGTCGGCGCAGCCGGCGGAGAGAAGCACGAAGGCCGGCCCGAGGGCATCCGCGGCGCGCAGCATCGTTCCCACGTTCCCGGGGTCGGACACGCGCCAGAGCGCGAGCCCCACCGCCGCGCCGAGGTCTCGCGGCAGGTCGGCGCGCCGGAAGACCGCGACGACCCTCGCGGGATGCGGCAGGGTCGAAAGGCGCGCCATCACCCCGGAAGCGACGAGCTCGGCGCCGGGCAGCCGCTCTGCCAACGAGGGGTGCTCGGCGTCGACCAGCGCCTCGACCGGCTCCAGGCCGGCTTCGAGCCCCGCGGCGACAAGATCCTCGCCCTCGCAGGCGAAGAGCCCGAGCTTCTCGCGCTGGCGGCGCGACTCGAGCTTCCGAACGACCTTGACCCGCGGGTTAGCCGCGGACGTGATCACGCCCGAGCGGGCCTGCTAGGCCTCGAGCGCGGCCTTCGCCCGCTCGGCGATCTTCGAGAACGCGGCGGGATCGTGCACCGCGAGGTCGGCGAGCGTCTTGCGGTCGAGCTCGATCTCGGCCTTCCGGCAGCCGGCGACGAACTGGTTGTAGGAGAGCCCCTCCTGGCGCGCGGCCGCGTTGATGCGGACGATCCAGAGCCGGCGGAAGACGCGCTTACGCTTCTTGCGGTCCCGGTAGGCGTGGTTGTCGGCCTTCTGGACGGCCTCCTTGGCCTTGCGGTACGAGATCGAGCTTTGGCCGACGTAGCCCTTCGCCCGCTCGAGCACCTTGCGGCGCTTCTTGCGCGCGTGAACGGATCGCTTGACGCGGGGCATTGCTTCCTCCTCCTGCCTCTACCGCCCGAGCAGGCGCTTGACCTCGCGGACGTCGCTCCCGTCCACGGGCTGGTCGCTGCGGAAGGCGCGGTGCCGCTTGGCGGACTTCTTCTCGAGGTTGTGGCTCTGCATGGCATGGCGCCGGAGGACGCGGCCGGAGCCGGTGATCTTGAACCGCTTCTTCGCGGCCGAGTTTGTCTTCTGCTTAGGCACTTTGAGCTGCTCCCACCTCTCGTCCGACGCTCCTGTGCGGCGCCAGCACCATCACCATGTTGCGTCCGTCCTGGATCGGCGGCGACTCGATCGTGCCGAGCTCCTTCACGTCCTCGGCCAGACGCATGAGCAGATCACGCCCGCGCTCGGGATGCGTCTGCTCGCGGCCTCGGAACATGATCGTCACCTTGACCTTAGCCCGGTTGGTGAGGAATCGCACAACGTGGCCCTTCTTCGTCTCGTAGTCATGGACGCCGATCTTGGGCCGGAGCTTGATCTCCTTGACCTGGATCTGGGACTGGTGCTTCCTCGCGGTCTTGGCCTTCTGCTCCTGCTCGTACTTGTACTTCCCGTAGTCCATGATCCGGGCCACGGGGGGGTCGGCGCTGGCGGCGACCTCGACCAGGTCCAGATCCTTGGAGTAGGCGTACTCGAGCGCCTCGGCCGTCGGCTTGATCCCGACCTGCGAGCCGTCGGAGTCGACCAGCCGGACGCGCGGGACGCGGATCGACTCGTTGATCCGCGTGGTGTCCTGCTGCGGCCTGGACTGGTCGAACCTGCGCCGCGGCCTCACTGAAACGTCACCAAGTTGTGCTGCTTCCTCCTCCTAGAACAATGAAAAGCTGCACGCAGGCAGCTCGTCAATTCCCCGATTCGGTTGAACCTCCGATGAGCCCGCGGCTCCGGAGGTGAGGAAACAAACGACGCTCCTGCTTGCAGAGGTCAGAGTCTAGCAGCGCTTCTGAGCTCGTCGGCGAGCGCGTCCGCCGACGTCACGGACTGTTCACCGCCTCGACGCCGAACCGACACGGCGTCGGGCGACTCGCGGTCGCCCCAGACGACCACGTACGGCACCTTCTCGAGCTCCGCGTCACGGATCCGCTTGCCGACGGTCTCGCTCCGTTCGTCGACCGCTGCCCGGAGGCCCTGCGCCCGCAGGAAGCCGGCGAGCGATTCGGCGTCCGCGCGGTGCGCCTCGCCGACCGGGAGGATCCGCACCTGCTCGGGCGCGAGAAAGAGGGGCAGCTCCCCGCCGGTGTGCTCCAGGTAGACCCCGACGAAGCGCTCGAGAGAGCCGAGGAGCGCCCGGTGGATCATCGCCGGCGTGTGCTCGGCGTTGTCGTCGCCCTGGTAGACGAGCCCGAAGCGCTTCGGCATCTGCAGGTCGAGCTGGACGGTGCCGAGCTGCCAGCTTCGGCCGAGGGAGTCGTCCATGTGGAGATCGATCTTGGGCCCGTAGAAGGACCCCTCGCCCTCGCTCTCCACGTACTCGAGCCCCTTCGAGGCCAGCGCCTTCCGCAGCTCCTCCTCGGCGAAGTCCCACTCCGCGTCCGTGCCGAGCTTGTTGTCCGGCCGGAGCGAGAGCTCGACCCGCATGTCGAGCTCGAAGAGGTCGTAGAGGTAGTACGCGAAGTCGAGGCAGGCGAGCACCTCGTCCTGGATCTGCTCGGTGGTGCAGTAGACGTGCGCGTCGTCCTGCACGAAGTGGCGGACGCGCAGAAGGCCGTGCAGGACGCCGGAGAGCTCGTTGCGGTGGAGATTTCCGGCCTCGGCGAGCCGCAGCGGCAGCTCGCGGTAGCTGTGCGGCGAGAGCGAGTAGAGAAGGCAGTGGCCGGGGCAGTTCATCGGCTTGAGACCGAAGTCGCGCTCCTCGATCTCGAGCCGGAACATGTGCTCCTGGAACTTCTCCCAGTGCCCCGACGTCCGCCAGAGGTCGGAGTCGTAGAGCTGGGGCGTTCGCACCTCGTCGTAGCCGCGCCTCGCGTTCTCGCGCCGGCGGAGGTCCTCGAGAACGTTCCAGACCACCATGCCGCGCGGGTGCCAGAACGCCATGCCGGGCGCGCGCTCGGAGAAGTCGAAGAGGCCGAGCGCCCTGCCCAGCCGCCGGTGGTCGCGTCGCTTCGCCTCCTCGACGCGCTGCAAGTAATCCTCCAGGTCCTGCGGGTCGAAGAACGCCGTCCCGTAGACGCGCGTGAGCTGCGGCCGGTTCTCGTCGCCGCGCCAGTAGGCGCCGGCGAGCGACAGGAGCTTCACGGCCTTGATCGGCTCGGCGTTCTGCAGGTGCGGGCCGCGGCAGAGGTCGACGAAGTCGCCCTGCTTGTAGATCGAAATGTCGCCTTCCGCGGAGTCCACCAGTTCGACCTTGAATGGCTCGCCCTGCTCGTCGAAGTACGCACGCGCCTCCTCCCGGGTCGACTCGCGCCGCTCCCAGATCCGGCCCTCGGCGATCTCGCGCCGGATCTCCTCCTCCAGCCGCTCGAGGGCCTCCTCCGTCACGGGCTCCGGGAACTCGAAGTCGTAGTAGAAGCCGTTCTCGATCGGAGGACCGATAGCGACCTTCGTCCCCGGGTAGAGGCGCCGCGCGGCCTCCGCGAGTAGGTGCGCGGCCGAGTGGCGGAGGACGTAGAGGGCGTCGGGATCCTCGCGGTCCCGCGTCGTCAGGATCTGGATCCGCTCCCCGTCGGCGAGCGGCAGCCGCAGGTCGCGGACGCTCCCGTTCGCGCGCACGAGCACGGCCTGCTCGGCGAGCTTCGGCCCGATAGCCTGCGCGGCGTCCAGCCCGGTCGCGCCGTCGGGAAGTTCGAGTTCCGTCTCGTCGGGAAGGATCACCCGCATGGACGGAGAGGATACTCAGCGCCGATCGCGCCAAGAGCCCGAGGAAACCGAGGAAGGATCGCCGGTCCCGGATCCCGAGGAGGGCGACGGCGGAGACGCGGAGGACGTTCCGACTGCGGACTAGGAAGGACGCGCTAGAGCGCGTCCTCGATCCGCCGAGCGAGCTCGGGCAGGCAGTACCCGCCGTCGGGGTCCTCGAGAGCGTCGAGCTCGAACTCGGCGACCTCCCGCACGGTCATCTCCTCAGGCGTCGTGCCTCCGCTCTCGATCGGCAGCATCTTCGTAACGAGGGCGTCGGGGTGGGCCCGAAGCTCCCGGATCAGCGCCTCGGCGCTACGTGCCGCCTGGCCGAGGACATGCGGCGGCGACTCGGCTCCGAGACAGAGGTTGCCGAGGCTCAGGTCGAGCGGGAACTCGTCCTGAACGGACTGAGGCAGCGTCTCCGTCTCGCCGTCCGCTCCCGAGCACGCCGGGCCGAGAAGCGCGATGGCGGGCACGAGTGCCCCCACCGGTCGGATGCTCACTCGCCCTCGACGGCCGAGCGCAGGTGCGGCGGGGCCTTCAGCCAGTAGCTCTCGCGCAGCCACTCGAGCGCGGCCTCGAGAGATTCGTCGTCGGCGACCTCGGCCGTGACCCAGCCGTAGCGGCCGACGTAACGCGCCGTGCTCACGTAGGGGAGCAGGTGGGCGATCTCGCGCTCCTCCGCGGTGAGCTTGACCGTCAGGCGGACACACTCCTCGCCCACGTCCATCGCCGCGAACATGCGGTTCTCGGCGACCTTGAACACGGGATGGCCCCAGGGCTCGTCCTCGTACGTCTCCGGCAGGGAAAGCGCCAGCTCGCGCAGGCGCTCGGCCAGGTCCTCCAGGTCGGGCATCGGCCGCAGCGTATCGGCTTGAAAGAATTGTGAGGATTCTGCAAATTTTTTCAGGTATCAGCACTCTTTCTCGTGGAGGGGCGTACGCTCTGGCCGCGGGCCGGAGGCCCTGGAGCTGGCCGCAGGCTCCCGGATCTCTCCCCCGGCTCGTAAGCCCACGGACGCCGAGGCGGAGCCCCGCCGCAACGGGCTCCGCCTCGCGTACCGCCCTCTTTTCGTTCGCAGCGAAAGGCCCGCGCCCCTCGAGGGGACGCGGGCCTGCGGGGAGGGAGTCGCCGACTAGCGGCCGGCGGGCGCGGGAGCCGGGACGGCCCTCGGGGTGGCCTCGGTCTCGTGCGAGACCTGGGGCAGCCACTCGAGCCAGCTCGGCAGGTACCAGTTCCAGTCGCCGAGCAGCTTCATCGCCGACGGGAGGAGCACGGCGCGGACGATCGTCGCGTCGATCAGGATCGCCGCGGCGAGGCCGACGCCGGCCTGCTTCATGTCGATCGTGGACAGGGTGGCGAAGATCGAGAACACCGCCACCATCACGATCGCCGCCGCGGTGACGACGCCGGCGGTCGTCTTGATGCCGTGGGTGATCGCGTCGTCGGTCGAGAGGCCACGGTCGTATGCCTCGCGGATCCGGCTGAGAATGAACACGTGGTAGTCCATCGAAAGCCCGAAGAGGATCACGAACATGAACAGGGGGAGCCAGGCCGTGATCGCGCCGGTCGACTCGAAGCCGAGGAGCGACTCGCCCCAGCCCCACTGGA
>DATIBF010000043.1:0-8693 GCA_035457655.1 Gaiellaceae bacterium
CCTCGCGGGCGATGTCCGCGATGCGGGTCGCGTCGACGCCGCGGCGGACGATCACCCGGCAGGCGGCCGCGAGGATCGCGTCTGCGGTTGGCCTCTCCGTCCTTGGCGTCGTCGTCCTGTTGGCCATCGTGTCCATACCCCCCGTCCGCAGACCTGCGTAATCTCTACTCCTGACTGACCCGTCAGTCAACACAGCGCGCGCGAGGAGGCCTTCATGAGCACGGAGCACGAAGAGCGGAACCAGCGTCGGCTGGGTCGGGACGACTTCCTCAAGCTGGGCGTCGCCACCGTCGGGACCGGAGTTCTCGCGGCCTGCGGGGCCGAGGACGCGCCCGAGCCCCAGGCAGTCCAGACCGGCCAGGGGGAAGATGTCCCCGAGCGGCCGCCGATCGAAGAGGAGCCGGGCAATCTCGAGGTGTTCGAGTGGGCGGGCTACGAGTATCCGGCCTACGGCGGCAAGAACGGCGTGCTCAAGCCGTACGTGGACCAGCGCGGCAAGCCGAAGTTCACCTTCCTGACGTCGGACGACCAGGCGCTCGGCAAGGTGCGGGCAGGGTATCGCCCCGACATGGTGCACCCGTGCGTCGACTACACCGGCAACTGGGTCGAGATGGGCGTCGTCCAGCCGTGGGACACATCGCTCATCACCAACTTCGCCGACCTGGAGGAGCCTCTCGTCACGGGCGGCCAGATCGACGGCCAGCAGTACTTCATTCCGGCCGACTGGGGCTTCTCCTCTCCGCTGTACCGGTCGGACGAGGTCGAGCCCGACGGCGAGGAGTCCTGGGCGCTCTTCTACGACGACCGCTACGAGGGGAAGATCTCCTGGTGGGACAGCCCGCTCGAGAACTTCGTCATCTGGGGCTACGTGAACGGGGTCGAGGACCCCTGGGACATGACGGACGAGCAGCTCGACGAAGCGCGTGACTTCCTCATGTCGAAGAAGCACCTCTGCCGGAACTTCTGGTCCTCGCAGACCGACCTCGACGCGGACATCGCGGCTGGCAACATCTGGATCGCGTACGCGTGGGCAGGCTCGTACGTCGCCGCGAAGGACGCCGGCCTCGACGTCGTTTACAGCGAGCCGAAGGAAGGACGTCTCGGCTGGAACTGCGGGTTCGTCCTGATGGCGGACACCGAGAACTTCCGCCACGCTCACGAGTTCGTGGACGCCTGGTCGAGCGTCGAGTCGGCCGAGTGGATCATCAACAACTATGCCTACGGCCACGCGAACACGAGCGTGAACCTCGACAACGTCCCTGCGGACTACGTCGCGGTCTTCCATCTCGACGATCCCGAGGCCCGCCAGGAGCCGAACGCGCACTACGCGCGGCCGGTCTCCACGGAGCGCCGGGCCGCGTACGCGCAGCGCTGGGACGAGGTGAAGGCCTCCTAGCCGCCTCTCGTCGGCGAGCTCATGGCCGTCGAGGCCAGGAAGATCGAGACCACGGCGCCCCCGCCGGGCGTTTCCGCCCGGCCTCACACCGGCCTGGTCACGGCGGGGCTCCTTTCGCTGCCCCTGCTCTGGCTCGCCGTCTTCTTCCTCGTACCGGTCGTCCTGATCTTCCTCTACAGCGTCAACGTCTTCTCGTTCTTCCCTGGGGAGCAGGCGTTCACGTTCGACGCGTGGAAGAACTTCCTCGACGGGTCGCCCTTCCTCGACCTCTTCTGGAAGAGCATCCGCATGTCGCTGATCATCTCCGTCGTCGCCGTCGCCGCGGCGTACCCGATCGCCTACTACATCGCGCTCGTAGCCTCGAAGCGGAAGTACGTGCTCCTCCTCCTCATCCTCGCGCCCTTCCTCGTCAGCTACTTCCTCCGGCTGCTCGCGTGGAAGGTGATCCTCGGTGACCAGGGCGTCATCAACTCGTTCCTCGTCTGGACCGGCATCCGGGACGAGCCGGTCTCCTGGCTCCTCTACAGCCAGTTCGCCGTGATCCTGACGCTGATCTACGTCTACATACCGTTCGTCGCGCTGCCCATCTTCGCCTCGCTCGAGGCGCTCGACCGCCGCCTCCTCGAGGCGGCTTCGGACCTGGGTGCGAGCCGCTGGCAGGCCTTCCGCAAAGTGACGCTGCCCCTCTCCATTCCCGGAGTCATCGCGGCTTTCATCTTCGTCTTCATCCCGACCATCGGCGAGTACTTCGCGCCCCTCCTCGTGGGCGGCGTCGACGGGACGATGTTCGGGAACGCGATCGCGGACCAGTTCGGCCAGAGCCTCAACTGGCTGAACGGCTCCGTCCTCTCCTTCTTCCTGCTCGTCGTCGTCGCGGTGCTGATGGGCATCTTCGCCCGCTTCCTCACCGTGCGCAGGATGGCGACCGGCTGATGGCAGCCCCGGTGATGGATATCGCGGTCTCGCGCAACGGCAAGCGCGTCCTCAACGTCTGGTTCGCGATCCTCGTCTTCTTTCTCTACGCCCCGCTGGGCCTGCTGCTGATGTTCTCGTTCAACGACAACAACTTGCCGGTCTTTCCGCTGCGGGGCTTCACCACCCAGGCCTACCAGGACTTCGCCGCCAACTCCGAGCTCCGCGCCTCCGTCCTCACGAGCGCGAAGGTGGCCGCGATCGCGAGCCTCGTCGCCGTGCTGCTCGGCGTCCTCGCGGCGATCGTGCTCGTCCGCAGACGGGTGGTCGGGAAGTCGGCCGCCTCCGCTCTTCTCCTGAGCCCGCTCGTCGTCCCCTACATCGCGCTCGCCATCGGCCTGCTCGTCTTCTTCAACGAGGTGAGCATGCCACTCGGTATCCCGAGCCTCGTCATGGGCCACGTCGTGCTCGCAATCCCGTACACCATCCTGGTGATCGTGCCCCGCCTCGAGCGCCTCGACATCCGTCTCGAGGAAGCGGCGCGCGACCTTGGCGCCGGCTGGCTCCAGACCTTCCGCCTGATCACCCTCCCCCTCCTCCTGCCCGCGCTCGTCTCCGCGTACATCGTGGCGTTCGTGCTCTCCTTCGACGAGGTCGTCGTCGCTTCGTTCATCAACGGAGACACAACGACCTTCCCGCTCTACCTCCTCTCGCAGCTCCGCTTCCCCACGCTCCTTCCCCAGGTAATCGCGGTCGCGTGCATCGTCATGGCGGCGTCGGTGCTCATCCTCATAGGAGCGGAGATCGGCCGCCGCGTCGTCGAGCGGCGGCTCGGCACCGAGCCCACCGCGCCGCCCGCAGGCAGCGCCTAGCTCTCGACGGGGAGGGGGCCGGCGAGCACGGAGCTCCCGTGCACCGGCCAGGTGAGGACGACGTCGCGGCCCGACTCGACCCCGGGATGACCCTCGTCGTTCATGCGGTAGCTAACGACGCGACCGAGCTTCGTGTCGACGTGAAACTGCGTCAGCGAGCCCAGGTAGATGACCTCGGCGACGACCCCCTCGAGCCGGGAGCCCTCCTCGGGCGCCGGGCGCCCGGAAGGGTCGATTCGGATTCGCTCCGGCCGGACCGCGAGCTTGAGCTCTTCGCCGCGGGCGTGCCCGTTCTCCGCCTCGACGATCAGGCGCTCCGTCGAGGAGACGATGGAGACCAGCTGCCGGCCGTCGACGTCGTCCACGCGAAACTCGAGCGCGTTCAGCGAGCCGATGAAATCGGCGCAAAACGACGTGAGGGGGCGCTCGTAGAGCTCACGAGGCGGTGCGATCTGCTCGACGACGCCGTCGTTCATGACCGCGATCCGGTCCGACATCGCCAGGGCTTCCTCCTGGTCGTGCGTCACGTAGACGAAGGTCGTCCCCAACTCCGACTGGATTCGCTTGAGCTCGAGCTGCATCTGCTTCCGCAGCTTCACGTCGAGGGCGCCGAGCGGCTCGTCGAGGAGAAGGGCGGCCGGCCTGTTGACGAGGGCGCGGGCGAGCGCGACGCGCTGCTGCTGGCCGCCGGAGAGCTGTCCGGGCTTGCGCTTTTCAAGCCCCTCGAGGCGGACGATGCGGAGCATCTCCGCCACGCGCTCGTTCTGCTCGGACTTGTCCACCCGCTTCAGCCGCATCCCGAACGCGATGTTGTCCCGGATCGACATGTGCGGGAAGAGGGCGTAGTGCTGGAAGACCATGTTGACGTTGCGGCGGTTCGGGGGCACCGTGGTCACGTCGACGCCGCGGAGCAGGATCCGGCCCTGGTCCGGCTGCTCGAAGCCGCCGATCATCCGCAGGCTCGTCGTCTTCCCGCACCCGCTGGGCCCGAGCAGCGAGAAGAACTCGCCCTCCTCGATCTCGAGCGAGACGTTGCGGACGGCCTCGACGCTGCCGAACCGCTTGGTGACGCCATCCAGGGTGATGCCGATCTCGCCCACGCTGCCAGCGAGTTTAACGCAGCGATTTGCGCGCACCAAGCGGGCGCGGGATGCTGAGCCCATGAGGCGCGGAGACCTGCTCCTCGCGGGCGGAGCCGCCGTCGCGCTGGCGGCCAGCGCGGAGACCGCCTGGTGGCTGCGGGCTCGCTTCGCCCTCGACCTCGAAGGCCTCACGGCGCTCGAGCGCGCCGGCGCGGCGCTCTGGGACTTCCGCCCGCTGGGAACCGCGGTGTTTTCGCTCGCGGCGCTCGCCGCGCTCCTCGGCGCCGCCGATGCCGGCCGTCTCGAGGCCCTGGCCGTGCCCGCGCGCGCGGGCGTCGCCGTGCTCGCGTCGGCGCACGCCGCCCTCGCGGTCCTCGTCACCGCGCTCGCCGTCTGGATCGCTGCGGCCGGCGAGGTCGGGCGCCGCGACGAGCTCGGCTTCGTGTACTCGTCCGCGGACCGTGTGGTAACGCTCGCGACCCAACTTCTCGCCTGGCTTCCCCTCGGAGCGCTGCTCGCGTTCCTCGCCGTGCTGGCGGCCCGCGGCTGGCCCGAGAGCCATGCCGAGGAGGCGGACGTGGAGGCGGACGTGGCGGGACCGGAAGCGGCGATCTCCGAGGAGATGGAGGAGCTGTGGCGCGAGCACCTCGCGCACGGCCCCAACCGCGAGCGCGCGCGGACGCTCCTCCGACGCATCCAGGCGCTCGAGGAGGCGGGGGACACCGACGGCGCGCAAGAGCTCGCCGAGCAGATGCGGCGGCTCGGCTAGGAGGAAACGGCGTTCCTGGCCGCGAGAGCCTGCCGCGCCTTGACAGCCAGCCACAGCTCCATGCGCTCGCTCGGATCGTCGGGATGACGTCCGGTCTGCTCGCGCAGCCGCTCCATGCGGTAGCGGAGCGTGTGCCGGTGGACGCCGAGCGCCTCGGCGGCGTCGCTCCAGCGGCAGCCGGAGTCGAGCAGGGCCGTCAGCGAGCCGAGCAGGCGGTCGCTGTCCGCGGCAGGACCGAGCACGCGGTCGACGAAGGCCTCGAGCGCGGCGTCGGGCAGGCTGAGCAGGAGCTCGAGCGAGCCGAGGTCTCGATACGAGGCCACCGCGCCCCCCGCGACGTCGAGCGCGGCGCGCGCCTCGAGGAGGCTACGCCCGAGCGCCTGTCCCTGCGCGGGCCTCCCGACCCCGACGCGCGCGTTCGGGCCGGCCCGCACGATCTGCTCCGCGAGGCCGAGGATCTCGTCCTCACTCGCTGCCTCGACGAGGAAGGTCGCGCGGTCCCGCCGGACCGTCGACAGGTAGCGGACGTGGCGGCGCTCGAGCTCCCCCGCGACTTCGCGGCGGACCTGCTCCCCGCTTCGCCCGTTCCGCGGGGCGGCGAGGAGCGCCGCGTAGCTCACCCCCGGCTCCAGCCCGAACGCGGCCATCCGCCGGCTCGTCTCGCGCTCGTCGAGGCGCTCGCCTTCGAGGTCCTCCAGGAGGTCGCCCGCGAGCCGGAGCTCGGCCGCGCTCACGGCGCGGCGCCGTGAGAGCTCGAACGCGAGCGCCGTCTGGCCGTGGTGGAGGACGAGTCGGTCGTACTCGCCGAACGGCCTGCCTTCGCGCGCGGCCCGCAGCGTCGCGACCTCGCCGTCCGACATGACCGGGAGCTCGAGCGCGTCGTCGAAGTTCGCCCTCCGGCGGGCATGGCGCTCGCTCACGACGTGTCCGTGATCGTCAACGAGGGCGAGGCTGCAGTCGAGGTGGTTGCAGACGATCGCAAGCAACGCCTCGACGCCGCGACCGCGGATCACCGCGTCCGAAAGGCGCTCGTGCACGGCCAGCGCCCGCGTCTGCTGCTCCAGCTGCTCATTGGCGAGATGGGTGAATGCCGTCTTCGTGATGGCGACGAACGGGACGTCGTAGGGCACGGCGAGGACCGGGAATGAGAGCTTGTCGGCCTCCTCGATGAGGGGCGCGGGAACGCCCGGGAAGCCGAAGCCGATTCCGAAGCCGAGGCCGGCGATCCCGTGGCTCGCGAGCCGCCGGACGTACGCGCGCTGCGTCGCCGCCGTCTCGCCCACGCCGAGGCCGGTCGTCAGCAGGAACTCGCCGCCTTCGAGCCACCTCGTGGGATCGGCGAGCTCGGAGACGTGCAGCCAGCTGACCTCGTGCTCGAGCCCGCCCGCGCCGGCCGCAACCTGCAGCTCGAGCTCGGGAAGCCGGGCGAGGTCGCGCACCGTCAGCATGTCGCCCCTTTCGACATCCGGGCCAAAAACGGTACGTGGGAACGGCCGGCATGGCAACAGCCGACCGACGGCCGGGCCAGGAACGACTCAGAGCTAGCGGCTCTCGAAGACCTTGCCGGCCTTGGCGATCCCGCGCGAGATGATGAACGCCGCCGAGATGACCGTCGTCGCCGTCAGAAAGTGCCCCCAGCCGACGTCGTCGGCGGCCACGGTGACGATCAGGGTCACCACCCACGCGAGCAGGAAGACGATGAGCTCGGCCGGGGGCGCCGGCATGGAGGGCATGGGGTAGTACTGGCGCTCGTAGCCGCTCGCCGGCGGCGGAGGCGGCGGGGGCGGCGGCGTGCTCGACATCGGCTCCTCCTTCTCGGGCGGTCGGGCCGCATCCTATCCCGTGCGACCCGGCCGTTACGATGGCGCCGCGGGTGCAGCTCTTCCACTACCACCTCGTCACGAGCAAGGTCCGGCTCCTGGAGGCCCGCTACCTCGGAAAGCTCGGCTTCGGGCTCCTGGGCAGGTACGGCTGGCGCGGCGAAACCTCGGAGTGGTTCGAGGCCGGCACCTCCTGGGAGGAGCTGGACGCGATCGGCTTCAGGCTCCGCCTCGTCGAGCTCGCTCGTGGCGCGGTCAACGTGGTCCTCCAGCCCGGCCACTGGGAGCATCCGCGCGTCGACCACCTGGGGGTCGCGCTGGACGAGGACGGCTACACCGAGGCCCTCGAGCGGGCCGCCGACCTCGGCCTCAAGATCCAGGACCACCCGGGCAAGCGAACCTTCATCGCCACCGAGGCGGGCTACCGGCTCGAGGTGCATCCGCCCCGCGACTGGATCGACGACCTCGTCGCCCACGGTGACGAGCTCCGGCTCGGCGAGCTCCACCTGCGAGCCCACGACCCGGAGGAGAAGGCGGTCGCGCTCTCCGAGATCCTCGGCGTCGACCGGCTCGATGCCGACGTGCTCGTAGGCGACACGCTCGTCCGCTTCCAGGGCGACGGGCCCGAGGGCCGGCCGGAGCTCGTCGCGGAGATTCTCCTTTGAGCTCGTACGGGGAGGCGGGAGTCTCGCTGGCGAAGGCCGAGGAGGTCATGGAGCGGATCCGCGCCGCCGTCGAGTCGACGCGGACGGAGCGCGTCGAGAGCTCGCTCGGGAGCTTCGCCGGGCTCTTCGCGCTCGACGACGACCGCCTCCTGGCGGCGACGACCGACGGCGTCGGAACGAAGCTCATCCTCTCTCGCCGTGCCCGCCGCCTCTTCGACGCGGGGGCCGACCTCGCTGCGCACTGCGCCAACGACCTGCTCACGGTTGGTGCCGAGCCGCTGTTCTTCCTGGACTACGCCGCGGCAGCGTCGCTCGACCTGGCCGAGGTCGTCGAGCTCGTCGCGGGAGCGGCGTCCGTCTGCCGGGAGGCGGGCTGCGCCATCCTCGGCGGCGAGACGGCGGAGCTGCCGGGGATCTACCGCGAGGACGAGCTCGACTTCGCGGGGACGATGGTGGGGCTGGTGCGCCGGGTCGACCTCGTGAACGGCTCCCGCTGCGAGCCCGGCGACGTCGTGCTGGGACTGCCGTCGAGCGGCCTGCACGCGAACGGGTTCACGCTCGTCCGCAGCATCCTCGGCGAGGACGGGTTCGACGCCGACCTGCTCCTCCCCCCGACCCGCCTCTACCTGGACGACGTCCGGCGCCTGCGGGCGACCTGCGACGTGCGCGCCCTGGCCCACGTGACCGGCGGCGGCCTGCCGGGCAACCTTCCTCGGGCGCTTCCCGAGGGCCTCGGCGCACGCCTCGACGCCGGAAGCTGGGAGCGGCCGCCCGTGTTCGCCTGGCTCGACGAGCACGGGGTGCCGGAGGAGGAGCAGCGGCGTGTCTTCAACCTCGGCGTCGGCTTCTGCGCCGTCGTGCCTGCCGCGGACGCCGAGGCGGCGGGCTACCCGGCCATCGGTCGGCTCGAGGCGGGCCTCGACGGAGTCGTCTGGGCGGACGCGGCGTGATCGGCGTCCTCGTCTCCGGGCGGGGGTCGAACCTGCAGGCGCTCATCGACCAGGGGCTCCCTGTCGCCGCCGTCGCCTCGAACGTCGCCGGTGCGGGGGCGCTGGCGCGGGCGGAGGCCGCCGGGATCCCCACCGCGGTCTTCCCGCTGGAGGACTACGCTAGCCGGGAGGAGCGTGACCTGGCCATGGCCGTCTGGCTCGAGGGGCACGCGGTCGAGCTGGTCGTC
>DATIBF010000044.1:0-11623 GCA_035457655.1 Gaiellaceae bacterium
CCCCAGGCGAAGGGGCTGCTCGGCGGGGGCGCCGGCTGATAGCGGGCCATGACCGCGAACATCTTCGCCAGGCCTCCCGTCGGGGTCCAGTTGGCCAGGGCGATCCTTCCGCCGGGCCTGGTGACCCGCGCGAGCCCCCGCGCGGTCGCCTCGTGGTCGGGCGTGAACATGACCCCGCAGGTCGAGGAGAGCTTGTCGAAGCTCAGGTCGGGCAGCTCGAGGCGCTCCGCGTCCCCGACCCTGTAGTCGATGTCGAGCCCGAGCCCGGCGGCCCGCTCCTGCGCGGTCTCGATCAGCGCCGGCGCGAGGTCGATCCCGGTGACGTTCGCCCCCGCGGACGCGGCGCGCTCGGCGACCGCGCCGGTGCCGCAGGCGAGATCGAGCCACGCGTCCCCGGGGCCGGGCGCCAGCCGCTCGACGACGAGCTCGTGGATGTCCGTGATCGTCTCGGTGATCCGCTGGTAGGGACCGGTGCCCCAGACGACGCTCTGGCGTTCCTTCAGATCCTCGTAGGCCATCCTTCTCCCTTCGTCGCTTTGGACCGTCACAAGACGGCGTGGGCCCCGTCGAGCTTCCGCAGTATCCCCCACGGCGGTCAGCCAGGCCTCACGATCCCCGGCGCCGCGCGGGCCGGGCTCCGCGCGGCGCCGGGGCTGCGTGGCTCAGTGCCAGCTCTCCAGCGTGGCGAGCGGCTCCTGCCACACGGCGTGGAACGCCGGGCCGACGGGCGACGTGCCGAAGACCTGGGTGCCGACCGGCGGCGGCGCGTTGAAGTACTGGAGCTCGCCCCAGAAGCCGGGGAAGGCGATCCAGCTCGGCGAGTCGTCGCTCACGCGCTCGATGTCCGCGGGCTCGACGCCGGGCCGCGCGGGACCCGCGGCGGGGCCGTCGGCGGCGACGTCCGCCGGGAGCGGCAGGCCTGCCTGCTCGAAGAACGCGATTACCTGGGCCGGCAGGCACGCCGGGTCGAACGGGTGCTGGCCGGGCTCGAAGTAGTTCGCGTGGGAGCCGAGGGCGACGTAGACGGTCGGATGGCCCTTGCGGAGCTCCGTCTCCGACCAGGGCAGCGTCTCGCCCGAGCAGTGGGCGCTCAGGCCGACCGAGAGCGGCCGCCTCGTCTTCGAGAGGACGACGGTCACGACCTCCCAGTCCCCTTCGTGCGACTGCCAGATCGCTCCGGGCGGCAGGAACGGGTAGCGGTAGAGGTTGTCGTAGTAGAAGAGCCAGTACTGCAGGACGATGCGCTTGTCGTCGCGCGTGACGCGCCCGTAGACGGTGACCCCGGGCTCGTCAGCGGCCCCGGCGACGTAGCAGGCGAGGTCGCCGAGCGGCGCCCCGGCGAAGCAGTCCCGCTGGTTCAGGCGCCAGACCGGCGGGCTCGTCGCCGGCAGGCCGTCCGCGGTCGGGCTCGGATTCACGACGATCCATGTCGTCGGGCTCGTGGCCGCCTCGAGATTCGAGTCGCGGACGAACGACTCCACGGCGGTGGGCCGGAGCTCCTCGCCGGGATGGAAGACCAGCACCGGCTGGAACTTCGTCAGCAGCCTCGGGACGCCCGTGGCCTGCGCGGGGCCGGCCAGCGAGAGCGCGAGGAGCGTCCCGGCTACGAGGGCGTAGATCCTTCTCATGACGGCTCCTTCCGGGTTGAAAGACAGCTACGACGGTACGCCCGAACGCCTCCGGATGGAACCGGGCGCCCCCGGGGCTCGGCTCAGGGCTTCCCCGGAGCGTAGGAGGCCAAGTCCCCTCCTAGACGTCGCCGATCGCGCCGACGGCGAGCGCCACGCCGGCGGCGATCTCGAGCGCGGCGAGCAGGCGCCCCCCGGCGACGAAGAGCGTGTCGGCCCGCTCTCCGCGAGGTATGAGCGTGTCGGCGAGGGTGAGCGCGCACGCAATCGCCAGCGCTCCGACGGCCTCCGGCTCGACGTCGTCGCCTCCCGCTGCGACGGCGAGCGCCACGACCCCCGGGGAGAGCAGGAGCGGAAAGGCGACCGGAACCAGGCCGGCCTCGAGCCCGGCGAGCTCGGGCTCGGGAGCGGGCCAGGCGAACACGAGCGCCCGGGCTCCCTCGAGCACGAGCACGAGCGCGGCGCCGAGCCGGAAGCTCTCCGGGCTGATGTCGAGCGCGGACAGGAGCGCGCCGCCGAGCGCCGCGATCGCGGCGACGGCGCCGAGCGCCACGACGCATCCGAGCGCGACGGCCGCGACCCGTTCCGGAAGCACGAGTCGCAGCCGGCACGGGTTCACCGCCGCGACGAGCGCGAACGCGAGGAAGGCGAATGTCAGCGCGCGTCCTCCTCCAGGAGGGGAAGCGTGGCGAGAAGGCCGGAGAGCGGGTGCCGCTGGTGGTCCATCTGCGTGTACCCGTCCTCCGAGAACCACGCGCCGAGGGCGAGGAGCGGGCGCGGGGCGGCCTGTGCCTCGACGGGGTCGATCTGCCGGTCGACAGTGCGGCCGGCCGTGCAGCGCAGGCGCGTCTCCAGGTCCTCGGTGAGGTCGCCCAGCCGCGGGTCCTGGAGGCTGAGGCGCCACAGCTGGGCCAGGCCCTCGGTCACGGTGCCGAGCCCGGCACCGGAGGCCGGCTCCCCGCGCAGGAGCCGCCGGAGCCCGTCCTCGCCGCTCTGCGCCTCGAGGCGCGAGTTGAGGCCGAAGATCCCCGCCAACTTGCGAGCGTAGGCGACCTCGGGCTCGCCGAGCCCCTCCGGTCCGAGCTCGGCGAGCCCGTACGCGACCCAGTGGTCGGGAAAGGTGAGGTAGTGGCCCTCGACCTCGTCGCGGCGCGTGGCGACGAAGCGAGCAAGGCGCCGTGCAGCCTCGTCCCAACCCTCGCCGGGGAAGAGGTCGTCCATGAGCGCGAACGTCCACAGGGCCTGCCCGGTCCCGTATGTCGAGTACTCGCCGGGAAGCGCGCGCTCGGTCGCGACGCTCCAGGTTCCGAGCACGCTGCCGTCGGCCTGCTGCTGGGCGCGGAGGAAGCGCGCGAGGCCGTGCAGGAGGTCGTCCTCGCCGGTGTCTCCGGTCGCTGCGCGGCGCTGCACGAGGGCTGCGGCGACGAGTGCGCTCGCGCCCAGCCGCGCGTCCTGGCCCGGCTCGGCGAACGCCGTCCAGTCGTCGTGCCGGAGGAGGTTGGCGTGCAGGAAGGAGAGGCCGTGCTCGGCGGCCGCCAGCGCCTCCCGATCGCCCGTCTCGGCCGCGAGCCGGTAGAGGCCCATCATCACCCCGGCATGCCGGGTGATGTTGTAATCGAGCGAGACGAGGTCGGCCTCGCGGTCGTAGCCATACATGTACCGGCCTCCCGGCTGGACGCCGCGCTCGAGCCACCCTGCCGCCTCGTCCACGGCCGTCCGCGCCTCGGCGGGTGTGACGGAGGGGCAAACCTCGGCGGGCACGACCGCGACGCGGAGCACGAGGGCACCGAGGACGAACACGCCGGCGTAGACGAGCAGGCGCCGCACGGCGAGGAGGCTACGCGACCGTCTACACTCGGCGCGCTCACGTTCCCCTCCAGAGGAGGTGCCCGGTGGCGAGACCGCGGAAGACCACGCGGCGGAAGGCGGCCCGGAAGCGGCAGCCGAAGCGGATCCTCAACGCGAAGCCGTCGCCGAAGCAAGACGACGACTGGAACTTCGAGACCGCCGCGGAGGCCGACCTGGTCATGGCCGCGCCGCCGTTGCCCGCATCCAAAGACCTCCGCGCGACCTGGTGGAAGGTCGCCGACCAGGGCTCGACGGGCTCGTGCGTGGGCTGGGCCTGCACCGACTCGGTGCTCCGCTGGCACTTCGTCAACAACGGCCGCATCCCGCAGACGACGCTACTCTCGCCGCGGTTCGTCTGGATGGCCTCCAAGGAGACGGATCCGTTCATCACGAGGCCGACGACGTTCATCGAGACCGAGGGGACGAGCCTCAAGGCCGCGCTCGACATCGCGCGCAAGTTCGGCGTCGTCCGCGACACGACCTTGCCGTTCGGCTCCGGCCGCCTCTATCCGGGACAGGCGAACACGTTCTACGCGGTCGCCGCCCAGCTCAAGATCCTCGCCTACTTCAACCTGGGGACCAGCCAGACGACGTGGCGTATCTGGCTCGCGACCAAGGGGCCCATCCTCACGCGCCTGAACGTGGACGACACCTGGTACGACGCCACCGTCAACGGGGGTAACCTCGACGACTACCTTCCGGAAACCAAGCGCGGCGGCCATGCGGTGGCGCTCGTCGGCTACACGTCCGGACGGTTCATCGTCAGGAACAGCTGGGGCACGGACTGGGGCGACGGCGGCTTTGCCTACGCCTCCCTCGGGTACGCGGCCGAGGCGTTCACCGAGGCGTACGGCGTCGAGGTCTGACCGGGCTCGAACCGGCATGTCCCGGGGCGCGCGCTTTCTCTCGCTCGCGGATGCGATCGCCGCGCACGTTCACGACGGCGACGAGATCGCGCTCGAGGGCTTCACCCACCTCGTCCCCTTCGCCGCGGGCCACGAGATCGTCCGCCAGGGCAGGCGGGACCTTGCGCTCGTCCGCATGACGCCTGACGTCATCTACGACCAGCTGATCGGGACGGGCTGCGCCCGGCAGCTCACGTTCTCCTACGGCGGAAACCCCGGCGTAGGGTCGTTGCACCGCTTCCGTGACGCCGTCGAGCACGGCTGGCCGCGCGACCTGGCGGTCGTCGAGCATTCCCATGCCGGGCTCGCCGCCGCCTACGCCGCCGGCGCGGCCCACCTCCCGTTCGGCGTCCTGCGCGGGTACGAGGGAACGGACCTGCTCGCCGAGAACGACTCGGTTGCTCCCGTGGAGAGCCCCTTCACCGGCGAGCAGGTGAGCGCCGTGAGGGCGGTCAACGCCGACGTCGCTGTCATCCACGCGCAACACGCCGACGTCCGCGGGAACGTCATGCTCTGGGGCCTCTCCGGCGTCCAGAAGGAGGCGGTGCTCGGCGCGAAGCGGGCGATCGTGACGGTCGAGCAGGTGGTCGAGGAGCTCGAGCCTCGCCCGCACTCCGTCGTCCTCCCGGCCTGGGTGCTGGACGCCGTCGTGGTCCAGCCGGGAGGTGCCTGGCCGTCGTACGCAGCGGGCTACTCGGTCCGCGACAACGCCTTCTACACCGTCTGGGATGAGATCTCCCGGGATCGCGACCGCTTCTCGGAGTGGATGCGCGAGCACGTCCTGGAGGCCGGATGACGCCCGAGGAGGTCATGACCGTGATGGCCGCGCGCGAGCTCGAGGACGGGGAGGTCGTGCTCGTCGGGGTGGGACCGCCGAACGCGGCCGCGAACCTCGCGCGCCGCCTGCACGCACCCGACTGCGTGCTCGTCTACGAGTCCGGGGCGATCGGCGCGAAGCCGGTCAACCTGCCGCTCTCGATCGGCGACGACGACCTCGCCGCCACCGCCGACGAGCTCGTCTCGGTCCCCGAGATGTTCAGTTACTGGATCGGCGCCGGGCGCATCGACGTCGGCTTCCTCGGCGCGGCGCAGATCGACAGGCACGGAAACATCAACACTACGGTGATCGGCTCCTACGACCATCCAAAGGTGCGCCTGCCGGGGGCGGGGGGTGCGCCCGAGATCGCCGCCGCCGCGAAGAAGGTGATCGTCATGCTCAGGCACTCGCAGCGGGCGTTCGTCGAGCGGCTCGACTTCGTCACTTCGCTGGGCCGAAGCGGCGAAGCCTTCCTGGTGGTCACCGACCTCGGCGTGCTGAAGCCGGGAGAAGACGGGGAGCTCGAGCTGACCGCCCTGCACCCGGGCGTCGAGGTCGTCCAGGTGCTGGAGGCGACGGGCTGGCCGCTCAGGATCCGCGAGCCGCTCGTCGCGACGGAGCCCCCCACGGAGCGGGAGCTCGACGAGCTTCGCCGGCTCAAGCAGCGCCGTTAGGAGATCCCGGGAAGCGCTCCCGGCCCGGGCGGGCGCAGGGCGTCCGTGAGCTCGCGTGGCTCGCCGACGGCGGCCGGGCGCGCGGCGGTCGGCTCGGCCGCCGGGAGCTCGAAGGAGAAGGTCGAGCCGACGCCCTCCTGCGACTCGACCCAGATGCGGCCGTCCATGCGGTCGAGCAGCTCGCTGCAGATGTAGAGCCCGAGGCCGGTGCCGCCGATTCCGCGGGTCATCTCGGGGTCGAGTCGGTAGAACTTCTCGAAGATCCGGGCCTGCTCGTCGGCTGGGATGCCGAGGCCCTCGTCGCGCACGTAGAAGCAGACGGCCCCGTCGGCCGGCTGGACTCCTACCTGGATAGGCCCGCCGTCGGGCGAGTACTTGATGGCGTTCTCGACGAGGTTGACGAGAACCTGGCGCACCCGGTCGCGGTCGGCTGCGACCGACGGGGTCGACTCGGAGACGATCGTCTCGAAGCGGATGCCGGGGCGCCCGTGCTCGCGGGCCGACTCGACGACGCGCTGGACGAGGTCGCCGGCGTCGAAGGGCTCCTCCTCGAGGTCGAGGCGGCCCGCGTCGAGCTGATTGGCCAGGAGGATCTCGTTGACGATCCGGTTCAGCCGCTCCGACTCGTCCACGATCAGGGAGACGAAGCGGTTGCGGCCGGCCTCGTCGAGGGCGAAGTCGTGGCGCCGGAGGGTCTGGGCCGCCCCGTAGACCGCGGCCAGGGGCGTGCGCAGCTCGTGGGAGGCGGTGGAGACGAAGTCCGCCTTCAGCTCCTCGAGCCTGCGGGCGTCGGTGACGTCCCGGAACGCATAGACGATGCCGCCGAAGAAGTCGACGCCTGAGATCGAGATCCAGCGCTCGCCGCGCGCGGTCTCCAGCGGGAAGGTCTCGGGTTGCACGGACTCCGCCGCGGTGCCGACGGGGATCCGGTCGGCAAGCGCCTTCCAGCCGGCGATGGCGTCGCCGGCGGCCCGGCCCAGCACCTCGTCGGGCGCGAGGCCGGTGATCGCCACGGCCGCTGGGTTCCAGAGTCGGATGGTCCCGGTCTGGTCGACGAGGACGACGCCGTCCGCGACGTAGGTGAGCACGCGTGCCGCGTCGGCGGACTCCTCGACCTCCCGTGTCAGGCGGGCGTTGTCGATGGCGAGCGCGGTCATCCCGGCGAGATCCTGCGCGGCCGCGAGGTCGTCGGCCCCGTAGGAGCGCCCGGGCGCCCGTGTGATCAGCGTCAGCGCGCCCAGGGTCCGGCCGCGGGCGCGAAGCGGGATGCACATCCGCGACTCGGTGAGCTCCGGCTTCCCGCGCTGCGCAACCTCGAGGATGTCGGGCTCAGGAGCCGGGCCGGGCTCGTCCCCGGAAGGCAATCCGGGGCCCGAGTGCGCGGCCGCGAGGCGGGTGGCCGTGCCGTCGTCGTCGAGCAGGTCGACCACGCACCAGTCGCCGAGGTCGCGGACGGCCAGTTCCGCGACCCGCCTGAGGGTGGCCTGATAGTTCGGCGAGGAGGCGAGGATCTCTCCCGCGCGCGCGAGCACGTCGAGCTTCCGCTGGCGGTCGAGGGCCTCGGCGGCGGCTGCGCGCTCGGCGGCCAGAAGGCGCTCCCGCTCCTCTCCGGCGTGCCGCCGCTCGCTCACGTCGAGCAGGTAGCCCTGCACGTAGAGCGGACGGCCGTCGTCGTCCCGCACCGTCACCGCCTCGTCGTGCACCCAGACGATCCGGCCGTCGCGCGAGAGCATCCTGTACTCGCAGCGCAGCGGCCTGGCCCCCGCGGCCGCGGCCGCGATCTCGGCCGAGACGCGCTCGCGGTCGTCCTGGTGGACGAGCTGGAAGAAGAGGCTGGGCTTGGCCAGCCACTCGTCGGCCGCGTAACCGAGGATCGCCCCGACCTGTGGGCTCACGTAGAGCGGCGTCCCCCGCTCGCCGAGGGGATGGACGTAGGTGACCGTCGGGAGGTGCTCGGTGAGCGCCCTGTACTTGGCCTCGCTCTCGCGCTGGCGCGCTTCGGCGCGCTGCGGCTCGCCGATGTCGCGGGTGACCACCACCGCGCCGGTCGCCTCGCCTGCCCCGTTCGGAATGGGCGCGACCGTCAGTGACACCGCGAGGCCGCCGCCCTCCTTGTCCCGATGCACGGTGCTCGGGACGTCGAGGCGCTCGCCGAGCTGGGCCGCCTGGGCGGGGCGCATCGACTCCTCCTCCTCACCCTCCGGGGCGAGCAGCGAGATGGGCTGGCCGATCGCCTCGTCGCTCTCGTACCCGTAGATCTCCCTCGCGCCCGCGTTCCAGCTCACGATCGTGCCCTCGAGGTCGATCCCGATGATCGCCTCGGAGGCCGATTCGCGCACCGCGGAGAGCTCGCCCGAGACCAGGCGGCGCTCTTGTGCCGTCCGCAGGCGACTCGTCGCGAGCCAGCCGGCGAGGCCGCCGACCGCGAGCCACGCCGGCAATCCGATCAGCGCCTGCCAGGCCTGGTCGGCGACGAAGAAGAAGTGGAGCGTCCAACCTGCGCCGGCGACCGCGAGCCCGCTCCAGATCCCGCCGGTCGCGCCGGCCAGCGCGGCCACGACGAGCCCCGCGGCGACCGCCACCCCCGGATACCGGTCGTGCCAGTTGCCGAGCAGCATCACCAGCGCCTCGAGCGCGACGCCGAGGGCGATGGCGGCTGAGCGACGAACTCGAACGGAAGGGCGGACGGCTGCCCCCTTCATGGTGGCCAAGTCTGGCACGGTCGGAAGTTCGGCCCTGGAGGGCCTGTCTCCTTCCCCGCAGTTGCCCGGAATTCCCATGAGAATACGACTTTCGTGAAGCGCTTGCACCTCCTCCGCCACGCCAAGTCCAGCTGGGACGATCCCGACCTGCCCGACTACGAGCGGCCCCTCGCACCCCGTGGCGAAAGGGCAGCCCGGAAGATCGCCGAGAACGCTCGCCGTCAGGGGATTGCGCCGGAGCTCGTCCTCTGCTCCACGGCGCTACGGGCCAGGCAGACGCTCGCCGCGGTTCTGCCCGTGTTCCCTGGCGAGGTCGAGATCCGGCTCGAGGACGGGCTCTACGGCGCAGGCGTCTCCCAGGTGCTCGGGCGCGTGCGCGAGGTCGACGAGTCGGTGGGCTCGGTGCTCGTGGTCGGACACAACCCGACGCTCCACGAGCTCGCCGTCGCCCTCACGGGCAGGGGCGACGCGCTCGAGCGGTTCCCCACGGGCGCGCTGGCGACGGTCGCTTTCCGAGCACCGTGGGCCAAGCTCGCCGACGGCGGCGCCGAGCTCCAGGGATTCGTCGTCCCGCGAGAGCTCGACGGCTAGGACGTCAGAGTCGCCTCCAGCGCGTCCTCGCAGGCCTGCGCGCGTTCGTGGCCGCCGAGAGCGCACGTGACGTAGGCGTAGCCGAGCGCGAGGCCGGGACGGCGGATGCCGAAGCCCGCGAACCCGCCGATTGCCGCCGAGGCCGAAGCCGCCGTCGTCCCCGTCCACCCTGAAGCCGAGGCTCCACGCGGCGTCGTCCTCCAGCAGCTCGTCGCGGCCGACCGCCTGGGGACGCAGGGCGTTCTCGACTGTTTCGGGCTCGAACAGCCGGACGCCGTCGAGCTCGCCGCCTGCGGCCAGGCCGCCGTAGAAGCGGGCGATCGCGCGCGCGGTGCCGTGACCGTTGACGGCAGGGACCTCGGCCGCGCGGTAGGCGTCGGAGTTGACGACGTCCACGTCGAGCATGCCGGGCGGGTTGTCAAGGGAGGCTTCGACCCACCGGCGCGGGTCCTCATTTATCGAACGGCGCCAGGCACCTTCCGGATCCACGAGGTGCGCTGCCCGCCTCTTCTGTTCATCGTCGAGACCGATGTGGAAGTCGAGCCCCCAGGGCGCCGCGATCTCCTCCGCGAGGAAACGTCCGAGGCTGCGCCCGTCGACTCGACGGACGACCTCGCCGACGAGGTGGCCGTAGAAGCCGGCGCACTCCGCGTGGCGAGTGCCGGGCTCCCAGAGCGGAGGCTCTGCGGCCAGCAGCTCCGTCAGGCGTTCCCAGTCGAGGAGCGCGGCGGGCGGCTGCGGATCACTGAGGACGAGCAGCCCGCTCTGGTGCGTGAGGAGGTGACGGACGAGCGTGCGTTCCTTCCCGGCCTCCGCGTACTCCGGCCAGTAGGCGGCGACCGGCGCGTCCAGGTCGAGCTGCCCGCGCTCGGCGAGGACGAGAGCGCAGGCGGCCACGAAGGGCTTCGAGACCGAGTACGCGTGGGCGATCGTGTCGGCCTCCCAAGGACGAGTGTCGACCGGGTCGGCGAGACCGCCCCAGAGATCGACGACGAGGCGGCCGTTCAGGTGCACGGCGACGGCGGCGCCGAGCTCGCCTCCCTCCTCGAAGCCTCGAGCGAAGGCTTCGCCCGCCTGAGCGAAGGACGGCTCGCAGAACCCCAGAGTCTCGACATTCACCGGCGCAGCATGCCGGCAGACGCCGGTGCCCTGCTATCCTCGTCGGCGATAACTAGAGCGAGTCCGGTTCGCGCAAGGCGCTTTCCTTACCCGTTCTTGTACCAGGTGAGGGAGGTGTTTTTTATGGCCAGCGGAACCGTCAAGTGGTTCAACGACAGCAAGGGGTACGGCTTCATCACCCCTGACGAGGGCACGAAGGATCTGTTCGTGCACCATTCGAACATCGCCGGCGAGGGTTTCAAGACGCTCGCCGAGGGCGCGCGCGTCGAGTACGAGCCGCGCGAGGGCGAGAAGGGCCCCGAGGCGACGAACGTCGCCACGGTCGCCCCGTAGAGAGGCTGCCGGAGCCGCCCGCGCGGCCGCGGGCGGCTCCGAGCAACAGACGAGTGAAGGAGGAGCTATCGCCGACAAGGAGGAGAAGATCGAGATGGAGGGCGAGGTGGTCGAGGCCCTCCGCAACCGGATGTTCCGCATCCAGCTCGACAACGGCCACGAGACGCTCGGGTACACGGCCGGCAAGATGCGGCGCCACCGCATCAGGATCTTCCTGGGCGACCGGGTCAAGGTCGAGGTGTCTCCGTACGACCTCACCAGAGGTCGGATCGTCTACCGGTATCGCTAGCCCGCCGGACCACGCGGCCGAGCGGCCTCGCCTGCGCGGGGTCTTCCACCTGTACGCGTTCGGCGTGTTCGCCCTGCTCGGCGCCGCGCTTGTCACGACGACCTCGGGCTCCCGCGAGCGCCTGGCCGTGGCCGCCTTCGGAGGCTGTCTCGTCCTCACCTTCGGCGTCAGCGCCCTCTACCACCGCGTCGACTGGCGTCCGGCGGCCAAGCGGGTGATGCGCAGGCTCGACCACGCGTCGATCTATCTCCTGATCGCCGGGACCTACACGCCCTACGGCCTGCTCGTCCTGAGCGGGGCCTGGCAGTTCTCGGTCCTCGGGGTCGTCTGGATCGGGGCCGCGCTCGCGATCGTGCAGCGGCTGTTCTGGCTGGACGCGCCGCGCTGGGTTCCGGTCGCCGCCGGCATCTTCCTCGGCTGGGTCGGCATCGTCGCGCTGCCGCAGATCATCGAGGCCTCCGGCCTCCACGGAACCGCCCTCGTCGCCGCCGGCGGCCTCCTGTACACACTCGGAGCCGTCGTCTACGCTTTCCAGTGGCCCGACGTCTCGCCGACGGTCTTCGGGTTCCACGAGCTCTTCCACGTGCTCACCGTGCTGGCGGCGTCGTGCCAGTTCGCGGCCGTCGCGCTGCTCGTCGCCTGAGGGCGGCCCGGCCGGCGAGCCGGGCCGCCCTCGGCGTCGGTTACGGGCGCGTTCAGCCTGGCAGTCCGAACGCG
>DATIBF010000045.1:0-2397 GCA_035457655.1 Gaiellaceae bacterium
GAGGTCGACCTTGCGCAGCATCGTGAAGTCCATCAGGCCCGCGGTCTCGCGCACGGCGCGGTACTCCTCCTGCGTGTCGGTCACGACCGTCGGCGCCCAGTAGCCGAAGAGGTCCATCCACTCGTCGGTCAGCGCCGCGAGGCGCGGGTAGAAGGCGGTCTCCTTGCTCACGAGCTCTCCTTTCCGTTGCGACCGACGGCCAGCGACTCGAGCACGAGCTCCGAGAGCTCGCGCAGCTCGATCTCGCCCTGGTGGCCCGACGTCTTGATCGCGTCCTCGTACATGGTCACGTCCTTGGGGCAGGCGACGACGAAGTAGTCCACCGCGGCGAGCGCGACGGCCTCGTCGATGCGGTTCTCGCTCGGCCGCTGGGCCTCGTCCGCCTTCAGCTCCTTCATCCAGATCCGTCCTCCGCCGGCGCCGCAACAGAAGGAGTTGTCCCGGTTCCGGGGCATCTCGACCAGCTCGCAGCCGAGCGCCTCGATCACCTGCCGCGGCTCGTCGTAGACGCCGTTGTAGCGGCCGAGCGTGCAGGGGTCGTGGTAGGTGACCCGGTAGCCGAGGCCCTTGCGCGGGCGCAGGCGGCCCGCCGCGAGCAGCTCGAGCAGGAGCTGCGAGTGGTGGACGACCTGCCAGTTGCCTCCGAGCTGGGGGTACTCGTTCTTGAGCGTGTTGAAGGTGTGCGGGTCGGAGGTGAGGATGCGGTCGAAGCGGCAGCTGGAAAGCGTCTCCACGTTCTCCTCGGCGAGGGACGACCACAGGCCTTCCTCCCCGGCCCGGCGTACGTCGTTCCCGGCGGTGCGCTCGCCGTCGTAGAGGATCCCGAAGTCGACGCCCGCCTGCCGCAGCACGCGCGCGAGCGCCTGGCTGATCCGCTGGTTGCGCGGGTCGAACGAAGCGTAGTCGCCCACGAACCAGAGGATCTCGGCGGGCTCCTTGCGCGCGTCCTTCACGTCGAAGTCGAGGTCCTTCGCCCAGCGGCCGCGCTTGCGCTTCGCCTCGCCGAAGGAGTTGCCCGACGTGTAGATCGTCTCCAGTGTCTGCTGGAGCTGCCCGTCCATGTCGCCGCGCTCGACGAGCGCCCGGCGCATCTGGTTGATGATCGGGACGTGCTCGATGCCGACCGGGCAGATCTCGACGCAGGCCATGCACTGCATGCACGACCAGAGCGTCTCCTCCTTGATCACGGTGCCGAGGATGTCGGCGTGCTCGGGGAAGCGCGGCGGGATCCCCAGTGCCGAACGGTTGTCCATCGAGCCCTCGGCCACCTCGCGCAGGTCGAGGACGAGGTCACGGGGCGAGAGCGGGTAGCCGCTCGCGGTCGCCGGGCACGCGGCGTGGCACTTGCCGCACTTCGTGCACGCGTCGAGGTCGAGCAGGTGCTTGGGCGCGAGCGCGTCGATCGTGGCGTAGCCGACCTCCTCCGGCTTCGCGTCCGCCGGGAGCGGCAGGAGCGCGTTGCCGGCGCGCTCGTCCTTCACCGCGACGCCGGCCGGGCCGGCCAGCATGTGGACCGCCTTCGTGAACGGGATGGAGGAGACCCAGAAGAGAGCGAACACGCCGTGCACCCACCACGTGACCGCCCGGGCCGACTCGGCCGCGTCGCCGTCGAAGCCGAGCGCGATGAAGGCCTGGCCGGCGAGCCAGCCGAACGGCGCCCACTTCTCGAAGGACGGGTCGTCGGCGGCGATGCGGAAGGCCTCGAGCAAGAACCCGGTGAGGGCGAGAAAGAGCAGGCTGCCGAGGAAGAGCCAGTCGCCGAGCCGGTAGCGCTTCGCCTCGTCCGCCAGCTGGGGCGCCGCCTCGGCGGGGCGCCAGTAGGACAGACGGAAGGGCCTCAGCACGCCGCGCTTGACCGCGAACACGCTCAGGCCGACGATCAGCGCGATGCCGAAGACGTCGAGGAAGAGCGAGTAGCCGAGGTAGAACCAGCCCTGCCAGAAGACCCAGCCGAGCACGGGCTCGGCGAAGTCGTCCTGAAAGGCCAGGATGCCCGTCCCGATGAACAGGACGACGAAGCCGTAGAAGACGAGCAGGTGGCCGAGGCCCGCGAGCGGGTCCCGCCGCCGGATCCAGGCGTGCGTGGCGACGATCTTCGTCGTCGCGACCGCGCGTCGGAGCGGGTTGCCGACCGGCGCCCGCGTGCGCCCGCGGCGGTACTTGTGTACGAGGCGGCCGACTCCGAAGAGGAAGATCGCCACGGAGACGGCGATGAGGACGTACCAGAGGACGATCTGCCAGGTCTCGAGGCCGGCGAAGGTCTCGCGCGTCTCCTCGACCCCCAGCAGGACGGGCATCAGCTGAACTCGAAGCAGAGTGACGCTTCGTCGTCGCGGCGTCCTGGGTGAGTGCGCTGCAAGGACGACGTCCTACGGAACTCGTCCTTTTGATGCGGTC
>DATIBF010000046.1:0-32294 GCA_035457655.1 Gaiellaceae bacterium
CGCGGTGCCGAGAATCGCTCGCGACAGCTCCTCCTGCGGGATGACGACCTGGACGGCGCCGTAGCCGAGCCCGGCCCACACGACGTCGCCGTCGAGAACCCCGAATTCACCTGTGGACGTCGCCGGCCGGCACATCTCGTAGGAGGGCGCCCGCACCGGCTCGAGGTCCGGCAGCGATACGGCGTGCAGCCGGCACTCCTCGTCCGAATAGGTCAACACGCCGGACACGCCGGCTTCCCGGAGCCGGCTGACGGCCTCGCCCCGGTCCTCGCCCAGGCCCGTTACCGTCGTCGACCCGGCTTCGCTGCCGACCGCCTCGGGCTCCTCGCGGAACGCGTCCACGACCGCGATGAGCGCGATCGCCGCCAGCCCGGCGACCACCAGCCACGTCGACCAGCGCCGCCGGCTCATCGCCACACCAGATCGCGGGCGACGATCGGCACGTGCAGGAACGCGGGGCTGGGCTCGTCCGCCCGGAAGACGTAGATCCCGTCGGCGGTCGCCTGGGCGACCCAGCGCTCGTCGGGAGACCAGGCGAGCGCGTCGCCGTGGCGCATGGCGAGGCGCACCGGCCTGCCGTCCCGGTCGACGACGAGGAGCCCGCCGGGAGACTCGATTCGCGCCGCGACGAAGGTCCCGCGCGGGCTCGGGCGGAGCTCGCGGAGGCCATCGTAGGCGAAGCGTGGAGCCGAGACGAGCCGGCGGCGGGCGAAGACCGCGAGCAGCTCCGACCCGTCCCCGGTCCTGACGGTCGCGATCAGGCGCCGGTTGCTCAGCCAGTGGAACTCCCCGATCCGGAAGCGTGCACCGCCCCACCCCGCCTGCCCGAGCTCGCGGACGAGGTCGGCGCGCGAGAGCAGCGTGCGGCTGCAGCGCACCGGCAGAGCTCCGGCCTCGTCGCCCGGGCAGGGCGCAAAGCGGCGCACCTCGCCCGCGCGCAAGAACGCCGGGGTGCCGTCCGGGCGCCAGACCAGGCCGCAGCCACGGCGCACGCGCGCAAACAGGCGGCCGTTCGGCATCCGGAGCTCGCCCGTGCCTCCGCGGCAGCGGAAGGCGAGGTAGCCGGACGGCGCGGGCGGCGGCCCGCCGAGCGCGAAGGTGTCGCGGGCCGTGGCGGTGAACGAGCAGGCTTCCCCCTGCGGGCCCGGTTGCGGCTCGAGGTGGGGCAAGGTCACGGAGCGCAGGCGGCACTCCTCGTCCGTGAACGTGAGGACGCCTTCGGGCACTCCGGCCGCCCGCAGGGCGTCCCGCGCGGCGACGAAGGCCTGCCCGGCCGCCTCGATCTCGGACTCGACCTCGACCTCCGGGTCGAGCTCGGTCTCGGTACGAGCGTCCGGCAGCTCGGGCTCGGCGGACGACGGCTCCGCCCCGCCGACGTCCTGCAACGCGTCCACGCCCGCGACGAGGCCGAGGGCGGCGACTGCCCCAACCAGGAGCCAGGTGGCGGTTCCGCGCATGCGCGTTACCGATCAGTCTTACCATCGGCAGGCTAGTAGTCGTAGCCGGGGTCGTCGACGGTCGTGGTCTCGTCGGGGGTTGTCCCGGCGCCGCCCACCGTGATCGTCCCCTCCATCCCCTGCTCGCGGTGGCCGTCCACCGGGCAGTACACCTCGTACTCGCCGGGCTCGGAGAGATCGACGGAGAGGTCGGCCGACTCGCCCGGTGCGAGGTCGCCGGTCTCGACCTCCCCCGTCGGCCCGTCGACCTCGAGCGCGTGCGTCCGGCCGCCCTCGTTGACGACCCGGACCACGTAGGAGCCGGGGTCGAGCTCGAGCGACGACGCGTCGACGGTGAAGTCCGCAAGGACGATCTCGACGTCCCCGCCGGCCGGCGCGTCCGCCTCGTTTGCGTCCCCCTCCCCGCCGCACGCCGGGAGGAGGAAGGCGACAGCGACGAGGAGGAGGCGACGCATCGACTGTCGATACGCCGGGCAGGAGAGAGCGGTTTTCCCACTGCGAGTAGTCCGGCGGGTGGGGCGCGCGACTATCCTCGGCTCGTGATCCTCGAGAACGGCGTCGTCCGCACGCTCGACCCCTCGCTCCCGAGGGCGGCCGCCCTCGCGATCGCGGGAGAACGCATCGCCGGCGGGATCGGCACGCACGAGACGGCGCTGGCCAGCCCCGACCGGGTCGACCTCGGCGGCCGCTGCGTCCTCCCCGGCTTCACGGACTCGCACGTCCACTTCCCGACCTGGGCCCTCGCCCAGCACCAGGTTCGGCTCGAGGGTGCCGTCTCGCTCGACGAGGCTCTCACACGCATCGCGGCCGCGGTCGGGGACGTGCCGGGCGGCCGCTGGCTTCGCGGCCTCGGCTGGCGGAGCGGCGACTGGGCCCCGGCCGCCGAGCCGACGAAGGAGGCCCTCGACCCGATCACCGGCGACGTGCCCGTCGCGCTCATGTCCAAGGACTACCACTCGCTCTGGCTCAACTCCGCCGCGCTGGCGCATGCCGGCGGCGAGCTCCAGGTGCCCGGCGGCGTCGTCGAGCGCGATGCCCGGGGCGAGCCGACCGGCGTCCTCCGCGAGGAGTGCGCCTGGCACTTCCGCGACACCTACGTTCGCCCGACCGATGACGAGATGGTCGAGGCGTGCCGCGAGGCGATCCCGCTGGCGCTCTCGCGCGGGGTCGTCTCCGTCCATGACAAGGACGGCTGGCTGGGCGCGCTCCGCGTCTTCCAGCGCCTGAAGGCGGAGGGCGCGCTGCAGATCCGCGTCTGGCAGTCGCTCCCCTGGGACCATCTCGAGCGGCTCGAGGAGATCGGCCTCGCGTCGGGCCTCGGCGACGACTTCCTGCGCGTCGGATACATCAAAGCTTTCCTCGACGGGACGCTCGGTTCGCGGACGGCGCTCCTGCTCGACGGCTCCGGCGTCGAGATCGTCGGCTACGAGAAGTTCGTCGACGTTGTCAGGCGAAGCGCGCGCACCGGCTTCCCGGTCGCCGTCCACGCGATCGGAGACCTCGCCAACCGCCGCGCGCTCGATGCCTTCGAGGAGACGCAGGACGAGTGGCGCCCGCGCGGCCTGCGCCCGCGGATCGAGCACGCCCAGCTCCTGGCCCCCGAGGACGTGGGCAGGTTCGCGGAGCTGGGTGTCGCCGCGTCCGTCCAGTTCAGCCACGCGCCGTCCGACCGTGACCTCGCGGACGCGTTCTGGGCCGGGAAGACGGACGGCGCCTACGCCTTCCGCTCGCTCGTCGACTCCGGCGCGGTCGTCGCCAACGGCTCCGACGCGCCGGTCGAGGAGCTCGAGCCCCTGCCGGGGATCCAGGCGGGCGTCACCCGGACGATCGACGACCGCGAGTCGTGGCACCCCGAGCAGCGCGTGACCGTGGAGCAGGCCCTGCACGCGACCTGCGTCGCGCCCGCGTGGCTGACCGGGGACGAGCGCCGGCGCGGGAGGCTCCTTCCCGGCTACCTGGCCGACCTGGTCGTGCTCGACCGCGACCCGCTCGAGACGCCGCCGGACGAGCTCGGGGAGATCGAGGTCGTCGCCACGATGGTCGGCGGCCGCTGGGCGCACAACCCGCCGCCGTGGGATTGACCCCCGAGCCCGGGGGCTACAATGCGCATATGCGCACGATGCGGCCCGTCCACGACGAGGAGTGCGCGGTCGCCTGTACCGCCGACATCATCGGCTCCAAGTGGACGGCGATCATCGTCCACGACCTCTCCGAAGGCCCGCGCCGCTTCTCCGAGCTCGAGCGCTCGTGCCCGGGCATCAGCCCGCGGACGCTCTCGGAGCGCCTCCGCGTCCTCGAGCACGACGACATCATCGAGAAGCACGCGTCCGCGCGGCGGGCCGAGTACGAGCTGACCGAGAAGGGTACGGCCCTCCTGCCGGTCATCGAGGAGATGCGCCGCTTCGGCCACACCTGGCTCGTCACCGACGAGACGCACACGCACGCCCATGGCTCGAAGCGCGTCGCGCCGGCCGCGTAGCGGCTACTCAGCCCACTCGAAGTCGATCGTGCAACCCTCCGCGGGGCGGACGTCGATCGCAGCCGTGAGGGGGTCCCGGGCTCCAGCGCAAACTGTTCGGCGCACCTGTCGGTCGGCGGTCGAACGTAGGAGAGCGCACCCTCCGCATAGAGGCCCGCTGACTCGTCCAAGCCTGAACGACGTGGAGATCGGCGGCGTCGGCGCTCGTCGCCGTGTACTCGTCGTCGCCACCGCAGCTCGTCGCTACAGCCATGAGCCCCAAGCAGAGAGCGGCTGCTCCCAAGCGCCCCGTGTGGACTTGGACGTCCTACCGCCGTAGGAGATTGCGAACGACGAAGGTGAGGTTCGCGGGCCGCTCGGCCAGGCGACGCGTGAAGAAGGGAAACCACTCGGGGCCGAACGGCGTGGCCACGAGCACCTCGTAGCCGCGGGCGACGAGGTCGAGCTGGAGCTGCGGGCGCACGCCGTAGAGCATCTGGAGCTCGAAGCGGTCGCGGCCGATCCCCTCGTGCTCGGCGAAGGCGAGGGCGTGCTCGATCATGCGCTCGTCGTGCGTCGCGATCGCCGTGTAGCCGCCGCCGGTGAGGGACCGCTCGACCAGACGGAGGTAGGCGGAATCGACGTCCTCCTTCCGCGGGTATGCAACGGACTCGGGCTCGAGGTAGGCCCCCTTGACGAACCTGAGGTTGGGCGCGAGCGGGAGCAGGCCCTCGAGGTCCTCCGGAGTCCGGTAGAGGTAGGACTGGAGCACCGTCCCGACGTTGTCGAGGCCGGCCTCACGCAGACGCCGGAAGGTGCGGAGCGTCGGGTCGACGAGCGCAGAGGACTCCATGTCGATGCGGATGAAGTTGCCGAGCTCGGCCGCGCGTTCGACGACCCGGCGCACGTTCTCGAAGGCGAGTTCCTCGTCGATGTCGAGGCCGAGGTGCGTGAGCTTGAGCGCGACGTTCGCCTTCAGCTCCTCGTCGTGGAGGCGGGCGAGGATCGTCTCGTACTCCTCGACGACCGCGCGGGTCTCCGCCTCCTCGAGGACGTCCTCGCCCAGAAGCGTGGTGTTCGCGGAGAACCCCTGCTCGTTCAATCTGCGCAGGACCGCGACGCAGGCCTCCAGGTCATCGCCGGCGACGAAGCGGGACGCGCCCAGACGCAGGCCGTGCTTCGCGGCGAATCCGCGCATGCGCGCGTTCCCGGACGAGGCCAGGATCGCCTTGCGGAGCGCGCCGTTGACCGCCTCGCCGGGCTTCACCGTCAGCTGAGGTCGGCCAGGGCGACGAGGGTCTCGCGCGCCGCCTCGACTCCGAGCGGCACGTAGCGGGCGAGCAGGCGCTCGTTCGGCGAATGGACGTTCGCGCCCGGGAGGGCGAACCCGGAGAGGATGGTCGGGATGCCCCGGTCCGCGAGCGCGGGGACGAGCGGGATCGAGCCGCCGGAGCGGAGGAGGAGCGGGCGGCGGCCGAGGACGCGCTCGAAGGCGTCCTGCGCCAGGCGCACCGCGAGCGAGTCCGGAGGGATAAGGCCCGGCGGCGAGGAGGACCTCCGCTCGATCGCCAGTTCGGCGCCCTCGGGAGCCGTCTCCCGGAGCAGGCGCTCGAAGGCAGCGGCGATCTCCTCGGGATCTTGCCCCGGCGCGAGCCGGATGGAGACGTTCGCCTCGGCGGCTACCGGCAGGACCGTCTTCGTGAGGACGGGCTCGCCGCCGTGGATCCCGTTGACGTCCACGGCGGGGGCGGCGAACGTGCGCAGGTAGAAGTCGTCGGCTGCGTCGCCGTCCATGGGCTTGGCACCGGCCTCGGCGAGCACGACCGTCCCGGAATCGAGCTCCTGCCACGAGCGCAGCTCTTCCTCCGTGGGCGGGTCGACGCCGGCGCGGAGCTCGTCCGGGAGCGCGGTCACGGCCCCGAGCGTTTCCGCCAGCGCGTGGACCGCGTTCAGGGCAGCGCCGCCGAACATGCCGGAATGGAGGTCACGCTCCCCGCTCCTCAAGCGGACGTGGAAGTAGACGAGGCCTCGTACCGCCAGGTCGAAGGCGGGCACGTCCTCCCGAGGCATGGCGGTGTCGAAGATGAGGCAGGCGTCGGCGCCGCGCTCGTCCGCGGCGAGGAAGTCGACGATCGAGTGGCCGCCGATCTCCTCCTCGCCGTCGAAGGCAACGCGGACGTTGACCGGAAGTGCCCCCTCCTCGGCCAAGAGCCGCGCGGCCTTGAGCAGGAGGTAGGCGTTGCCCTTGTCGTCCACGGCGCCGCGGCAGTAGAGGTAGCCGTCGCGGATCTCCGGCTCGAACGGGTCAGAATCCCAGGGATCGAGCGGCGCCGGCGGCTGGACGTCGAAGTGGCCGTAGAGGAGGACGGTGGGCGCGTCGGCGGCGCCCGCGGAAGCGCGGATCTCGCCGACCGCGAGCGGGTGTGTCCCGGTCTCCGAGAGCTCGGCCGTCCCGCCGGCCCCGCGGACGAAGTCGCAGAGCCATTCGCCCGCGGCACGGACGTCGGCCGTGTGCGCGGGGTCGGCGGAGACGCTGGGAATCCGCAGCCACTCCGAGAGCTCCGCCAGCCAGGCGGGGTCGATCCGGTCGGTCACGCGCGGGAGTCTACGGCGCGAGCTTCGGGCTCAGGCGACGTCTCTGAGCTTCTGCGCCTCGGCCAGCGCCTGGAGCTTCTTCAGGCACTGGTTCTCGATCTGGCGGACGCGCTCGCGCGTGACGTTGAACGTGCGCCCGACCTCGTCGAGCGTCCGCGGGTGCTGGCCGTCCAGTCCGTAGCGCATCTCGAGAACGCGCCGCTCGCGGAGCGAGAGGGTCTGCAGGACGCGAGCGAGGGTCTCCTTGCGGAGGGTCGTCTCCACCGCCTCGTCCGGGGGCGGCGCCGTCTCGTCGGCGAGGAAGTGGCCGAACTCGGACTCCTCCTCGTCGCCGACCGGCTTCTCCAGCGACACTGGCGCCTGCGCGCTCCGCTTGATGTGCTCGACCTCGTCGGCCTCCAGCTCGAGCTCCCTGGCGATCTCATCGACGGTCGGCTCGCGACCGAGCTCGCCGAGCAGCTTGCGCTCGATCCTGCCGATCTTGTTCAGCTTCTCGACCACGTGCACGGGCATCCGGATCGTCCGCGCCTTGTCCGCGAGAGCCCGCGCAACCGCCTGGCGGATCCACCAGGTCGCATAGGTGGAGAACTTGAAGCCCTTGCGGTAGTCGAACTTCTCGGCGGCGCGCACGAGCCCGATCGTGCCCTCCTGGATCAGGTCGAGGAAGGGCAGGCCCTGGTTGCGATAGTTCTTGGCGATCGAGACGACGAGCCTGAGGTTCGACTCAACCATCTTCTGCTTGGCGGCATGCTCGCCGCGCTCGATGCGCTTGGCGAGCTCGACCTCCTGCGCCGCCGTGAGGAGCGGGACCTTGCCGATGTCCTTGAGGAAGAGCTGCAGCGCGTCCGTCGAGATCTCGCGCGCTTCCGGCTCGACCTCGACCTCGGCCTCGTCGTCGGCGTCGTCGACCACCTCGATGTGGAGCTCCTCGAGCGCCGAGTAGAACTCGTCCAGCTGCACCGGCTCGAGCTCGTCGCCGAGGGCGAGCGCTATCTCCTCGTGCGTGAGGAAGCCGGCCTCCTGCCCCTGGCGCACGAGCGCCCTGGCGTCCTCATGGTCGAGCGTGACGCCCACTTCGCTCCCCTTCCTCCCCTCCAAATCCCCTATCCCTACTCCTCAACGTAGTCGGGACCGGCGACTTGTCAACGACCGCATTGCCGCAACTTCGAACCACGAGCGCCGCGACTCTTGCACGCCGGTCGGACGTTCGTCATGCCCCTTTTGGGGGACTCTGCTTATTCGACTTCTCGTAGACGGTTCAGAAGCCGCTCGGCTTCCCGGCCGTAGAACCCGCCGGGGTCGGCGTCGCGAGCCAGCTCGAGCTGCCGGATTGCCTCCTCGACCTGTCCGATCCAGGAGAGGAGGAGGCCGAGGTGGTAGCGGACGACGCCGCTCTCGTCGGCGTCGGCGAGCGGCCCGAGGCGCGAGAACGCCTGTGAAGGATCGTCCTTGACGAAGCGCCCGACCGCTGCCGCGGCCGCGGCCGAGACGCTGTCCGGATCGGCTTCCAGCGCGCTTTCGAAAGCCTCGCGGGCCGAGACCGGCCGGCCGACGCGCTGGAGGGCGATACCGTAGGCCAGCCGCTCCTCGACGCCGCCGCGCTCGGCCCGCCGCTCGAGCTCGGTGAGCTGCTCCTCCGGCGAGAGGTCTTCGAGCCCGGGCGGCGCTTCCAGCGGCGCCACGAAGGGCGGGCGCCCCGGGACGAACTGCGGGTTGAGCAGGTCCTCGGCGCGCAGAGCCGACGGCGAGTCCGGGTCGACCCGCTCGACCTCGCGCCAGGCCGAGCGCGCCCCCTCGTCGTCACCGCTCGCCAGGAGGGCCAGGCCGAGGTGGAGGCGCACGACGCCGCTCTGCGGGCTCTCGGCCGCCAGCGCTTCGAGACGCTCCACGGTTCCGTCCGGCCAGGAGGCGATCGCCGCGCCGACCGCGGCCTCAACCGACTCGGGATTGGCGGCGAGGATCTCCTCGAAGCGCGCCCGGCCGCCCGCGCGGTCGCCCTCGTCGACGAGCCGCTCGGCGTCGCGCAGCGCCTCGGCCTCCTCGTCGGCCCGCGTCGCGAGGCCCAGCTCGAGGGGCGGCGCGGGCCGCGCCGTCCCCGTCGATGCAGCAGGCGCCGACTCGTCTCCGCTCTGGAGCACGGCGACGCCGACGACGATGGCCGCGGCCGCCACTGCCACGAGGCCTACGAGGACGCGGGCGCGGTTCCTGGACACGGGGCGAGCGTAGCTTCGGGCCCTTGCAGGACGACGCGGCGACATAGCTATACTTCCTGAAGCAATGCCGTCCTACCGCGAGCTCCTGCAGCAGGTGAAGAGCGAGATCGACGAGATCGACGCACCCGCCGCCGTGGAGCTCCGCGAGTCGGGGGAACCCGTCTTCGTCGACGTCCGCGACCGGAACGAGTGGGACGAGGGCCACATCCCGGGGGCGCTCCACGTGCCGCGTGGCAACCTCGAGTCCCGCATCGAGGGCGCCGTCCCCGACCGGGACGCCCAGGTCGTTGTCTACTGCGCCTCCGGCGCGCGCTCGGCCTTCGCGGCCAAGGCGCTCGAGGAGCTCGGCTTCGAGAACGTCTCCTCGCTCGCCGGCGGCTTCAACGAGTGGAAGCGGAACGGCTACCCCTTCGACCTGCCGCGGGCGCTCGACGAGCCGAAGCGGCGCCGCTACTCCCGCCACCTCCTCATTCCCGAGGTCGGTGAGGAGGGCCAGCTCCGCCTCCTCGACGCACGGATCCTCCTGATCGGAGCCGGTGGGCTCGGCTCGCCGGCGTCGCTCTACCTCGCGGCGGCCGGGGTGGGGACGATCGGGATCGTGGACGACGACGTCGTCGACGACTCCAACCTCCAGCGCCAGATCGTCCACTCGACCGAGCGCCTCGGCGAGTCGAAGGCCGATTCGGCGAAGCGGACGATCGAGGCTCTCAACCCCGACGTCGCCGTGAAGGTCTTTCGTGAGCGCCTGACCTCCGAGAACGTCGACGGGATCCTCGGCGAGGGCTGGGACGTCATCGTCGACGGCGCCGACAACTTCCCCACCCGTTACCTCCTAAACGACGCGTCCGTCTGGCACGGCATCCCGGTCGTCCACGGGTCGATCTTCCGCTTCGAGGGCCAGACGACGGTCTTCAAGCCCAAGGAGGGGCCGTGCTACCGCTGCCTCTTCCCGCAGCCGCCTCCGCCGGAGCTCGCCCCGAGCTGTGCCGAGGGCGGCGTGCTCGGCGTCCTCCCCGGCATCGTCGGCTCGCTCCAGGCCAACGAGGCGCTCAAGCTCGCCCTCGGGATCGGCGAGCCGCTCGTCGGCCGCCTGCTCCTCTTCGACGCGCTCGACACCCAGTTCACGGAGATCAGCCTGCGCCGCGACCCGGACTGCCCGGTCTGCGGCGACGACCCGACCATCACGGACTACATCGACTACGTCGAGTTCTGCCAGGGCGGAAGGACGCACGTCACATGATCCGGGTTCGCATCCCGCCCACGTTGCGCTCCGAGGTCGGCGGCGCGCGCGAGGTCGAAGCCAGCGGCTCGACCATGCGCGACGTGCTCGCCGACCTCGCCGAGCGCTTCCCCGGTCTCGGCCGGCAGGTGCTCGAGGACGGCGACGGCATCGCGCCCTTCGTCAACGTGTACCTCGACAGCGAGGACGTGCGCACGCTGGACGGTCTCGACACCGCGGTTCGTCCCGGCTCGACGGTGATCCTGCTCCCGGCCATGGCCGGCGGCGAGCGGACGCTGACCCCGTCGCTCCTGGAGACGATCGGCGAGACCCCGCTGGTCGAGCTGCCGCGCGTGGCCCCGCACGACGGCGTCCGGATCTACGCCAAGCTCGAGGGCCAGAACCCGACGGGCTCCATCAAGGACCGCGTCGCGAGGGCGATGATCGACGCCGCGGAGGCATCCGGCGAGCTCGAGCCGGGTCGCGAGCTCCTCGAGCCGACCAGCGGCAACACGGGGATCTCCCTCGCCTTCGTGGCCCGGCTCAAGGGCTACCCGCTGACCTGCGTCCTCCCCGAAAACGCCACCTCCGAGCGCGTCAAGCTCCTCGAGCTCTACGGCGCGCGCATCGTGTACTCCCCGGCCTCGGAGGGATCCAACGGCGCCGTCCGGCTCGCTCTGCAGATGGCGGAGCGAGACCCGCGTTGGTTCATGCCCTTCCAGTACGGAAACGAGGCCAATCCCCGCGCCCACTACGAGGGTACGGGCGCCGAGATTGCAGACGCCCTCCCGCAGGTCGACGCCCTCGTCGCCGGTCTCGGGACCGGCGGCACCCTCATGGGCGCAGGGGACCGGCTCCGGGAATCCTTTCCTGACGTGATCCTGGCCGCGGCGGAGCCGCTCCAGGGCGATCTCGTCTACGGCCTGCGGTCGCTCGCGGACGGCTACGTTCCGCCGATCCTCGACGTCGCCAAGCTCGATCGCAAGGTGCTGGTGACGAACGAGGAGTCGGTTGCCGGGCTGCGCCTGCTCCTGGAGCGCGAGGCTCTCTTCGCGGGCGTCTCCTCGGGCGCCGTCGTCCACGTCGCCCGGCGCGTCGCCGAGGAGCTCGACGAGGGCGTCGTCGTCGCGGTCCTCGCCGACGGCGGCTGGAAGTACCTCTCCGCCGACTTCTGGACGCGCCCCGCCGACGAGGTCGGCGCGGCGATGGAGGACCGCCTCTGGTGGTGATCCCGGCCGAGGTGCGCTCGGCGCTCGTCGAGCACGCCGAGGCGGAGCTCCCGAACGAGGCCTGCGGCTTGCTGGCGCTGCGCGACGGCGTCGTGGAACGCTTCTACCCCGGGCGGAACCGCGCGGGCAGTCCGTATCGCTTCGAGCTCGAGATCGATCCCGAGGTCTGGTTCCTGGAGGACGACGGCTACGAGCTCGCCGTCTTCCACTCACACCCAGCCTCGCCCCCGCGGCCGTCGCGGACCGACGTCGAGTCGATCGGGCTCTGGGAGGGCAGGCCGTACGTGATCCTGTCCCTCCGCACGAGCGAGCTGGCCGCCTGGGCGATCGCGGACGGGCGCGTGGAAAGCCTGCCGCTGTCCTAGGCTCCCGGGAACCTTTCCGGCACTGCGCCGGTCGGAGGGGCATGAAGACCTTCACTCGCACCGCGCTCGCGGTCGTCTTGCTCGCTCTTGCCGCCTGCGGCGGCGACGGCGACTCCGCGGGCGACACCGGCCCACCGACCTCCGGTATCGCCGCCGGCCCGGGGATCTCCATCGACGACGCACTCGCATCGGACTCGGACGAGCAGCTGCTCGTGAACGGGACCCTGCTCGCCCAGGGCGACGAAGTCCGTCTCTGCTCGGCGCTCGCCGAGTCCTTCCCGCCCCAGTGCGGCGGCGCCTCGCTCGTCGTCGAGGGCCTGAAGCTCGAGGAGGTGGACGGCCTCGTGACCGAGGGCGACGTCAGCTGGACCGACCGGCCGATCCAGCTCCTCGGGGTTGTCTCGGACGGGACGCTCACGGTGAGCGAGAATGCCGCGGCGTGAGCACGGAGTACCCCGAGGGCTGGAACGAGGTGCGCGGCGCGCTGCAGCGCGGCTTCCGCTTCAAGGACTTCGCAGAGGCGATGGCCTTCGTGAACCGCCTGGCCGAAGCGGCGGAAGAGGCCGACCATCATCCGGACATCGCGATCAGCTGGAACGCGGTTACGGTCCGCTGGTGGACCCACGTGAAGCGCGCGATCACCGAGCGCGACGTCGAGCTGGCGCTGCGCACCGACGAGCTGGCCTCGTCCTCCTCGTCGCACTGACCTCGCTCCTCGCTGCCGGCTGCGGCTCGGGGGACGAAGACGACGAAGGCGAGCCGGCGGCTCCGGCGACGGAGCTGACGATCACGTTCTGGCCCGACGGCCCGGAGGGCGAGTCCCACGAGGCGATGCTGACCTGCGACCCCGTGGGCGGCACACATCCGGATCCCGAGGGCGCCTGCACGGCCCTGGCGGCCGATCCGCAGGCGCTCGAGCCCGTCGCTCCCGATGCGGCGTGTACGATGATCTTCGGCGGGCCCGAGCAGGCCATGGTCGTCGGCGTTCTCGAAGGCGAGCAGGTCAACGCGGCGTTCGAGCGCTCGAACGGTTGCGAGCTCGACCGCTGGGATCGCATGGCCGTCCTCCTCCAAGTCGGGGATTGACGCCCGCCCGGCGCGGGCGCACAACGAGACGATGAGGCTCGCACTCTCCGTGGCCCTGGCCGCGGCGCTGCTCGCCCATGCTGCTTACGCGGCGCCGCTCCCCGGAGCGCCCGGCTGCAGGGTCTTCCCGGCCTCGAACGTCTGGAACCAGCGCGTCGACACGCTGCCCAAGCACCGGCGCTCGAAGGAGATCGTCAATGCGATCGGCGCGGATCTCCACGTGCGCGCCGACTTCGGCTCGGGCCTGTGGGACGGTGGCCCGATCGGGATCCCGGTCACGGTCGTCGACAGCTCGCAGCCGACGTCCTTCGTGGACTTCCTCTACGGCGACGAGAGCGATCCGGGGCCGTATCCGATCCCGCCGGACGTCGCGATCGAGGGCGGCCCGGACGCCGACGGCGACCGGCACGCGATCATCGTCGACAAGGACTCGTGCACCCTCTACGAGCTCTTCGACCTCTGGCCGGCCTGGGACGCCGGCTCGGGGGCGATCTGGGATCTGGGCTCGAACGCGCTCCGCCCCCGGGGCTGGACGTCGGCGGACGCCGCCGGCCTGCCGATCCTGCCGGGCCTCGCGCGCTACGACGAGGTCGCGGCCGGGATCATCGACCACGCCCTCCGCTTCACGGTGAGACGCTCACGGCAGGCGTACGTCTACCCGGCCCGCCACTTCGCGTCGAGCTCCACGAGCCGGAACCTCCCGCCCATGGGATTGCGCCTGCGCCTCCGCTCCAATTTCCCTGTCGCCGGGTTTCCCCCGCAGGCGCGCGTCGTCCTCCGCGCGCTGAAGCGCTACGGGATGATCGTCGCCGACAACGGCTCGAGCTGGTACGTCTCGGGCGTCCCCGATCCCGGTTGGTCGAACCAGCAACTCCACTCGCTCCACCAGGTGAAAGGCTCGGACTTCCGGGTCGTCGACACCTCGAAGCTCAGACCCTGACCTGCACGCCCTCGACGGCGTCGATGCTCAGCCGAGGGCGGCGAGCTCCTCGTCGGTGAGCTCGAGCTCGGCCGCGGCGACGTCCTCCTCGAGGTGAGCGACGGAGGCGGTGCCCGGAATCGGGGCGACCACGGGCGAGCGCGCGAGGAGCCAGGCGAGCGCGACCTGGGCCGGAGTGGCGCCGCGTGCCTCCGCGATGCGACTCACTGCGCCTCCGGCCCGTGCGAGGCCGCCCGCCTCGAGCGGATACCAGGGAAGGAAGGCGATGCCCTCGCGGTGGCACTCGTCGAGCACGTCCTGCGAGGAGCGGTCGGCGAGGCTGAAGCGGTTCTGAACGGAGACGACGGGCACGAGCGCCTGTGCCCTCCGGAGAAGCTGCACGCTGACGTTCGAGAGGCCGACGTGGCGGACCTTGCCCTCGGCCTGCAGCGCGGCGAGCGCGCCGACGGTCTCCTCGAACTGGACGTCCGGATCGGGCCCGTGGAGCTGGTAGAGGTCGATCCGCTCGAGGCGCAGCCGCCGGAGGCTGCCCCCGCAGGCCTCGCGTATGTGCTCGGGTCGCCCGTCACGCGACCAGGCCCCGTCCTGCGTGCGCACGACCCCGCCCTTCGTCGCGACCACGAGGCCGTCCGGGTAGGGGTGGAGCGCCTCGGCGATGAGGAGCTCGCTCACCTCGGGGCCGTAGGCGTCGGCGGTGTCGATGAGGTTCACGCCCAGCTCGACGGCACGGCGCAGGACGCGGAGTGCGTTCTCCCGGTCGTCGGGCCAGCCGAGGATGCCCGGCCCGCAAAGCCGCATCGCGCCGAACCCGAGCCGGCTCACTTCCAGGTCGCCCCCGATCCGGATGGTGGCGGGCACGAGCTCACCCTACCGGCGGCCGTGCCCCGGCCGGCCACGTTCAGGTGCCAGGCACTTGGACGTGGCTACCTCGTCATCGGGGGCGGCCACTTCACGCGCCTCAGCTGCCTGCCGCCCGGCCGACCCGTCTTGAACGCGCGCGTCCCGGTGCCAGGCACTGGGGCGTGGCCGAACTGGTCAGGCGCAGAGCTCGCGGGCGACTGCGGCGTAGACCTCGGCGCAGCGCTCCGCACTCGCCAGGTCGACCCACTCCTCGACGGCATGGGCACCTTCGCCGGCCGGGCCGAAGACGACCGTGGGGATGCCCGCCGCAGAAAGGAGTGCCGAGTCCGCCCAGAAGGGGACGCCGACGACCTCGGGAGCGCCGGCGTGGCGCGCGACGAGCTCGGCGATGCTGGCGTCAGCGGGCGACTCGAAGGGCTGCCGCGCGAGGACGACGCGGACCTCGCCGTCGAGATCGCCGAGCAGCTCCCGAAGCTCTCCCTCCACGACCGCGTCGGTCTCCCCGGGCACTGTGCGGCGCTCGCCCTTGAGGAGGCACCGTTCCGGGTAGCTGGAGAACTCCTGCCCGCCCTCGATCACAGAGGCGTGCAGCGAGCCGCTCCCGAGGAGCGGGTGCGTCGGCGACGCCCGCAGGCGCCGGTCCAGCCCCTCGATCCCGACGAGCACATGGCCCATGTGCGCGATCGCGTCCACCCCCAGGTCGGGGCGCGACCCGTGCGCCGCGCGCCCCTTCGTCTCGATCTCGAAGCCCACGAAGCCCTTGTGGGCGAGCACGAGCCGCAACTCCGTCGGCTCGGAGACGATCGCGGCGTCTGCCCGGTAGCGCTCCGCGACCCGCGCCGTTCCGATGCTCGCCACCTCCTCGTCGCAGACCGCGGTGACGATCACGTCGCCGCGCAAGCCGGCGCGCGCCGCCTCGGCCCCGGCGAGCATGATCGCCGCCAGCCCCGCCTTCATGTCGTAGGAGCCGCGCCCGTGCATCCGTCCGTTCACGACCGCGGGCTCGAACGGCCGCTCCATGCCAGCGACCCCGACCGTGTCCAGATGCGCGTTGAGGAGCAGCGTCTTGCCGCCGCCCGAGCCGCGCGCGATGCCGACGGAGTTGAAACGGCCGGGCGCGACCTCTTCGACCTCGACCTCGAGCCCCGCCGCTTCCAGCCACCCGGCGACGAAGCGCGCGATCTTGGCCTCGCCCGCGGCGCCTGCGATCAGGTCGGGGTTGACGGAGTCGATGCGGACGAGGTCGGCGAGGATCTCGGCCAGCGGGCTCACGCCGCGATCCTATGTCCTACTTCTCGGCGCTCGCTGCTTCCTCCGGAGCTTCCTCGTCCTCGAGCTCGCGCTCGACGAACTGGATTTCGAGGCGCTCGATGCGCTGCCCGTCCACCTCGACCACCTCGAACCGAAGCCCGTCGTATTCGACCTCGTCGCCGGGCTGCGGCGCCCGCCCCAGCTCGCCGAAGACGAAGCCGGCGACGGTGTGGTAGTCCTCCTGCGGCAGCTCGGTCCCGAACTGCTCGTTGAAGTCGTCGATCGTGAACGTCCCGTGTACGCGGATGCGGCGGTCGTCGATCCGCTCTACCGACTCGTCGGGGAGGTCGTACTCGTCCTCGATCTCGCCCACGATCTCTTCGAGGAGGTCCTCGAGCGTGACGATGCCCTGGACGGCGCCGTACTCGTCGACGACGAGGGCCATGTGCTGGTTCTGGCGCCGGAACTCGGCGAGAAGCGAGGCCAGGTCCTTCGTCTCGGGCACGACGTAGGCGGGGCGGACGATCTGCTCGATGACGACGTTCTCGATCCCCTGGTCGTAAAGGGCGCCGAAGAGGTCGCGGACGTGGAGGATGCCGATGACGTCGTCGAGCGAGCCGCGGTACACCGGGTAGCGCGTGTAGGGGGAGTCGATCACGGCCGCGAGCGCCTCCTGCGGCGGAAGCTCGACGGACAGCGCCACGACCTCCGGCCGCGGGACCATCACGTCGTGCGCCTCCTTGTCGGCGAAGTCGAACACCTTGTAGAGCATCTCCTCCTCCGCCTGCTGGATCTCCTCGGTCTGCGCCACGATCAAGCGGATGTCCTCCTCCGTGTGCATCGTCATCCCGGCCGGCGCCGGCCGGACGCCGAACAGGCGCGCGATGCCGTTCGCCGACCTCTGCAGCACCCACACGAGCGGATAGCTGAGCCGGCCCAGCCAGTCCAGCGGCACGGCCAGCCACACCGCCAGGCGCTCGGCCCGCTGGAGGGCGATCGACTTCGGCACGAGCTCGCCGAGGACCACGCTCAGGTAGGTCAGGATCAGGAACGAGAGCAGGAACGCGACGCCGCGCGAGACCCAGTCGCCGAACCAGTCCGAGAGCAACGGCTCTCCCAGGGCACCGAGGAGGATCCCGAAGACGGTGATCCCGACCTGCACCGTGGAGATGAAGCGAACCGGCTCGTCGAGCAGCCCGAGCGCCGTCCTCGCCCGGCGGTTGCCGCGCTTCGCCAGCTCCTCGAGCCGGCCGCGCCTTGCCGTGACCAGGGAGTACTCGGCCGCGACAAAGACCGCGTTCCCCAGCACCAGCAGGAGAATGACGACGATCCGAAGGGAGTCGCTCACAGGCGCGCCCGCCCGCGAGCGTAGGTACTAGGCGGTAGCTCGTCCAAGTCTTGAACGGAGGATAGCGCAGGGATCAGAGGTCGACACCGGCGGCGATCGTGCGCAGCGGCTCGAAGTCCGGGGAGACGACCGCGAGGTCGGCACGGAAGCCGGGCGCCAGCCGCCCGCGGTCGGTGAGGCCCAGGACCTGAGCGGGCACGAGGCTCGCCATACGAGCCGCGTCGGACAGCCCGAAGCGCGCGAGGCGGCCGACGATCGCGGCGCCGCTCCGGTCCCCGCCGAGCAACGACCCGTCGGGGCGGTGTTGCGGCGCGGGGACACGGTCGCTCGTGAGCGCGATCCGTCCGGGCCCCGCCACCCGGACGGCGAGCTCCTCTACGACCGGGTGCAGGTGGCGGCCGTCCGGGATCAGGCCGATCGTCACGCGCTCGTCGAGGAGCAGGGTCAGAACCGGGCCGGGCGAGCGGGCCCGCGGGGGCTTCATCGCGTTCCAGAGATGGGTGGCGAACCTGGCGCCCGCGTCGAGCGCAGCCCGGGTCGTCAGGTCGTTTGCCAGAGTGTGGCCGAGCGCGGCCACGATCCCGGAGCCGGCCAGGCGCTCGACGGCGACGAGCGCGAGCGGGAGCTCCGGCGCCAGCGTGACGAGGCGCACGAGGCCGCTCGCCGCCCACTCGTCGACGGCGCCGAGGTCGACGGGGGTCAGCTCCTCGGCGGGGATGGCGCCCGCCGCCTGCGGGCTCAGGAAGGGCCCCTCGAGGTGGAGCCCGAGGCAGAGGGGGTCGTCGACTTCCTGCACGCGCCGCGTGGCGAGCAGGTAGCCCGTGACGCCGGTCGCGGCGAGGCCTCTGGTGTCGTAGACCTGCAGGTCGATGAAGCCCGGGAAGACGAGCGGCTCCTCCGCCCCACCGTCCCGCCGCTCGACCGAGACGATGACTCCGTCCTCGACGACGAGCTCCCCGGCGAAGGAGCCCTCGATCGGGTCAACGAGAAGTCCCTCTAAAGTGTGACGGCTTCGCACCCGATCTATCATCGTGCCTGGGGAGCGAGCCGCACCATGTCCAACGAGATCACCTGCCTGATTGCCGACGACCACGAGGTCGTGAGGGAAGGCCTGCGCCTGTCCCTCTCGCGCGCGCCGCAGATCCGCGTGGTCGGCGAGGCCTCGGACGGCGCGAGCGCAGTCGCGGTCGCCGAGAGGCGGCGGCCGAACGTCGTGATCATGGACGTGCGCATGCCTGGCATGGACGGGCTCGAAGCCACGAAGATCCTGGCGGAACGCCTGCCGCAGACGGCCGTGCTCATCTTCACGGCGTACGGGGAGCGAAGCCTCCTCGGCCGCGGTCTCGAGGCGGGCGCCAAGGGCTACATCTTGAAGGAAGCGCCTCACCAGACGCTGCTCCGGGCGATCGAGAAGGTGGCGAGCGGGGAGGGCTACGTCGACCCCGCGCTCATGCCCGCGCTGCTCACCCGCGAGCGGGAGGAGATGCTCACCGTCCGTGAGCGCGAGATCCTCCAGCTGCTCGCCGACGGCATGTCGAACGCAGACGTCGCGCAGAGGCTCTTCATCAGCCAAGAGACGGTGAAAAGCCACGTCCGACACATCCTCGCCAAGCTCGAGGCGGACACGCGCACCCATGCAGTCGCCATCGCGCTGCGGGAATCGATCATCGACTGAGCGCCGCGCTCGGGGGTGAGCGTGGGCGCCTGGGTCTCCCGCAACGCGCGCGGCATCCTCGTCGCCTGCACCGTCGGCGCGGCGCTCGTGGGCGCGCTCGGCCTCGCGTTCGGCGAGGCCGAGCTCGCAGCGGGCGGGCTCGTCGCCTCGACGGCGTTCTTCGGGGCCTTCGCGCTCTACCTGATCGTTTCCGAGCGCCGCCGCCACGAGTCGGCCGAGGACGAGCTCCAGGCGCAGGCAACCTTCCTCGAGTCGCTGGTCGACTCCATCGGGGCCGTCTCGTCCACACTCGACGCGAGCGAGATCCTCGACCGTACCTGCGACGAGGCCAGGCGCCTCTTCGACGCGCGCAGCGCCCGCATCCTGCCCGCCGGCCGCACCGGCGGCAACGAGGCGCGCCCGGGCGGGGAGCGGATGGTCGTTCCGCTCGCCGTCCACGGCGAGCGCCTCGGCGACCTCGAGCTGACGCGTGCCGAGCCGTTCCATCGCTGGGACCACATGCGCGCGACCGTGCTGGCCGACTTCGCCGCCCGCGCGGTGGAGAACTCACGCCTGCTCGCGGAAGCGCGCGACCGCGAGGCGGAGCGGGAGCGCCTGACCGAGCGCCTGATCACGGCCGAGCAGGACGAGCGGCGCCGCCTCTCCCTCTTCCTTCACGACGGGCCGCTCCAGTCGATGTCGGGCATCGCGCTCATGCACGACGCCGCACTCGCGGCGCTCCAGGACGGCAGGAACGACGACGCGGCGAAGGTGATCGAGAACTCGCTCGAGAAGGAGCGCGACACCATTCGTGTGCTCCGCGACCTCTCGTTCGCCATCGAGCCGCTCGTCCTCCGTGACGCCGGCTTCTTCGCCGCGGTGCGCGCGCTCGGCGACCAGATCGAGGCGACGCACCGAATCACCGTCCTCGCGGACGTCGAGGCGGGCGAGCGGCTCGGCGAGAAGACCCAGGTCGCCCTCTACCAGATCATCCGGGAGTCGCTGAACCAGGCAGTGCGCCGGCGGCCACTCAAGATCGAGGTCGCCGTGCGCCAGCGGGACGACGGCGGCTTCGAGGCGGAGATCGCCGACGACGGCGTCGAGGAGCGCCGCCGCGGGTCGATCGAAGCGATCGACGAACGCGTGAAGATCCTGAACGGCAGGCTCACGATCGACAGCGGCGAGCACGGCGGCACCCTCGTCCGCGTCGTGGTGCCCCCGTACGTCGCGGCGGCCCGAGGGAGCTAGACTCCGCCTCGATGCAGGTCGAGGGGAAGTACCTGCTCTTCGTGTCCAAGCCCTCCGGCTACGAGCTCCACGAGCGGGACGGCCAGCCGCCCGCGCCCGGCGCAGAGGTCGAGCTGGAGGAAGGCGCCCGCTTCACGGTCTCGAAGCTCGGCCCGTCGCCCCTCCCGGACGACGAGCGGATCTGCGCGTACCTCCAGGCCGCGTAGCGGTCGAGTAGCAAGCGTCTCAATCGAGGGCGTCCTCGGCGGCGATCTTGCCGAAGACGAGGGCAGCCGCGAGCGCACTCGACCAGCCGCCCGTCGAGACGCCCCCCACATCGGCGCCCGCGGCCCAGAGGCCGTCGGCCGCCCGGGCCCGCTCGTCGACCCCGATGCCGCCGAGCGTCGTCGTGATCGCGGCCCGCACCTCGACTCGCGTGGCGCCGTCGATCCGCTCGACCGGGGCGCCGGCCTCCCGCGCCTGCTCGATCACCTCGCGCACGGTCCGCTCCCGCACCGGCTCGTCCAGCGCGCCGTCCGGCACGAGGTACCAGGCGCGAGCGCCCGGCTGCCGCGCCGCCCACTGAACGACATCGAGATCGGCCCAGTGGCGCGCCTTGAAGCGCTCCCCACGAGCGTTCTCGACGATCGCATGGCGCGCATAGACCTGGGCCAACCGCACGAAGTCTTCGGGCTCGATCCTCGGAGCCGCCGCGAGGTTCCTCCCGTAGAACTCGTCCATCCCCGCCGAGAGCGTGCCGCCGCGGCCAAGGGCGAAGCGCAGCCCGTCGCCGGCGCTCCACGGGCTCGCCCTGAGCAGGAGAGGCTCCGGCGTGACGTAGCGGAGAACGAGCTCGCTGTCTCCCTGAAACCCGCCTGTGGCGAGGATCGTGGGGACGCCGTCGGGGAGCTCGAGGAGCGGCTCCTCCAGGCGTACGTCCTCCGCCAGCGCACGGGTCAAGCCTCGCGGATCGAAGCGCACGCCCGTCGTGAGCGGATTGCCGGTCTCCTGCGCCACCATCGGCGCTCCGAGCGACTCGAGCCAGTCGAGCGCCTCGTCGAGCCCCTCCCAGACGACGCGCTGGAGGGCCGGGTCGCCGCCCGGGCACTCGGCGCGGAACCGCTCCCACTCCCGGAAGCGCCAGACGACGCCGCTGGAGAGGAGCATGGAGCCGCCGGGGCGGTCGGCCTTCTCGTGGACGACCACGTCGGCGCCCAACTCCCGCGCCCGCGCCGCCGCCACGAGCCCGGCCATCCCGGCCCCCGCGACAACGAGCTTCTTCATGGAGCTACGTGAGCGAGAACATCGGCTTGTGCTCGACGTACTCGAGCTTGATGCGATCCGGGCCCCAGACGAACACCGCGTACGTGTTCGGGGCGTCGACGACGTCGGCGATCTCGAGGCCGCGGCGCTCGGCCTCCTCGATGTGGTCCTCCGCCGACTCGACCCGCAACCCCAGGTGGTTGAGCAACGGCCGGTCGCTCTCCCCCGGATCGCCCTGCTCGAGCAGGATCGACGCGTCGCCGGCGCGCAGGAGGCCGCCCTCGACCTCGAAGCCGAGCTCGGCCAGCCGCGCGAACGTCGCCGCCGGATCGAGGACGCGGAAGACGACATGGTCGAGGTCGTAGTCGACGCCCTCGTCCACTTCGACCAGCGCCAGCCGCAGCCCCTCTCCCGCCTCGAGCTCGACGGAGCCGTTGCGGCGCTCCACCGGGTGATCGGGCGGGAGCGCGGCCAGCGCCTCGTCGAGGTCGAAGACGCGGAGCCCGACCCGGGCGAGCACGCCGGGATCCCGGGGCCCCTCGTCGGCAAAGAGGGTCAGCTTCCCGCGCCGCGCATCCGAGCCGACGAGGGTGAACCGCTCGGTCCGATCGATGACGTGCATCCCCGTGTGCGACGTCAGGAAGTCCGCGAGCCCGTCGCGATCGCCGACCCAGAGGGCGACGTGGTCGAGGGTCTCGATCTGCATCGGCCGGAGCGTACCCATCTCCTGTTCGTGTCGAAACGCGGCGTCTTTCTTACCCATTCCGGCCGCCGGTGTCCGGCGGCGTAGAATCGCTTCCGTCCCCAGCCCCGAGGAGGTCCAGCAGATGCTCACCTTCGGCGTCACCGTTCTCCCGGATCCGCCTTACACGCGCTTCCTCGAGCTGATGCAGCTCGCCGAGGCCAACGACTTCGACCACGGCTGGACCTACGACTCCCACATCCTCTGGCACGACGGCTATCCGCTTCTGACCCTGCTCGCCACGCAGACCGAGAAGCTCAGGTTCGGGCACTGCGTCACGAACCCGGGCACGCGGGAGCCGACCGTGACCGCCAGCGCGTACGCGACCCTGCACGCAATGTCAGGCGGACGCGCGGTCCTGGGCATCGGCCGCGGGGACTCCGCCCGGCGCGTGATCGGGCAGCAGCCGGTGAAGATGGCCGAGTTCGAGGCGGCCTGCACGATGATGAAGGAGCTGATGAACGGGCGGCCTGTCGAGTGGAACGGGAAGGAGCTCGAGCTGACCTGGGCCAAGGATCGCGAGCCGATCCCGATGTACATCGCCGCCTACGGTCCGCGCGCCCTCGGCGTCGCCGGCCGCGTCGGCGACGGGGTGATCATCCAGCTCGCCGACCCCGTGATCATCCAGTGGATCATGGAGCAGGCGCGCGCGGCGGCCGCCGAGGCCGGGCGCGACCCGGATGCCCTCGATTGCATCGTCTGCGCGCCCAGCATCGTCAGCGACGACATGCAGGAGGCTCGCGACGCCGTCCGCTGGTTCCCGGCGATGGTCTCGAACCACGTCATGGACCTGATCGAGCGCTACGGCGAGCACTCCGAGATCCCGCACGAGCTGACCGATTACGTCAAGGCGCGCAAGTTCTACGACTACAAGGACCACAGCCGCGAGGGCGCCGCGCACGGCGAGTTCGTCACCGACGAGATCGCCGACCGCTTCAGCGTCATCGGGAGCGCCGACGCGATCAAGGACAAGCTGAGGGAGCTCGACTCGATCGGCGTCGACCACTTCAACATTTACCTGATGACCCACGGGCAGGAGGAGATCCTGCAGACCTACGGCGAGGCGATCATTCCCGAGCTCAAGCAGGCCGCCGTCTGATGGCGACGATCCACGAGCACCTCTTCGACGTCCAGGCCGCCAAGCGGCGCCTCGAGGACGGCAGCGGGGGCTACGAGATCGTGCACACCTCGCCCGGCCTCGAGGTCGGCGTCTACGTGCTCGTCGCGCCGGAGCCCGACCGGCAGCAGCCGCACGAGGACGACGAGGTGTACATCGTCCTCGAGGGCACCGGCACGCTCCAGGTCGAGGACGAGGAGATCGACCTCGCCGAGGGTCAGGCGATGTTCGTCGCGGCGCACGCCGAGCACCGCTTCACCGCCTACGAGCGCCTCAGCCTGCTCGTCATCTTCACGCGCCCGAGGTGACCGTCCTCGCCGCCGCCACCGGCGCGGGGGTCGCGCTCCTCGACCCGGACGGGGAAACGTGGCAAGCTGAGCTCCGAGCTCGGGAGAGCGGGATCTCGTGCCTGGCGCGGGATCCGCGCGACGCCGCCTTCCTCCTCGGAGGCGGCCGGGGGAGCGGCGTTTGGAGGAGCGAAGACTCCGGCAAGAGCTGGGAGCGCGTCGACTTCTCGCAGCCCGACGTCTTCTCCGTGGCCGTCAGCGCCGCCGACGGCGCCGTCTACGCAGGCTGCGAGCCGAGCATGCTTTTCGTGAGCAGAGATCGCGGCGGGCGGTGGTCCGAGCTCGTGAGCCTGCGCGAGATCCCGTCGGCGCCGACGTGGAGCTTCCCGCCTCGGCCGTGGACGTCACACGTGCGTTGGATCGCGCCGAGCCCGCACGACGCGGCGCTCCTGCTCGTCGGGATCGAGCTCGGCGGCGTGATGCGGAGCGAAGACGGCGGCACGACCTGGAGCGACCACCGGCCCGGAGCCCAGCCGGACTGCCACTCGCTCGCCTGGCACCCGCACGTCCCCGGCCGGGCCTACGAGGCAGGCGGCGGCGGGGCCGCGTGGAGCTCCGACGGCGGCGAGACCTGGGAGGCAGCCGACGACGGCCGCGACCGTCACTACACGTGGGCGGTCGCCGTCGACCCGGACGACCCCGACCTCTGGTTCGTGTCCGCGAGCACCGGGCCGTACGCGGCACACGGCCGCGGGTCGGCCGAGGCGGTGATCTACCGCTGGCGCGGCTCCGGTTCCTGGGAGCCATTGGCAGGCGGGTTGCCGCAGCCGCTCGACGAGATGCCGTACGCGCTCGCGTTCGCCGACGGCGTGCTGGCGGCCGGGCTGGCCGACGGCACGATCTACGCGAGCCGGGACACCGGCGACTCCTGGGAGCGACTGCGAGTCGAAGGCGAGCCACCGGGGCGGATCCTCGCCTTCGCCTAGGCGCGCGCGGGCTCGTAGCGGGCCGTCGCCTCCTTCGCTGCCACCAGGACAGGGCACGGCGCCTGGCGCACGAGAGCCTTCGAGACGCTCCCGAGCAGGAGCTCGCCTACGGGGTTGCGTCCGCGAGAGCCGGCGACGACGAGGTCATACCCGCCCTCCCCCGCCACCCGCACGATCTCTTCCACCGGGTCCCCGTGCTCCATCTGCATTGACGACTCGATGCCCTGCTCGCGCAGGTACGCGTGCGCTCGCGCGACGTCCTCGTGCGCATGCGGACGCAGGCCGACATGACCGCCGGACTTCGACCCGCGCGCGTCGGGGGGCACCACGCTCAGGATCGTGATCTCTGTCCCCGGCGCACGGCCAAGGTCGGCCACGGTGGCCAGGGCGTTCTCGCTGTGGCTGAAACCGTCGTAGGCCAAGAGAACCTTCATCGCTCCTCCTTTTCGTCGAGAATCGCTCCGATCGCCGCGGTCGGCATCGGTGGATCGCCGGACCAAGTCTGCGGCCTCTCCGCACTTTCGCAGTCTTTGCGTCCGGCCGGAGTCACATCAGCTGATCAGCGGGCGGCCGCCTCGAGGGCGATGTCAACGGTGCGCGCGAGGGGCTCCGGGACCTCGACGCCGGGCGATGTGAAGTGCTCCCACGCCCGCTCCGGCTTGTTGGAGTGCCCGCGGAGGCCGGTGACGCCCTCGAAGTCGGGCTCGAGCACGATCGTGCGCGCACGACCGGCGATGGAGGCGATCAGTCGGTTGAGCTCGATCTCGGCGGGGATCGGCTGCTCGCCCGGGCCCGCGTCCCGGTCGTGGACGACGACGAACGGAATCCGGCAGGCCTTGCAGATCCTGGCGAACACGGGGATGTTCGACTTGCCGCCGCATTCGACGACCGAGACCTGCGCGTTGTCGGCGTCATGGCCGAGTGCCGCGAAGATCGAGGGAAGAACGAGCTTCTCCGTCCGGCCCTCGACGAGAATCACCGAGCGCGCGAGGAAGAGCTCGCTGCGCTCGGCGTCGAACTCGCTGACGATCCTGAACGCCTCGTCCGCCTCCAGCGGCTGCGGCTGGACGACGTGTGTGCCACGCCGTGCCGAGTGGCGCACGAGGACGAGCTCCTCGAGCCGCGCGACGTTGAGGAAGGCCGGCGCGTGCGTCGAGTAGAGGACCTGGTTTCCCGCCGCGGCGAGCGCCCGCAGCCGCCGGTACAGGTACCGCTGCGTCTGCGGCCTGAGAAAGAGCTCGGGCTCCTCGATGAGGAAGACGACGCCGGCGACACCGGTCTCGTGGCAGGCCTCCACGCCCGCGATCAGGGCGGAGGCGCCGGTCGAGCTCGACCTGGCCGCGGTCGCGCCGCCGAGAGCCGCACGGAAGCGCTCGACCGCTTCGTCCGTCGCTCGGGAGTGCCCGTCGGGGTCGAGGAGCGGGCCCGACCGGTGCAGTGCCGGGAGGAAGAGCGCCGGAGGCGCGCCCCGGCGGCTCGCCCGGGCCGGCTCCGGCGGCGTGGCGGTCAGGTCGATCCGGCCGCCGCCGGCAAGCGTCGCCTCGACGGTCACCGTCCTCGCGCGCCCCGGCAGGTCCTCGCGCCGAAGCGGCGGCGCCTCCGGGTCGAGCAGCGCGCGCACGGCGCGGAGGAGGTTCGACTTCCCGGAGCGCGCCTCGCCCACGAGCGCGGTCACCGGGCCGAGCCGGAGCTCGACGTCTCGCGCCGAGCGGTACGCGCGCACGCGAACGGACTCGAGCAAGGCCACGGCGCGACCCTACCGCGTGGGGCGAGTCCTACTTGGCAGTCCGCGCGGGGCGAGCGTCGGGCAGCGGCGTGAGGACGTGCTCGAGCCGCTCGCGGAGGGGCTCGTAGGCAGGCGGAAGCGACAGCGACTCGCCGAGGGACTCGAGAGGCTCGTCGGCCGTGAAGCCCGGCCCGAGCGTGGCGATCTCGAAGAGGACGCCGCTCGGCTCGCGGAAGTAGATCGAACGGAAGTAGAAGCGGTCGATCACCGGCGTCGGCCGTGCTCCGGCCTGGGCAACGCGCTCGCGCCAGGCTTCGTGCTCGTCCATCGGCGACGACCAGGCGACATGGTGCACCGTCCCCGCGCCGGAGCGGCTGCGCTCGGCCGGGGGCTCGTCGTAGGCGTAGAAGGAGCCGCGCTCCTCGCCGCGGCCCTCCCACGCGCTGCCGGCGGCCGGATCGAAGGCGAGCGACTCCTCCAGGAAAGGACGGCTGGCGTCGGGCTCGGTCGCGTACGCGCGCACGCCGTCGAAGCCCTGCAGGGCGAGCTCCGCGGGAATGTCGGGGTGATTGGCGATGAGCGGCTCGTCCGCCGCGTCGACCACGGCGAGCTCCAGGCCCATCCCCTCGGGATCGTCGAAGCGAAGTCGCAGGCCGTCGAGCTCGGAGTTGATCCCCTCGTCGCCGAGCCGGTCGACCCAGAACGAGAGTGCCTCCTCGGAGACGACCCTGAACGCGACGGTGTGCACCATGCCGGCACCCGCCCGCCCGCGCGGGAGGCCCGGATACTCGAAGAACGTAATATCGGAGCCGGGACTGCCCTTCTCGTCGGCGTAGAAGAGGTGGTAGACGGTCGGGTCGTCCTGGTTGACCGTCTTCTTCACCAGCCGCAGCCCGAGCACGCGGGTGTAGAAGTCCACGTTTCGCGGCGCGTCGGCGGTGATCGCCGTGACGTGGTGGATGCCTTCGAGCCTCATTGTCGTCCCTTCCGTCGCTTCGCCCTCAGTACGAACTTCGTTTCCGGTACCCATATTCCCCTGGGATGATGCACTCGTGAGCGTCCACGACTGGGCGACCGCAGCCGTTCGGCGGGCCGGCGCCGTCGGCTCGCTGCCCACGGACCGACCGGAGGAGCAGCGCCGGAAGTCGACGCTCGTCCTCTCGTCGCTCTTGATCACCGTCCTTGCCTTCGTCTGGGTCGGGACGTACGCGGCGCTCGGGCTCTGGCGCTCGGCCTTGATTCCCCTGGCGTACCAGGTCGCGAGCATCGTGGGGCTCGCGTACTTCGCCAGGACGAAGCGCTACGACGTCTACCGCGCCGGCCAGGTCCTGCTCATCCTCGTGCTCCCGTTCCTGCTCCAGTGGAGCCTCGGCGGCTTCGTCGAGTCGGGCGCCGTCGCGCTCTGGGCGTTCGTCGCGCCCCTGGGCGCGCTCGTCTTCTACGGCTCCCGCCAGGCCGTCGGCTGGTTCGCGGCCTTCGCCGTCCTCGTGGGCGTCTCAGCGCTGATCGACGGCATGCTCCCCGAGCCCGACCCGCCGATCCCGACGTGGCTCGTGGTCACCTTCTTCGCCCTGGACATCCTCGGGCCTGCGGTGACGACGTTCGCTCTCCTGGAGTACTTCGTCCGCTCCCGCGATCGCGCGCACAGGCTCCTGGCAGAAGAGAAGGAGCGGTCCGAGCGGCTGCTTCTCAGCATCTTCCCGCGCCCGATCGCGGAACGGCTCAAGGTCTCCCAGGACGTGATCGCGGAGCGAAGCGACGAGGTCTCCGTCCTCTTCGCCGACATCACAGGGTTCACGCCGGCGGCGGAGCGCCTGCCCGCGGAGGAGGTCGTCGTGCTCCTGAACGAGATCTTCTCGGCGTTCGACGAGCTCGTCGCGGCCCACGGGCTGGAAAAGATCAAGACGATCGGCGACGGCTACCTCGCCGCCGCCGGGATCCCGACGCCCCGGGCCGACCACGCGGAAGCGACCGCTCGCCTGGCCCTCGCCATGCGCCAGACCCTCGCCGAGCTGCCCGCAGCCGCGGGGCTGAGCCTCAGGGTCGGCATCGACTCGGGTCCGGTGGTCGCCGGCGTGATCGGCCGGAGCAAGTTCGGTTACGACCTCTGGGGCGACACGGTCAACACCGCGAGCCGGATGCAGTCACACGCGCCGGCCGGGGCGATCCAGGTCACCGAACGCACCTACGCCCGGCTGGCCGAGGGCTTCGCCTTCGAGCGGCGCCCGGGCGTCACCGTGAAGGGCAAGGGCGAGATGACGACGTACCTGCTCCTCGCCGAGCGGGAGGATCAGCCGGCGGCCGTGAGCTCCCGATAGCGGAAGCACGAGACGACGTGGTCGTTGACGAGCCCTGCCGCCTGCATGAAGGCGTAGCAGACCGTTGGCCCCACGAAGCGAAAGCCACGGCGCTTGAGCTCCTTGCTCATCGCCTTCGAGACGGGTGTCTCCGCCGGCACGTCGGCGAGCGTCCTCCAGCCGCCGACGACCGGCTCACCGTCGACGAAGCCCCACAGAAGGGCGGCGAGGCTGCCGAGCTCCTCCTGGACCTCGAGCACCCTCCCGGCGTTCTCGACGGCCGACTGCACCTTGAGCCGGTTCCGGACGATGCCTGCGTCCTGGAGGAGATCCTCGATGCGAGCCCCGTCGAAGCGCGCGACGAGCTCCGGGTCGAACCCGGCGAACGCGCGCCGGTACCCCTCGCGCTTCCGCAGGATGGTCGACCAGGACAGGCCGGCCTGCGCGCCCTCGAGCGTGAGGAGCTCATAGAGCGCGCGGTCGTCACGCTCGGGGACGCCCCACTCCTCGTCGTGGTAGGCGGCGTAGAGTTCGTCGCCGTCCGGCACCCAGCTGCACCGCTCCACCCCGTTCCTGCGCCGACCGCTCAAGGAGCGGCGGTCAGCAAGAGGACGATCCCGGACGGGTCGCGAACGAGGAGGCCGTCCGGGGTGGCTTCCGGCTCCTGCCCGGCGTCGGCGATCCGGCCGGCGACAGCGTCGCGCTCCTCGGCGCTCGGGAAAACGATCGCCGCATGACGGAGCGCAGCCGTCCCCACGGGCGGAGGCGGGGCGCCCCTGCTGTGCCAGACGTTGGCGCCGACGTGATGGTGGTACCCGCCCGCGCCGAAGAAGGCCGCCGAGCCGAACAGCTCGGCCGTCAGGTCGAAGCCGAGCGCGTCGCGGTAGAACGCCACGGCCTCGGGGATGTCCGCGACCTGCAGGTGGACGTGCCCCATCTCGGCGCCCGCCGGCAGCCCGTCGAACGGCTCCGCCGACGGGTCGTCCACCTCGCCGAGGAGAGAGGCGACGTCCAGAGGATCGGTCGTCATCCGGCTCGCCACCTTCCCCTCCCAGACGTCGCGGGGCCGGTCGTGGTAAATCTCGATGCCGTGCCCGTCCGGGTCTGTCAGATAGACGGCCTCGCTGACGAAGTGGTCCGACATCCCGAGCAACGGCACGCGGTCGCGGGCGGCGTGCGCCAGCCAGCGGGCGAGGTCGACCCGCTCGGGCACCCGTAGGGCGAAGTGATAGAGCCCGGTGTGCCGGCCTGCCGGTCGCGCTCCCGGCTCCTCGACCAGACCGAGCAGCTCGGTGTCGCCCGCGCCGAGCGACGCGCGGCCGTCCTCGCGCCCAAGCAGGTCGAGCCCGACGCTCGTGCCGTAGTAGCCGAGCGAGCGGTCGAGGTCGCCGACGGTAACCTCGACGGCCCCCATCCTCGTCGTCGCGGGGATCGAGACGGTGCCCGTCGCCATCCCGTTCACCATACCGAGGGGCGAGCTTCACCGGAGCAGCGCGCGTGCCTTCTCGGCCGAGACGAGTTGCCAACGTCGGCCTAGGACGTCCTCAAGGTCGTCGACCCCTAGGACCTGTTCGAAGGGAGCCGGCGACCGACGGCTCCCTTCGTCGCAGCCGCTTGCGGCCAGGCTCGCGTCCGCCCGGGGCGGCAGAGTCCAGGCTCAACCGACCCGAAGGACGGCGCCCGATGACACTGCTCTGGTTCGCGATCTGGCTCATCTGCAACCTCGTCGGCGACAACGAGCCGCTCACGTTCGACCCCGTCAACTGGTGGGCGGGGACACTGATCCTCGCGATCGCCATCGACCTCGCCGCGGCGCATGCCTCGACCGGGAGGAAGAGCGGCTAGTCGATCAGCTTGCGCTCCATCGCGAAGATCGCGATGCGCCACATGGCGAGCCCGAAGGCGACCAGCACGCCCAGCCGGGCGAGGTCGACCCAGCTCTCGAAGCCGAAGACTGCGGCCCGCACGAGCTCCACGCACTGGTAGAGCGGGTTGAAGTTCGCGAGCACCTGTGCCCACTGGGGCAGCGTGTCGATGGGGAAGAAGGTCCCGGCGACGAGGAAGAGCGGAGTGAGCACTGCGCTGACGACGTAGTTGAAGTTCTCGATCGCCTTGGCGAACCCCGCGATGGCGATGCCGAAGCAGGCCCAGCCGAAGCCCGAGACGAACGCGATCCCGGGAACGAGGAACATCCCCCAGGACGGGTCGAGGCCGAAGAAGATCGCCACGACCATGGGCACGCAGCCGAACACGCTCGTCCGCAGGGAGATCCAGAGCGCCTCGGCCGTGACGAGCTCCTCGGTGTCGACCGGGGCGGCGAGGATCGCGTCGTACGTGCGCTGGAACTGGTACTTGACGAAGGTCCCGAACATCGCCGGGAACGCGCTCGAGAAGAGGACTGCCGTCGCCACGATCCCGGTGCCGATGAACTCGACGTAGTCGTAGCCGCCGACCCGGTCCACGAGCGCTCCAAAGCCGAACCCGAAGGCGAGCAGGTAGATCGTCGGCTCGACGGTGGAGGAGAAGCTCGCGGAGCGCCAGTACGACGAGAAGTTCACGATCTCCCGGACGAGGACGCCGGTGAGCGCCGACCGCTCGAGCCGGCCGATCGTGGCGCGCGGCGCCTCGGCGGGCCGGGTCGCCATCAGTCGATCTCCTCGCCTGTCAGGAGCACGAACACGTCCTCGAGGTTGGCCGGGCGCCGCTCGCCCTCGGGCGCGCGGCCGTCAGCGCCCTCGATTCCGAGCACGGAGATGCTCGTCCCGGTGCGGCGCGTCGCGAACCCGGCAGCGCGCGCCTCCGCCTCCGCCTCCGCGAGCACGGCGGGCGGTCCGTACACCTCGACCGCCTCCCGCCCGGCGTGCTCGGCGACGAGCCGGGCCGGCGGCCCGGAGGCCACCGCGCTTCCGTGGGACATGATCAGCACGGTGTCCGCGAGGCGCTGCGCCTCCTCGATGTAGTGCGTGGACATGAGGATCGTCGTCCCCTCCGCCCGCATCGCGTCGATCAGCGCCCAGAGCTCCTGGCGCACCTGCGGGTCGAGGCCGACCGTCGGCTCGTCCAGGAGGACGAGCCTGGGGCGATGAACGAGCGCGCGCGCGATCAGCAGCCGCCGGCGCATGCCCCCGGAGAGCTTGTCCACGCGCGTGTCGCGGCGGTCGACCAGGTTGGCGAGGGCGAGCGCGCGCTCGATCGCCGCCCGCCGGTCGTGGCGCCCGATCCGGTAGAGGTGCGAGAAGACGAGCAGGTTCTGCTCGACCGTCAGCGACGTGTCGAGGTTGTCCAGCTGGGGCGTGACACCGCAGAGCGCCCGCGCCTGCTTGGACTCCTCGGGCAGGCGGAAGCCGAGCACCTCCAGCTCCCCCTCGTCCGCGATCGCCTGCGCCGTCAGGAGCCGCATCGTCGTGGACTTGCCGGCTCCGTTCGGCCCGAGCAGGCCGACGCAGGTGCCCACGGGCACGTCGAGGTCGAGCCCGTTCACGGCGGTAATCGGGCCGTAGCGCTTGACGACGCCGCGCAGGCCGATAGCGAGCTCGGCGCTCATGTCGTCAGCTTGCCAGGCGACGAGGCCTCTACGCCGCTTCCGTCGCCGGCTCGGCTTCGGCGTGCGGCACCGGCGCCGGCGAGCGGAGGAGCAGCCCGGCGACCGCCGCGGCCGCCGCGGCGAAGATCGCGCCGACGAGGAACGCCACGTGGTAGCCGCTGTTCAGGGCGACGACCGAGCTCTCCCCCGACGCGAGCAGGTTGTCGGTGCGGGCTGCGGCGAGGCTCGCCAGGACCGCGAGGCCGACCGCGCCGCCCATCATGAACGACGTGTTGACGACCCCGGAGGCGAGGCCGGCCTCCTGCGGGGCGACGCCTCCCATCGCGGCGAGCAGGATCGGGTTGAATCCGATGCCGGCACCGAGGCCGACCGCGATCGTGGCCGGCAGGACGTCGACGACGAAGTTCCCGTCCACCGGCGCCCGCGCGA
>DATIBF010000047.1:0-2411 GCA_035457655.1 Gaiellaceae bacterium
TCGACCGGGACGCGCCCGACGAGATCTGGTGCCTGGGCGACCTCGTCGGCTACGGCCCGCGCCCGAACCGCTGCTGCGCCCTCGTGGCCGAGCGGGCGGACGTGTGCCTGATAGGAAACCACGACCTCGCGGCGCTCGGCCGGCTCGACCTGGAGATCTTCTCCCCGGACGCCGCCGCCGCCGGGGCGTGGACCGCCGAGGTGCTGGAGCCCGAGCCCCGCGCCTTCCTGGAGGCGCTCACGCCCAACGGCGAGCGCGAGGGCGTCGGCCTCTTCCACGCGAGCCCGCGCGACCCCGTCTGGGAGTACGTCCTCTCCCCCGGCATCGCGTACGCCGGCCTGGCCGCGACGTCGCAGGACCTCGTCCTCGTCGGCCACAGCCACATCGCGCTCGAGTTCCGCCTCTCGACGACCACGCTCGCCACCGCCGCGGAGGGCACCGAGGTCGAGCTCGCCGGCGACCGCTGGCTCCTCAACCCCGGCTCGGTCGGCCAGCCGCGCGACGGCGACCCGAGAGCCGCGTGGCTCCTCCTCGACCTCGGGGCAGGCCGCGCGACGTTCCGGCGGGTCGAGTACGACGTCGAGAAGACCCAGGAGGAGATCAGGGAGCGCGGGCTACCCGAGGCGCTCGCCGCCCGGCTCGAGCACGGCGTCTGACGAACGAGCCTAGAGCCGGGCCGCGGGACGGCGCGGGACCTCGACCTCGATGCCCTCGCGCTCGAGCGTCAGCTGCACCTCTTCGCGCGCCTTGAAGATCCGCCATTTGACGGTGGCAAGCGTGATCTCGAGGGAGTCTGCGATCTCGGTGTACGAGAGGCCGACCACGTCCCGGAGGAGCAGCGCCATCTTCAGGTCGGGGTTGAGGAGGCCGACCGCGCGCCAGACTGCGTCGATCACCTCGGTGCGCTCGGGCGGTGTGTCGACGACCTCGAGCGGCGGCAGGTCGTCGAGCGTCACGACCATCTGGGGCTTGCGCTCCCGAGCCCGCAGCTCGTCGAGCACGCGATTCTTCGCGACCTGAAAGAGCCACGTGGTGAAGCGGCAGCGAAGCGAGAACCCCGGCAGGCCCTGGTAGATCCTGAGAAAGATCTCCTGGGTGAGGTCCTCTGCGAGCGCCCGGTCGCCGACCATCCTGAGCACGTAGTTGAACACCGGCCCCTCGTACATCTCGAGGATCGCCTGAAAGGCACGCTCGTCCCCCTTTTGCGCTCGCCGAAGGAGGAGATGATCGGGTTGGGGTAGAGGCACGCGTGTGGCCTGGGCCGCCGAGTGAGCGGAGTATAGCTCCGCGCTCACGTCGGGCGAACCAGGTTCCTGCCGCTCATCCCCTCCGACCTCGGGACTCCCAGTAGCCACAGACACGTGGGTACTAGATCGGCAAGCGCGCCGCCCTCCTCAAGCTCCGCTTCCGGCAGCGTCACGGCGAGCGGCACCGGGTTCGTCGTGTGGGCCGTGTGCGGGCTGACGCCGTCGGGCTCGAGCAGCTGCTCGGCATTGCCGTGGTCGGCCGTGACCACGCAGACGCCTCCGAGCTCGTCGACGGCCTGGAGCGTCCGGCCTAGCGCGTCGTCCGTCGCCTCCACCGCGCGCACGACCGCGGGGATGACGCCGGAGTGGCCGACCATGTCGGGGTTCGCGTAGTTGACGACGGCGAACGCGTATCCGTTCGGGAGCTCGGCCGCGAAGCGCTCGGCCACCTCCCCGGCCGACATCTCGGGCTTCTGGTCGTACGTGGCGACGTCGCGCGGCGAGGGCACGAGGATCCGCGTCTCGCCCGCCCACTCCTGCTCGCGGCCGCCGTTCAGGAAGTACGTGACGTGCGCGTACTTCTCGGTCTCGGCCACGTGGAGCTGGCGGAGCCCGTTCTCGGCGAGCACCTCGGCCGCCGTGTCCTCGATCACCTGCTCCGCGAAGACGACGGGGCAGTCGAAGTCGTGCCGGTAGCGGGTCATCGTCGTCAGGTCGATGCCCTCCTCCATGAGCCGCTGGGTGAGCTGCCGCGCCCGGTCGGGCCGAAAGTTGAAGTGGATCGCCGCGTCCTCGCGCGTGAGCCGCGACGGCGGGAGGACGATCGGCTCGACGAACTCGTCGGTGACGCCGCGCGCGTACCAGGCCTCGACAGCCGCGACCGGGTCCTCCGCCCGTTCTCCCTCGCCGGCCGTGATCGCGGCGAGCGCACGCTCGGTCCGCTCCCAGCGCTGATCCCGGTCCATGGCGTAGTAGCGGCCGCAGACGGTGGCGATCCGGGCGCCCTCGGCGACCAGCTCGGCCAGGTCGGAACGGGCCGAGGTCGGCGACACGTCGCGGCCGTCGGTGAATGCGTGGACGTACGTGCGCTCGGCCATTCCCTCGCGCCGCGCGAGCTCGAGCAGCGCCCGCACGTGGTCGAGGTGCGAGTGGACTCCTCCGTAG
>DATIBF010000048.1:0-16402 GCA_035457655.1 Gaiellaceae bacterium
CACCGCGCTCGGTCATGGCCCGGAGTCGTCAGGGCATGCCCGGCGGCGCTAGGATGGACCTTGTCGCGGGGCGTGGCGCAGCCTGGTTAGCGCGCTAGTCTGGGGGACTAGAGGTCCCCGGTTCAAATCCGGGCGCCCCGATCGGTCGGAGGCCCCGCACCTGCGGGGTTTTCGCCTCAGAGGAGCTCGATCTCGGCCTCCTCGTCGGTGGCCACGACTCGACCTACGGGCACCTGCTGGGCGACTCGATCGACCGCGCCAGGGCTGCCTTGGAGTCGTTTGGGCGCGGTCGTGTTCGACGTGGCCGCATCGTCTGGCCGCAAAGCTACGGGAACCTCGGTCGACCAGATCGCGAGGCGGGGCGGTTAGCTGAACCCGATCGGCTGCACCCCTGCCCGGCCCGACTCGAGCCTAGGTGTGGTGGCTGCGGCGAGAAGATGGCCGTTTGAGACGGGTCGACCCTGCGGCGGGATGCGAGGATTACGCATGACCGCGTTCGAGGTGAGACGTGCCCGTACGGACGACGCGCAGGAGCTGGCAGAGCTGTTTGCCGCAGTCGCAGAGGAGCGCGACGGGATCGCGACGGAGCCGCCAGTGGATATCGACGCGAGGACGGGGCAGTTCGCGGCCTCGATCGACGGCACGATCGTCGCCGTCGCCGCTGGCGACATCGTCGGGTCGCTGCACGTCGAGGCAACCCGGTTCGGCGTTGGTGAGCTCGGGATGCAGGTCGCGCAGCCCTGGCGCGGCCGTGGAGTGGGCTCGGCGCTGCTCGGCGCCGCGATCGAGAAGGCCCGCGAGGAGGGGCTCCACAAGCTCTCGCTGGAGGTCTTCCCACACAACGTCGCGGCGATCGCTCTCTACCGGAGGTTTGGCTTCGTGGAAGAAGGGCGCCGCTTGAAGCACTACCGCCGCACGAGTGGCGAGTTCTGGGATTCGATCGTGATGGGCCGCCTACTGTGAAATCGAGGCGCTGATTAGGTGGACTCGCTAGTCGATGCACTCGTCGAGGCCGAGGCTCGCGCTCGATCTCGTGCCCGCGGCTTTCCAGTTGCTGGGTGGTGGCGTCGAATTCCTGGGCGAGTGGCACGATCTCCTCTGCCGACGCACCTGCTCGTCGACGATCCTCGGAGGTTCCGGCGCGCGGCGCTGCGTTGGCACGCTCGCTACTGTGGCGACGTCGCCGATGTCGGGTTCGAGGAGGCGCACGCGGTGCTCGCCTGTCTGGCCGGCTTGGCGGGTCGGCGGCCGAAGGCGGCGGCGGGCCGCGCTGGCCGAGCTCGTTAGCCGACGGGAGCTCAAGCGGGCGAGCGAGATGCTGTGTCGGTAGGCCAGTGGCTAGGCTCGCAGCGCAGCCCCTGTTTGCCCTAAAGAGCAAGGAGCCCAGTTCGAGAGGGGCTCCTTGCCTTCTTTCGAGGTGGGCCCCGCCCTGCGGCTGTGCGGACTCGGCCCTGGCGGAAAGTAACAATGCCTCAGCCCGTTGAGTGCGCCTCCCCTGATTCCTCGGAGCCATCTGAACGAGGATCGGTCTCCCGCATGTACTCCTCGAGGATCAGCCTCTCGACAACCGCGTACCCGTCGTCTCGGGAGACAACCCTCTCGATCTGAGCAAGGTCGTGATCCGGCTTGATCACGAACCAGGTGGGGTTGGAGCGGACGCGCTCGTACTCCACGACCGTCAGCTCGATTGTCGAGATGCACTCGGTGTGACTGCACTCGCACACGAACTCGCTCTTGGCGTCTTCGGCGGAGTACCCGATACGCTCGTTGACTTCGGCGAGGTACTCGATACGCTCGTTCACCTCTCTAAAGAGGGACTTGTTGCGCGCGAGGCGCTCGAGGGACTCCGACATGAGCTCCCTTTCGTCGAGGACTACTCGGGAACGGAGACCTCTGAAGCGCCGCTAGACCAGATCGTCGCGGCGGAGGAGGAGAAGCGCCGAAGGGGGCGCACCCGGCACGCCAACAGTAGCACCACCCCGCGAGACCGGAGCGCGGGCCGCAAGGACTCCTTAGGACTACCCTGCCTGCGCCCCGGAGAGGGTCACCATGACGCGAGCCGTCGCCGATGCGGGCCGAGGTGCGGCGGCGCGCAATCTTTACAGCTCGCTTACAGGAAGGTCGGCGCAAAAAGTCTTGCGCGACGGGTATCCTCTCGGGGCGGCGCGCGATTCGGGCCGCAGGTCGTGTGTCGCCGGGATGCAGCTTCTTGCCGCGTCCCTCCAGGTGAGCGGGCCTCCCTAGGCCAAGGGGGTACGGCCCGCTTACCTCTTCCTGGCTGCTGCAGGAAAAGGGCGCGGCACCGCCAAGGACCCCGCCATGCGAACCGGAAGGTACGTCGTGTTCGCATCCGTCCTGGCCGCCCTGATCGCAGCCGTGCCCGCCCAGGGGGTGCCCGCGCCCCATGTCGCAGGGGCCCAGGTCGCGCTGCGCTCCCACGGGGTCTACGCCGGGCCCATCGACGGCGTCCGCGGCCCTCTGACCAGGAGGGCCGTCCGCACGTTCCAGCGGCGGCACGGGTTGCGCGTCGACGGGGTCGTCGGACGGCGTACCCGCGCCGAGCTCGGCAGGCTCGGGCGGCCGCTCTTCGGACGCCGTCTGATCAGGCGCGGCATGGTCGGCTGGGACGTCTCGGTCCTCCAGTTCATGCTCTCGCGCCGCGACGCCGGGATTCTCGGGATCGACGGGATGTTCGGGTCGAACACGCACGTAGCTGTCCGGCGCTTTCAGAGCAGCCGAGGGCTCACCGCCGACGGGCTCGTCGGCCCGGCGACCCGCAAGGCGCTCACGGGCAATGGGCAGAGCGGGAAGAAGCCCAAGGCCTCGCGCTCGCGCGGCGCGAGCCGGGCGGAGGTGCAGCGGATGCTTGGGCGTTGGGCGCGCCGCTACGGCGTCAGCCCCAGGCTCGTGCGCGCGGTGGCCTGGATGGAGTCGGGGTTCCGTTGGAACGTCAGGTCGTCCGCCGGCGCGTGGGGGGTGATGCAGATCATCCCGGCGACCTGGCGCTTCGTCGAGGACGTGCTCCTCGGCCGGGACGTCCCCCGCACGGCCAGGGGCAACATCCGGGTCGGCATCCTCTACCTTCGCTACCTTCAGCGCGAGTTCGACGGACGCCGGCGCATGGCGCTCGCCGCCTACTACCAGGGCCCGCGAGCTGTCAGGCGACACGGTCTCTACCCGGAGACCCGCGTGTACGTGCGCACCGTGCTCGCGCTTCGACAGCGCTTCTGAGCTGGCGCGGATCGTCGCTCGCGCGAGGGATCGTGGCAATCGGCGCGACGGTCGATACCGAGAGCCCATGCGCGTTCGCGTCCTCGTTCTCGGCCTCGCGTTCTTCGGACTCGCCACGCTGATCGCAGTCCAGCCGTACATCGCCTCGGGACACAACCCGAACCTGAAGAAGCCGTGCACGATCGTTGGTACCTCCGGGCCCGACCTTCTTCAGGGAACCCCGGACAACGACGTCATCTGCGGCCGCGGCGGTGCCGACACGATCGGCGGCAACTCGGGGAACGACATCATTCGCGGCGGAGCCGGGGACGACCGCCTTCAGGGAGACAGCGGGGCGGACGTTCTCGAGGGCGGCGCAGGCGACGACTGGCTCTGGGCCCGCGACGGGCGACACGACCACGTCACGGGCGGCCGCGGCTACGACCGCTACCGCTACGACCAGTCGATCGATCGTCTGCGCGGCGTCGAAGCCCTGATGTAGCGCTCCCCCTGCCGCTAGGGTTTCGCGCATGGCAGAGACTGGACGGACGCTGGCCGTTCTCGGCGCCGGCAAGGCGGGCGAGGCGCTGATCGCCGGCGTGATCTCCGCCGGCTGGCGGGAGCCGGGCGAGATCGTCGCCACTGCGCGGCACCAGAATCGGCTGGACGAGCTCGCCACCCGCCACGGGATCAGGACGACGGTTGACAACGCCGAGGCGGTCAAGGGTGCGGGCATCGTCGTCATCGGCGTCAAGCCGCAAGACATCGAGGGCCTGCTCGGGGAGATCGCCGGCACCGTGACCGCGGAGCAGACCGTGCTCTCGATCGCGGCAGCGATCCCGACCGCACTCATCGAGGCTCACCTGAGCGACGGCGTCCCCGTCGTCCGGGCGATGCCGAATACACCCATGACCGTTCACGAGGGCATGGCCGGGATCGCGCCCGGCGCCCACGCCGGCGAGGAGCATCTCGTCCGCGCGGAGGAGGTTCTCTCGAGCGTCGGCCGCGCGGTCAGGGTGGACGAGCCGTACATGGACGCCGTCACCGCCGTCTCCGGCTCCGGCCCCGCCTACTTCGCTCTGCTCGCGGAGTCCATGATCGAGGCAGGGATCTTGCTGGGCCTCTCGCGCGAGGTGTCCACCGACCTCGTCGTCCAGACGATGCTCGGGACCGCAAAGATGCTCCGGGACGAGGGGATCCATCCGGTGGAGCTGCGCGAGGCAGTGACCTCTCCGGGCGGGACGACGATCGCGGCCATCCGCGAGCTCGAGCAGGCCGGCGTGCGCGCCGCGTTCCTGAACGCCATCCAGGCGGCGATGGAGCGCTCAAAGGAGCTGGCGGCGGGCTAGGGAGCTTCAGACGTCGCTGCGGTCGTTCCGCACGGTCGCCGCGGCGACCAAGGCGACCGTCCAGGCCGCGAGAACCAGAGCGCCCAGGGCGGGGGAGAGGAGATGCTCGACGGGCTGCCCGGCGAGCGCGTCGCCGGCCTTGCCCGGCAGGTAGCGTCCGACCCCCGGGACCGCCGCGAAGAGCGTCGCGTCGATCAGGAAGGCGTAGGCGACGACGGCGACGATGGCGCCCACCTGGTTGCGGATCAGCGCGCCGATCGCGACGCCGAGCAATGCGCTGAGCGCGGCGGCTGCAGTCGTCCCCGCTGCCAGTGCGACGAAGTCGGCGCCTCCCGGCGCGACATCGACGCCGCGCGCGGAGAGGATGGCAAGGCCGGCCCCGAGGGACAGGGCCATGCACACGACCGCGAAGAGGGCGCCCGCCAGTGCGGCTGCCGCGAGCTTTGCCGCGAGGACGACGCGACGGCGCGGCTGGACCAGCAGCGTCGGGCGGATCGTGCCGTAGCGGAACTCGCTCGTGACGGCGATGAGGCCGGCGAACGTCGCGAAGACGACGGCGCCGCTGCTCCCCGCGCCGAGGAGCGTTCGCTGCTGCTCCTCCCCGGCCAGCTCGGCGAGCGTGGAGGAAATCCCCTCGACGACGACGCCGAGCGCCGTCAGGCCCGTCGCGGCGAGGAGGAGGAGGCCCACCGTCCGGGTCGTGCGCAGCTTGAGGAGCTCCGAGGACAGCTGGGCGATCACGACGAGCGCTCACCGGTCAGCTCGAGGAACACGTCCTCGAGCGACGAGTCCTCGGGAGCGAGCTCCTCGAGGGCCGACTCGGTCACGAGCCGTCCATGGTCGATGATCACGACCCGGTCCACCGTCTGGGCCACCTCGGCGAGATGGTGGCTCGACACGAGGACGGTCCCGCCCCGCGCCGCGAAAGCGCGCAGGAAGTCGCGGAGCCAGCGCACCCCTTCGGGGTCGAGCCCGTTGGCGGGCTCGTCGAGGACGAGGAGCTCGGGATCTCCGAGCAGCGCGGCCGCGAGGCCGAGGCGCTGTCGCATGCCGAGCGAATAGCCACCCGCACGACGGTCGCCGGCGCCCGTGAGCTCGACCAACGTGAGCACGTCGTCGACGCGCCCGCGCGGCACTCCCGCGGCGCGGGCGAGGACGCGCAGGTGATCGCGGCCGGTCCGCCCCGGGTGGAGATCGGATGCCTCGAGCACGGCTCCGACCCTGGCCGCCGGTCGCTCCAGCTCGGCGAAGCGACGGTCGAAGAGGAGCGCCTGCCCGCGCGTGGGCTGCGCCAGCCCGAGCAGCATGCGGAGTGTCGTCGTCTTGCCGGCCCCGTTGGGGCCGAGGAAGCCGGTCACGCTGCCCGGGTCGAGCTCGAACGATAGGTCACTCACGGCAGTGAGCTCGCCGAAGCGCTTAGTCAGGTCCACTGCGGCCACGATCGGCATGCCTCTACGGTCGTTCACACCGGCGCCGGGCGCATCGGCAATAGCCCGTAGCCCTCGTGCGGTCTTTCCGCCGGCCGTCTCCCTAGTGGAACACTTCAGCCCCGCAGCCGTGCACGAGCGCCGCCGGCACGTCCTCCCGCGCGACGTCCGCGAGCGACCGGTGGGCGAGGTCGACCTCGACGTCGGGCCACTCCTCGATGCCGAGCGCCTTCGCACCCGCTGAGGAGCCGAAATCCAGGAGCCGGTCGACGGCGATGACGTTGCGGCGAAGGGTCTGGCGGCGGGCCGTTCCCTCGAGCTCGCGCAGCTCCTCGAGCGGGTCGATCCGCACGTTCGAGTCCGAGCCGATCGAGAGCGGAATGCCGCGCTCCAAGAGCCCGGTCAGCGGAGGAAACCCGTCGCCGAGGTTCGCCTCGGTGGTGGGGCAGATGCAGACACCCGCCCCGTGCTCGGCGAGAAGGTCGAGCTCGTGCGCGTCCGCGTGCGTCGCGTGGACAACCGTCGTGCGCGGGCCGAGGCAGCCCGTCTCGGCGAGGAGTTCGATCGGGCGGAGGCCGTGCTCCGCGAGGCACTCCTCGATCTCGCGCGGCTGCTCGTCGGCATGGACGTGGAGGACGAAGCCGTCGCGGGCCGCGTGAGCGCCGATCTGCTCGAGCCATCCCCGGGGACACGCGCGGACGGAGTGGGGGGCGAGCCCGACCCGCGCACCTTCGGAAGCGAGCGCCTCGACCTGCCGGAGGTAGTCGGCGACCGATTCCTGCCGGAAGCGGTCGGCACCGCCGCGGCCGTACGCGGCCAGGAGGAGGACGAGCTCGACGCCGGCCTCGCGGCCGGCGGCGATGGCCGCCTGCGCTTCGGCGAAGCCCACGTAATGGAACTCTCCGACCGCCGTGTAGCCGGCCGCCCGCATCTCCCGGTACGCCGCGACGTAGCCCTGGTGAACCTGCTCGGGCGTCAGACCCTGAGCCAGGTTCAGCATGGACTCCCGCCAGGCCCAGAAGTCGCCGCCCTCGACCTTCCCGCGCAGAGCGCGCTGGAACGCATGGCTGTGCGCGTTGACGAAGCCGGGAAGCCGGAGGCGGTCGGACATCGCGGCGACGTTACCATTCGGTCCGAGAATGGCGACCCGCGTGGTTTCCGCACCGCTCGCACAGCTGCCGAACGCGCTCACGGTCCTGCGCCTCCTCGCCATTCCGGTCTTCGTCGTCCTGCTGTACCGCGCCGACGGAGAGGGGAGCTACTTCCTCGCCGGTCTCTTCGCCGCGACCGCCTTGACCGACCAGGTGGACGGCTTCCTGGCGCGCCGGTGGCACGTGGAGTCGGAGTTCGGGCGCTTCGCCGACCCGCTCGCGGACCGCCTCATGATCGACGCGGCCGTCCTGCTGCTCTGCCTCGACGGCCGGCTTCCGTGGCTCGCCCTGGCCATCGTCCTCGGCCGCGACGTGCTGCTGATCGGCGGCTACGGGGTGGTCAAGGACCGCGGCTACGAGTTTTCCGTCTCGACCCTTGGGAAAGCGTCGACCTGGGTGCTCTACGCCGCGATCACCGGGGTCATCGCTTCCGACGACGGCACGGAGTGGCCGCTCGTGCTCTTCTGGGCCGGCGTCGGCCTGGCCGTGCTGGCCGCGGTCTTCTACCTCGCCGGCGCCCTGAGGACGGCGAGATGAAGGCGGTCGTCATGGCCGGCGGCGAAGGCACGCGCCTCCGCCCGCTGACCTCGAACCAGCCGAAGCCCATGGTGCCGATCGTGGGCAAGCCGTGCATGGAGCACATCCTCGACCTCCTCCGCGAGCACGGCTTCGACGACGTCATCGTCACGCTCGCGTTCATGCCGCAGTCGATCCGCGGCTACTTCGGCGACGGCGAGGCGTACGGCGTCTCGATCCGCTACTCGGTGGAGGAGTCCCCTGCCGGCACCGCCGGCTCCGTGAAGCTCGCCGAGGAGGCCCTCGACGAGACGTTCCTCGTCATCTCGGGCGACGCCCTCTGCGACATCGACCTCGGCGCGCTCGTCCGCTTCCACCGGGAGAAGAGCGCGCTGGTCACGATCGGCCTGAAGAGCGTCCCGAATCCGCTCGAGTTCGGCATCGTCGTCACCGACGAGGACGGGCGCATCGAGCGCTTCCTCGAAAAGCCGTCCTGGGGCCAGGTCTTCACCGACACGATCAACACCGGCATCTACGTGCTCGAGCCCGAGGTGCTGCGCCACGTCCCCGTCGACACGCCCCACGACTTCTCGAAGGAGCTCTTCCCGCTCCTCCTGGAGATGGGACGGCCGCTCTACGGCTACGTCTGCGACGGCTACTGGCAGGACATCGGCAACCTCGACCAGTACCGGCAGGCGAACTTCGACGCGCTCGACGAGCGCGTCCGGCTGAGCATCCCCGGCATCCGGTTGCGTGGAAACGTCTGGGTGGGGGAGGGGGTCGACCTGGACGACCTCGAGGCGGTGGAGGCGCCGTCGTTCGTCGGGAACTACTGCCGCATCGCGCCGCGGGCCTCGGTCGGGCCGTACTCCGTCCTCATGCCCAGCGTGACGCTCGGCGACCACGCCCGCGCGGTGCGGTCGGTCGTCGACGCCTCGACCTCGATCGGGCGGAGCGCGGTGGTCGAGGGCGCGATCGTCGGCCGGGCCTGCGACATCCGTCCGCACGCGCGCCTCCACGAGGGGGTCGCCGTCGGCGACAACTGCATGATCGGCGAGGAGAGCGTCGTCATGCCAGGCGTCCGCATCTACCCGTTCAAAGAGGTCGAGTCGGGCTCTCTCGTCGACCGGCACCTGATCTGGGAGTCGCGCCTCTCGTCACGGCTGATCGGCATGGACGGCATCTCCGGTCGGATCGACGTCGACCTTACGCCGGAGACCGCTCTCCGCCTCGGCCTCGCGCTCGGCACCGCGCTCGACCGCGGCGACCGGCTCGTGACGAGCCGGGCCGCCTCGGCCTCGTGTCGGCTCGTGCGGCGTGCCCTTCTCGCCGGCGTCAACTCGGCGGGCGTGCACGCGACCGACCTCCAGGTGATGCCTGCTGCGGTCAACCGCCACTTCCTGAAGACCGAGGGCTTCGACGCCGGCGTCCACGTGCAGCCGAGCCCGAACGACCCCGAGGTCGTGCAGATCCGCCTCTTCGAGCCGCCCGGGACGCCGGCGTCGCCGGCGCTCGTGAAGGAGCTCGACAAGCACTTCTCGCGCCAGGAGTTCCGCCGGGCGTCCTGGAACGAGGTGGGGGAGATCTCCTTCTCCGCCCGGACCGCCGAGACCTACGTCCAGGATCTGCTCGCCGCCGTTGACGCCGAGGCGATCCGGCGTCGCGGCTACCGTCTGGTGGTCGACTACGCGTTCTCGGCCGCATCGCTCGTGCTTCCCCAGGTGCTCGGTGCGCTCGACGTGGAGGCGGTCTCCTCGCACGCCTACGTCAGCGAGCGGCGCCAGGCCGGCGAGAGGGTCACGCTCGCCGAGTCGCTCGGCCAGGCCAAGCGGCTCGTCGCTGCCGTCGGCGCCGATCTCGGAGCCGTGCTCGACCCGGCGGCCGAGCGCATCTTCCTCATCGACGACCGGGCCCGTGAGGTCCCGGTCGAGCAGGAGCTCCTCCTCTTCCTGCGCCTGCTCGCCTCCGACGGCAAGCGCGGTCGCCTCGCCTTTCCGACCACGGTGACCAGCCTCGTCGACGAGCTCGTCCAGGGCACCGACCTCGAGGTCGAGCGCACTCCGCACTCGCTCTCGGCGCTCACCATGGCGGCCGCGGGCGACGGCGTCATCTTCGCGGGCTCCGTCGGCGGCGGCTTCGTCTTCCCCGACTTCGTCCCCGCCTACGACGGCATGGCCAGCCTCTGCAAGCTCCTCGAGCTCCTCGCCCCGGTGGAGAAGCCCCTGTCAGAGATCGTCGGCGAGCTGCCCGAGTCCGCCGTCGTGCACCGCCAGGTGCGCTGCCCGTGGGCGCGGAAGGGTGCCGTGATGCGGATCCTCACGGAGCGTACGAAGGGCAAGGAGGTCGACGTCACGGACGGGATCAAGGTCTACGACGAGCGCGGCTGGGCGCAGGTGCTCCCCGACCCCGACGAGCCGCTCGTCCACATCTACGCGGAGGGCAAGACCCCCGAGGACGGGGCGTCGCTCGAGGCCGAGTTCCAGCGCCTCGTCGAGGAGATCGTGAGCCGCGAGGACGACGGGGAGGAGAGCTAAACCCTCAAGTCGAGGTTGATGGATGGGCGCGAAGCTGGTTTACTGTGTGGTCGCCTTCCGTCCCCGATTCCTGGAGCCGCAGCGTGGAAGCCCTTCCTGACCTTGGAACCCTGTCCGACCAGGAGCTGCGCGACGTCATCCGCGAGCTGATGGTCGAGGAGCACAAAGTCTCCTACGAGCGCCGGCTCCTGCACGGGAAGATCGACATCCTCCGCGCCGAGCTCCAGGCGCGGCTGCAGAAGCAGGCGGGGGAGGCTGAGAGCCCCCTGCACGAGATCGACGTCGACAAGCTTGCGGCGATCCTCGCCTCGAAGGCACCGCCTCCGACGGACGAGGAGCTCGACGCGGCGGGGCGGTGACGCACGTCCACTGCCCCGAGTGCGGTTTCCAGAACCCGGAGGCCGCCAATTACTGCTCGAAGTGCGGGGCGCTGCTCATCCGCGAGGAGCCGGGGGCGCACACGACGATGACGTTCACGCCCGAGGAGGAGGCCGAGGACGAGAGCCTGTCCCTCGAGGGCCTCCGCATCGAAGGGCCGGCGCTCGTCGTTCGGGCTGGCGGCGGCCGGGCGGGGGAGACGTTCGCGCTCGAGCACGACCGCACGTCGCTCGGCCGCGCTCCCGAGTGCGAGGTCTTCCTCGACGACGTCACGGTTTCCCGCCGCCACTCGGTGATCACCCGCGGTCCTGACGGCTTCACCCTGCACGACGAGGGAAGCCTCAACGGCACGTACGTCAACCGCCGCCGGGTCGAGAGCGCCAAGCTCGAGGACGGCGACGAGGTGCAGATCGGCAAGTACAAGCTGACGTTCCTGGAGAGCTAGAAGAGCGCTGATGGCTACCGCCACGACAGACATCGGTCCGGGGCGGCCGCTCACCATCGGAGCGGTCTGCAACCGCCTGCGCGACGAGTTTCCCGACATCTCGATCTCGAAGATCCGGTACCTCGAGGACCAGGGCCTACTGGCGCCACGGCGAACGCAGGGCGGCTACCGCCTCTACTCCGAGGAGGACGTCGAGCGGCTGGAGACGATCCTCAGGCTGCAGCGCGACGAGTTCCTGCCGCTGCGGGTGATCCGGCAGGAGCTCGCCGCCGGCCCACCCCGGCGGCGCGACCGCCGCTCCACCGGCCTGCAGGTGCGCGAGGACGAGGTCGACCTGGCGACCCTCTGCGCCCGGGCCGGCGTCGATGCAACCTTCGTCAACGAGCTCGAGGAGTACGGGCTCGTCGAGTCCAGGTCGGTGGACGGAGACAAGCGCTTCCCGGAGCGTGACGTCGACGTCGCGGCCGCCTGCGCACGCCTCGCCCGGTACGGCGTCGCTCCGCGCAACCTGGCCACGTTCAGGCGGTGGGCCGACAACGAGGCCGACCTGCTCGAGCGGATCGTCGCACCCGAGCTCCGCTCGCCCAATCCCGAGAAGCGCCACGCGGGCCTCGAGAACCTCGAGAACCTTGCCGCCCTCTCCCAGGAGCTCTCCAACCTGCTCTTCTGGCGGGCCCTCCGCGGTATCGTGCCGCGGTCGTGACGGTGGATCTCAGCGAGAAGATCCGGGACATCCCGGACTTCCCCAAGCGCGGCATCGTCTTCAAGGACATCATGCCGCTCCTGGCCGACCCCGAGGCCCTTCACCAGACGGTGGAGCGCCTCGCCGAGTTCGCGCAGCCCCGCAAGCCGGACGTCGTGCTCGGCGCGGAGGCCAGAGGCTTCATCCTCGGGGCCGCGCTCGCCTACAGGCTCGGCTGCGGCTTCGTCGCGGCGCGAAAGCCCGGGAAACTCCCGTGGCGCACGATCAGCGCCAAGTACGCGCTCGAGTACGGGTTCGATGCGCTCGAGCTGCATGCGGACGCGATCGGGCCGGGGGCCCGCGTGCTCGTCCACGACGACCTGCTCGCAACGGGGGGGACCGCCAAGGCCAAGGTCGACCTCGTGGAGCAGCTCGGCGGCATCGTCGTCGGCCTCGCGTTCGTGATCGAGCTCGAGTTCCTGGGCGGCCGCGAGAAGCTCGAGGGCTACGACGTGTACTCGCTGATCGCATACGCGGACTGACGACCCCTGGTACGGGGAAGCGTCCTCCGTGCCGATACATAATCCGAGTCCGATGTACGACCAGCTCACCGGGTGCTACACGTTCGCCTGTCCGGTCCACGGGGAGGTTCGCGTCACGCTCTCGCGCTTCCGCATCCTCGAGCGCCTGCTCGGAGCCGCTCACCCCGCCGTCTACAAGATCACGTTCGCCTGCGACTGCGGCGGGGAGCACGACGGCCTCGTCACGCACGAAGAGCTCGACTGGGCGCCGCTGGCCGGTGCCGGCCAGGCCTTCCTCAACCTGATGACGGCGCGCCTCGAGTCCGCGGCGCTCGAGCTGCTCGACCTCGCCGCCCGGCAGATCCAGGCGGGGGAGTGGCCCTGGAGCTTCTTCTGCTACCCGGAGGAGCGCCCTCGACCGGTTACCCCGTCGGCGTTCCGCGTGCTCGCGGGCGGAGGGGACGAGCTCGGCCTCGCGGTCGAGTGCCCCAGCTGCACGCACACGAGCGTGAACGTCGTCAGCCGCGAGCACGTCGACGTGCCGTTCTACAACGACCGACGGGTAGGGGTGGTGGAGCACATCTTCGCGCGCGACCTCGAGCTGGCCCTCTCGGCGTTCCGCGACGAGCTCGACTCCGGCGCCTTCGACGCGCGACGGCGCGATCTCGCCGCGTAACCGCGGTTAGTCCTTCCGCCTCGTCGGGAACCATGTGTCGTGGAACCCGACCTGCGAGGTGAGCCGAGCATGCTTGGACGAGAGCGCGACGATGGGACGGTGGAGCGGAGCGAGACCGTGGTGGAGCAGGAGCACGCGTGGGCGAGCCCCCCGGTGGTGCGCGGGCTCACGACGCTCCTGGGGGTCGCGGCGGCGGGGCTCCTGATCTGGGTTGCGAGCACGTTCGACCTCGCCTCGACCGGCGAGTACTGGGCGGCGATGGGAATCCTGGCCGGCGCAGGCGCGTGTCTCGGCCTCTCGCAGCTCCTGGGCGGCTGGACGAAGTGGGGGGCGCCCACGATCAGCCCGAGCGTGTTTCTCCTCGGCTTCCTGCCGGCGTTCGTGGCCGTCGGGGGCATCCTCGTCGCCACGCGGCCCACGGGCACTGAGGAGGGCGAACAGGTCGCCGAGTGGATCAGGGACATCGGGCTGGGCGGCGTGGCCGAAGACCTGATCGTGTTCCAGGGCGTCCTTGCGTTCGGTCTCGGCATCGTCCTCACGTTCACGCTGGACACCCGGGGCCCTCGCAGCCGCACGCTCGAGCGGGAGACGGTCGTCCCCGACGAGGACGTGCAGGATTACCGCGGGGAGGCAGTCTCGAGCGACGAAGAGACGGTCGTCGTGCGCCGATATCCCGAGTGACGCGCGGCCTTCCCTCGCGCCAGGGATCGACCCCCGGGCGGACAGACGCCGATACCAAGAGGGCCATGGGCACCGCTCCGGCTCAGGATCTCCACGGCCGGGGCGTCCCCGGGCTCCTTCGGCATTTCGACGCTCTCGAGCGGCTGACCGGCGATGCCGACGGGCCGACGGGCCGGGCGCGGCTGGAGCGCGAGCTCGGCTGCGATCTCGCACAGCTTCTGGTGTGCGCCCTCGTGCGCCCACCCGGTCGGGCGTCCTTCAGTCCCGCCTGAGCTGATCCTCGCCGCAGAGGCGGACGAAGAAGAAGATTAGGACGGCGGCCACGAGGCCGAAGAGGAAGGCGCTCCCTCCGTCCGTGCCGATCGCCAGAAGGCCGATCCAGACGTAGCCGCCGAGGACGATCCCCCAAACGAAGGCGTGGAACCCGGGGCTGAAGGCGGGAGGGCGCGGGGGGAACTCCATCGCGGCCGAGTCTAACGGCCGCATGTCCAGACACGCTCCCGGACCATAAAACTCGCCGAGCCGGTTGCGCTTTCGTCCACCACTCCGACCAACTTTCGGCTTCCGCCTACGGCCGCCCGGTGGGGCTTCGACCTACTCGCGCTCCGTGCTCGGCGCAAGCGGGAATCTAGACGGCCCCGGGAGCCCTTGCAAGCCCCTCGGAACACCGTTCCCCGCAATTTGCGGAAAGTTCATTTTTCCACACTTTCCACACCGCCGTGTCCGGCCTGTGGGCATCTCTGTGGAAGTCGGCTCGACGCCTAGGGTCGGCGGAGCGCGGCCGTCTTGTAGACGCCGCTCGGGTTCCAGAGCAGGAACCCGGCGCTCTGCGCGTCGCGCGCCGCGAGGATCTGCGCGCGGACGTCCTCGAGGCTGTAGTTGCGGCCGAGAGCGAAGTCCTGCAGCCACGGAACGAGAAGCGTGTCCTGCCCGCGCAGCTCTCGCCTGAAGTCGCGGAGGGCCCGGGCCACCGTCACCCCGGGAACCGCGTTGGGATCGTCGAGCGAGTACTCGCCGGCGCCGAAGTGGGAGGGGTAGACCATCGGGTAGATGACGTCCAGGTGCTGGGCCAGCCGCCTCGGCCGCTGGCCGATGCCCATCTCGCGCGTCGCGGAGAGCCCGAACACCGCCGCGGAGACGCGGGCCCCGAGCGGCTCAAGCCGTGAGCGGGCGTACTCGACGAACTTGGCGATCGTGACCGTCTTGTGCTCCCTGCGCTTGCCGCTGAACACGGCCGACCCGAGGTCGCCGTCGGTCGGGAAGCGAACGTAGTCGAACATGATCTCGTCGAAGCCGGCCTCCACCGCCGCGACGGCGATGTCGACGTTGTACCTCCAGACGCGCTCGTTGTAGGGGTTCGTCCAGGCGAGCCCGGCGCTGTTCGTCCACACGCCGCCTCCGCTGCGCTGGATCGCGAGCTTCGGCCGCTGGGTGGCGAGGATCGGATCCTCGAAGACGACGACGCGGCCGATCAGGTAGACGCCCGCCGCCTGGGCGGCGGCTGCCGCCTCCGCAGGGTCGTAGAACGGCCGAGTGGCCCCGACCTTCCGCGCGAGGGGCGGCGCCTGCCGCACGAAGCCCACCTCGCCGTTCTCGTCCTTGACGTCGAGCTCGAGGGCGGTCAGGCCCTCGTCCGCGAGGGAGAGGTACTCGTCGAGCTTGCCCTCGAGCGACGCGAGGGCCGCCGTCACGTGCACGCCCCGGATCTCCTGCGGGAGCGGAGCCGGTTGCGGTGTGCTCGGGGCCGACGCGCTCGGCGACGAGGACCCCGGGGTCTCCGACGCGGGCCTCGTGCTCCCGCCCCAGCCGTTTAGGAACGTCATGCCCAGGGCGGACGCGGCGGCCGCGACGGCGACGACCGCGAGCACGAGCACCCGCTGGAGGCTGCGTCGCCTCCGAGACTGCCGGCGCCGCTCGCGGAAGCGTTGGTTGGGGTCAAGGGGCTCGAGCAGCATCGTGACTCGGGCACGGTATTCCCCCGCAGGCCCCTCCGCAAGCGGAACGCACCCGCGCGGGGAGGGGTTGCTTGTGCCGGGACGCACATCGGGTCGGGCACGGAGGTTTCCTTCGACTTGACATAACGCCCGTTATCGTGCGTCGAGAACGCGCGCTGGCGGTTGACTTGGCCGCCCGGACGGGTAGGGTTGTCTCGGCACGCCCACCGGCAGCCGGTTGCCGCCTCCCTGTAGTGACCCAGCTTCCGACATCGCCGAATGCCTGACGAGCGCTCGATCGCCGGGCAGCACGACGAGCTTCAGCCGCTGCTGGAGCGCGCCGACGCCTCGGGCGTCGTCGAGGCCGTGGAGCTGCGGGAGGCGCTCGAGCTCCTCGACCTCGACCCCGGCGACGTCGAGGCGCTGCACAAGGAGCTCGAGGAGCGCGGCATCGAGGTCGTCGACCGGCAGAAGGAGCCCGCTCCGCCGGTTCCGGGAACGGAGACGCTCGAGACCACGACCGATGCCCTCCAGCTCTTCCTCAGGGAGATCGGCCGCCATCCGCTCCTGACCGCCGCCGACGAGGTCGAGCTCTCAAAGCGCATCGAGCGCGGGGACATGGAGGCGAAGAAGCGGATGATCGAGTGCAACCTCCGCCTCGTCGTCTCCATCGCCAAGAACTACCGGAATCAGGGCCTCCCCTTCCTCGACCTGATCCAGGAGGGCATGTTCGGGCTGATCCGCGCCGTGGAGAAGTTCGAGTGGCAGCGCGGGCTCAAGTTCTCGACCTACGCAACCTGGTGGATCCGCCAGGCCGTTCAGCGTGCCGTCGCGGACAAGGCGCGGACGATCCGGATGCCCGTCCACGTCGTCGAGCGGATGCAGAAGATGCACCAGG
>DATIBF010000049.1:0-2263 GCA_035457655.1 Gaiellaceae bacterium
TCCGCTGCGTCTACTGCATGCCGAAGGAGGTCTTCGGCCGCGACTACCCGTTTCTCCCGCGGACCGAGCTCCTGACCTTCGAGGAGATCGAGCGGGTCGCGTGGGCCTTCGCCGGCCTCGGCGTCGAGAAGATCCGCATCACGGGCGGCGAGCCGCTCGTGCGCCGTGACGTCGAGACGCTCGTCGCGATGCTCGCGCGGATCGACGGGCTCGACCTCACGCTGACGACGAACGGCGCGCTCCTGGCCGCGAAGGCCCAGGCCCTGAAGGGCGCAGGGCTAGGGCGCGTGACCGTCAGCCTCGACTCCCTCGACGACGAGGTCTTCCGCGCCATGAACGACGTCGACTTCCCGGTCGCGCGCGTGCTCGAAGGGATCGACGCGGCGCTCGCCGTCGGGCTCGAGCCGGTCAAGGTGAACGTCGTCGTCAAGCGCGGGCTCAACGAGGACGGGATCCTGCCGATGGCGCGGCACTTCAGAGGAACCGGCGTCGTCCTGCGGTTCATCGAGTACATGGACGTCGGCCACACGAACGGCTGGCGGCTCGACGACGTCGTGCCCGCGGCCGAGATCGTGGCCGCGATCGACGCCGAGCTTCCGCTCGAGCCGGTGGAGAAGGACTACCGCGGCGAGGTGGCCGACCGCTGGCGCTACCTGGACGGGAGCGGCGAGATCGGCGTCATCTCCTCGGTGACACAGCCGTTCTGCGGCGACTGCACTCGCGCCCGCCTCTCGGCCGACGGCCAGGTGTACACCTGCCTCTTCGCGGTCACGGGTCACGACCTGCGCGCGTCTCTTCGAGGCGGCGCCTCCGACGAGGAGCTGACGACGGCCATCGCGGACATCTGGCGCGCCCGCACCGATCGCTACTCGGAGCTCCGCTCCGGGGCGACCGTCGACCTGCCCAAGGTCGAGATGTCGTACATCGGCGGCTAAAGCCGGAAAATCCGTAGTTCTCCGGCCGAAACCGGGGGAAAACCGAACCGACACGGTCGCTAGACTGGCCCCGTGACCGCCTTCGGACGTCTTCTCCCGCACGGCTGGAAGGACTTCGGCTTCCAGCTCTCCCTCTGGCTCGGGTTCGGGCTCGTCTACCAGGTTGCACGCGGGATCGCCGACAGGAGCACGCTCGAGGCAATCCAGAACGGCCTCAAGGTCATCGACGCCGAACGCGCGGTCAACGCGCTCGTCGAGCTCGACATCCAGCGAACGGTCCTGCACGCGGGCGACTGGGCGCTCGAGGCGGTGAACATCACGTACTGGCTCTCCCAGTTCCCGGTGCTCGGCCTCTCGCTCCTCTGGATCTATCTGTTCCGGAACGACGCCTTCATCACCGTGAGGAACTGGATTTTCGCGACGAACCTGCTCGCGCTCGTGGGGTACGTGCTCATGCCGACGGCGCCGCCGCGCATGTTCCCGGAGCAAGGCTTCGTGGACACGCTGGCGGGCTCCTCCGCTGTGAACCACGGCAGCGGGCTCGTCGAGCTCGCCTCCAACCCCTACGCCGCGATGCCGAGCGTGCACTCGGCGGACGCGCTCATCATCGGCTTCGCGATGGCGACCCTCGTCAAGAGCCGCTGGGCCGCCGTCCTCTGGACGCTCTGGCCGACGTGGGTCTGGTTCTCGGTCATGGCGACCGGCAACCACTACTGGCTCGACATCGCGGCCGGAGTCGGCGTCGCGCTCGTCGCCGGGACGCTCGTCGCCTGGGCGCAGGAGCGGCGCCTGTCTGCCGCGCCGGCGCTCGACCGCTTCGGCTACCGGCGCTGGTAGCCTCCGCGCTTCCGTGACCAGCCCGGGCCAAGCCGAGCGCCCGAAGCGCACGTACCAGGACGAGGCTCGCCGCGTCGCGAGCCGGTGGATCGCGGGGCTCGAGCGCACGAGCATCACACCGGACGCGCTGACCATCTCGGGCGTCGGGCTCTGCATTGCCGGCGCGGTCGCCGTCTACTTCGAGTACAAGAGCGAGTGGCTCTTCATCCTCGGCGGGGCGCTCTTCGTGATCGGGAGCGTGCTCGACATCCTCGACGGCGCCCTCGCCCGACGGAGCGGGAAGGGTACGCCGTTCGGCGCCTTCCTCGACTCGACGGTCGACCGGGTCGGCGAGCTCTTCATGCTCTCGGCGATCGGCCTGGTGCTCATGCGCGACGGGAGCGAGTGGGGCGTGGCGCTCACCTTCGCCGCCGTGGGCGGCTCTTTCCTCGTGAGCTACACACGCGCGCGCGCCGAGGCGATCGGGCTCAAGGGCGAAGTCGGCTTCGGCA
>DATIBF010000050.1:0-11845 GCA_035457655.1 Gaiellaceae bacterium
GTGCGCCCGCAAGGGCATGGAGCACGGCCTGCAGAAGGTCGAGGTCTTCGTCAAGGGCCCGGGCTCGGGCCGCGAGACGGCGATCCGGTCGCTCCAGGCCGCGGGGCTCGAGGTCACCTCGATCCGCGACGTCACGCCGCAGGCCCACAACGGCGTCCGGCCCAAGAAGAGGCGGAGGGTCTGATGGCGAGACCACTCGGACCCAAGTGCAAGCTCTGCCGCCGCGAGGGCATGAAGCTCTTTCTGAAGGGCGAGCGCTGCCTGACCGAGAAGTGCGCGGTCGAGCGCCGCAGCTACCCGCCGGGAGAGCACGGGCGCGGCCGCATCAAGCAGTCGGAGTACCTGCTCCAGCTGCGTGAGAAGCAGAAGGCGCGCAGGTTCTACGGGCTGCTCGAGCGGCAGTTCCGCAACTACTACGAGAAGGCCGCGAAACGGTCGGGGATCACGGGCGAGGAACTCCTGCGCATGCTCGAGACGCGCCTCGACAACGTGGTCTACCGGCTCGGCTTCGCCGCCTCGCGTGCCCAGGCGCGCCAGCTCATCCGCCACGGCCACTTCCAGGTGAACGGCCGCCGGGTGAACATCCCGAGCTTCCAGGTGAAGCCGGACGACGTCGTGGCGCTCAAGCCCGGGAGCCCCGCCGAGCAGGTCGTCCGGGACGCCACCGACCTGACGGCCTCGGTCTCCCCGTGGCTCCAGGCCGACCATGACAACCTCACGGGCAAGGTCTTGAAGCTCCCCGACCGGTCGGACATCGACACGCCGGTCCAGGAGCAGCTCATCGTCGAGCTTTACTCGAAGTAGAAAGGAAGCATGGCCACCAGAACGTCGCTCATGGAATTCCAGGTGCCCCGGATCACCCACGAGGAGGTGACCGAGGAGCGCGGCATCTTCGTGATCGAGCCGCTCGACCGCGGCTTCGGCTACACGTTCGGAAACTCGCTCCGCCGCGTGCTCCTCTCCTCGCTCGAGGGCGCCGCTGTCACCTCGGTGAAGATCGAGGGTGTCGCGCACGAGTTCACGACCCTGAAGGGCGTGCGCGAGGACGTCACCGACGTCATCCTCAACCTGAAGAACCTCGTCTCTCTCCTGCACGGCGAGTCGCCCGAAGTCGAAGTGCGGCTCGAGAAGAAGGGCCCCGGCGTCGTGAAGGCGTCCGACATCGAGGCGCCGGCCGACCTCGAGATCCTCAACCCGGACCTCGAGATCGCCAACCTCTCCGACAAGGGCCGCCTCGAGGTCACGCTCACGATCGGCCGCGGCCGCGGCTACGTCCCGGCCGAGCTGAACCGCGGGCCCGAGCACACGATCGGCGTCATCCCCGTCGACTCGATCTTCTCGCCCGTTCGGCGAGTCTCGTACGAGGTCGAGGCCGCACGCGTCGGGCAGCGCACCGACTACGACAAGCTCACGCTGGACGTGACCACGGACGGCTCCGTCAGCCCGCGAGACGCGATCGCCGAGGCGGCGGAGATCCTCATTCGCCAGCTCGCCATCTTCACGGACATCAACATGATCGACGTGCGCGGCGAGCCGGCCGAGCCCGAGGCCGACGCTCCGCAGGCACACGGGATGGAGAACTTCCCGATCGAGGAGCTCGAGCTCGGCGTCCGCAGCTACAACTGCCTGAAGCGCGTCGGCATCGAGACGATCGGCGACCTCGTCTCCAAGACGGAGACCGAGCTGGCGGCGATCCCGAACTTCGGCAAGAAGTCGATCGAGGAGGTTCGCGAGACCCTCCAGGCCCACGGGCTGACCCTCAGGGACGAGTGACGACCCTCCTTCTCGCATCTCGCACGCTCGGATCCGCTGCAAAGCGTCGCCTCGCGGCGTCCTCAGTCGCGCCCGTAGCCTCTGGCTACGAACGCTCCCTGCGTCCTTGCGACGCTCGCTTTTCGCGTCCCGAGCGCACGACCTGCTCCAAGGAGGATCGTTGAGGCACCATCGTGCAGGCAGGAAGCTGGGCCGTGACTCCGCCCACCGCAAGGCGCTCTACGCGAACCTCGCCTGCGCGCTGATCGAGAACGGCCGCATCAGGACGACCGAGGCCAAGGCCAAGGAGGTGCGGCCGATCGTCGAGCAGATGATCACGCTCGGGAAGCGCGGTGACGTCGCCGCGCACCGGCAGGCGGTGGCCTTCCTCCGCTCGAAGGACGCCGCGCACGTGCTCTTCGCGGAGGTCGCTCCCCGGTTCGCCGACCGGCCCGGCGGGTACACGCGGGTCGTCAAGGTCGGCCCTCGTCAGGGCGACGCTGCCCCGATGGCCTACCTCGAGCTCGTGGACTACGTGCCCGTGCACGCGCCGGCCGGCGCTCCCGCGTAGACGCTCAGCCTTCCGTCGCTGCGGCCTCGGTGAACCGGCCGAGGACGAATTCCCAACCCTCGTCGTAGTGGCCGCCGATCTCGGCCATCCTGTCGCCCAGCCGCTCCCAGCCCGTGTGCACGAGGTCGACGCGCGTCCCGTTCGGCGCTTCGCTGAACGTCACCGAAAGGTCCTGCGCCGTCTCCTCGCCCCGGCCGGGGTGCCAGGTCATGGCGAAGGAGCGAGGCGGGTCCCAGGCGACGATCGTGCCCCACATCCCCTCCTCGCCGTCCTGCGAGCGCTCGTAGACGCGCCCGCCGACGCGCGGCTCCCAGACGATCGTGGCGCCGCCGTCGAAGATCGAGTGGCCCTCGAACGGCCACCAGTCGTTCATCCGCTCGGTGAAGACGCGGAACGCGTGCTCGACCGGGCAGGCCACCACGATCGACTTGTGCAGGGCGAGCTCATCCGTCATCTGGTTCATTCTCGTCTCCTCCTTCGCTCTCCGCCGCGGCCTTGAAGGCCGCGAGCGCCTCGTCCCAGAAACCTTCGAAGTACTCGCGCAGCTCGGCCAGGCCGTCTCGGTCGACGCTGTAGAAGTTCCGCGTGCCCGCGCTCCGCTCGCGCACGAGCCCCGCCTCCCTGAGCACGCGCAGATGCTGCGACACCGCCGGCCGGCTGACGGGCAGCCCGCGGGCGAGATCACCCACCGAACGGGGCCCGTCACGGAGGAGCTCGAACACAGTCCTCCGCGTAGGATCGCCGAGTGCCTGGATCGCTTCCGGGTAAGCCATCGCTTACCGTAAGCTACCGCTTACCATGAGCGTCGTCAAGGTCACCCTCGAGTACGACGGCACGGGCTTCTCCGGCTGGGCCGCCCAGCCCGGCTTGCGGACCGTGGAGGGAGAGCTTCGGGCTGCTCTGGATGAGGTCTATCCGGCCTGGAGCGCGCTCGCCGTCGCCGGGCGCACCGACGCCGGCGTCCACGCCCTCGGGCAGGTGGCGTCGTTCGAGGCAGACGGAGGGCCGCCGCCCGATCGGGCGGCGGCGGCGCTCAACGGCGTCCTTCCCGACGACGTGGCCGCGCTCGAGAGCGGGGCCGCGCCGGAGGGCTTCAGCGCCCGCTTCTCCGCGACCGGGCGGACGTACCGCTATCGCGTCTGGCGGCGCGCCGTGCACTCGCCGCTCGACCGTCGGCGTTCGCTCTGGTTTCCGCGTCCGGTCGACGAGGACGCTCTCGCCGCTTCGGCCGCCCTCCTGCCCGGCGAGCACGACTTCCGCGCCTTCACCCCGACGGAGACGCAGCACGAATCGTTCACCCGCGTCGTCCGCGCTGCCGCGTGGGAGCGCGACGGCCACGTCCTCAGCTTCACGATCACGGCCGACAGCTTCTTGCGTCATATGGTGCGGACGCTCGTGGGGACGATGCTGGAGCAGTCGCCCGAGCAGGTCGGGCGGCTCCTGGAAGGACGCCCGCGGGACGACGCCGGAGCGACCGCACCGCCCTGGGGCCTGTACCTCGAGCGCGTGCTGTACGAGTGAAGCGCCTGGATACGATCAGGCCGTGCGCTATCCCAACGTCCTCTTCGACCTCGACGGGACACTGATCGACTCAGGGGCGATCATCCTCGCCTCCTTCAAGCACGCCACCAGGACGGTGCTGCGGCGGGAGATTCCCGACGCGGAGCTCGCCGCACGCGTCGGCGGCTCCAACATCCACGACCAGATGCGGGCGATCGACGAGCTTCAGGCCGACGAGCTCGTCAGGGTCTACCGCGAGCACAACGAGCCGCTGCACGACGAGCTCGTCGCCTTCGAAGGGATCGAGCACGTGCTCGCCGAGCTCGAGCGTCAGGGACGCCGGCTGGGGATCGTCACGGCCAAGCGCCGCAAGACGGTCGAGCTCGCCTTCGCCGTGCTTCCGCTGGAGCGCTACTTCGACGCCGTCGTCACCTCCGACATGACCGACCGGCACAAGCCTGATCCGGCGCCGGTGCTCGCCGCGCTCGAGCTCCTGGAGGCGGACCCGGCCGAGACGGCGTTCGTCGGCGACTCGCCCTTCGACGTCGGCGCGGGAAGGGCGGCGGGCGTCTACACGGTCGCCGTCGCCTGGGGGAACATCCATCCAGTCGAGGCCCTGGCCGAGGCCGACGCGCTCGTCGACACCCCCGAGCAGCTCCTCGATGTCCTCTAGGAAGGTTCAGAAGCGCGTCGCCGAGCTGCGCGGGCAGGTCGCGCACCACCTCTACCGCTATCACGTCCTCGACGACCCGGAGATCTCGGACGCCGAGTACGACCGCCTCTTCGACGAGCTGCAGCGGCTCGAGGAGCAGAACCCCGAGCTGGTCGTCCCGGACTCCCCGACCCAGCGGGTGGGCGCGCCGCCGTCGGAGAAGTTCCGCAAGGTCGAGCACCTGACGCCGATGGGCTCGCTGGAGAAGGTGACGACGGAGGAGACGCTCGCGAAGTGGGCCGACGACGTGCGCAAGCGGCTCGACTCGGACGAGCCGGTGGCCTACGTGACCGAGCCGAAGATCGACGGCTCGGCGGTCTCGCTCGTTTACGAGGGCGGCCTCTTCGTCCGCGGCGCGACGCGCGGCGACGGGGAGCGCGGCGAGGACGTGACGCCGAACCTGCGCACGATCGAGGCGATCCCGCTCGGCATGCGCAGCGCCGACGGCGGGCCGCCTCCGCCCGTGCTGGAGGTGCGCGGGGAGGTGTACTTCCCGCTCTCCGCCTTCAACCGGCTGAACGAGCGCCTGGTGGCCGAGGGCAAGAGGACGGCGCCGAACCCGCGCAACGCGGCCGCGGGCTCGCTCCGCCAGCTGAACCCGCAGATCACCGCCGAGCGCGAGCTCTCGATCTGGGTGTACGGGACGGGCCGGGGCGACGGGCTCGCGCTCGGCACGCACTGGGAGATCCTTCAGTGGCTGCGAGACCGCGGCTTCCGCACGAACCCGCACGCCAAGCGCCACGAGTCGCTCGAGTCGGTCGCGCGCGAGTGCGCCGAGTGGGAGCACAGGCGGATCGAGCTCGACTACGAGATCGACGGGATCGTCATCAAGGTCGACTCGGTGGACCAGCAGCAGCGCCTCGGAGCCCTGCACGGACGCCCGCGCTGGGCGCGTGCCTTCAAGTGGGCGCCCATGACCGCCCACACCAAGCTCCTCAAGATCCACGTCCGCGTGGGCCGCACGGGCAACCTCAATCCGTGGGCGCAGCTGGAGCCGGTCGAGGTCGGCGGCGTCACCGTCTCGCAGGCGACGCTGCACAACGAGGAGGACATCAACCGCAAGGACATCCGCGAGGGCGACACGGTCATCGTCCAGCGGGCAGGCGACGTGATTCCGCAGGTGGTCGGCCCGGTGCTGCCCCATGCGAAGGGGACGAGGCGGTTCCGCATGCCCAAGACGTGCCCGCTCTGCGGGGTGGAGATCGTCAAGCCCGAGGGCGAGGTCATGCACCGCTGTCCCAACGACGCGTGCCCCTCGCGGGGGCTCGAGTCCCTGATCAACTGGGTGATGGCGGCAGCGGACATCGAAGGCGTGGGGGAGCAGTTCGTGCGCCGCCTCTGGGATCTCGGCCTCCTCGGCTCGATTCCCGACCTCTACCGGCTGACGGCGGAGCAGCTCGCGGAGCTCGACGGCTACGCGGAGATCTCCGCCCGGAACGCGGTGGAGGCGATCGCGGCCTCGAAGCAGATCCCGTTCCCGAGCGTCCTGTTCGGCCTCAACATCCCGGATGTCGGATGGGTGACCGCGCAGAACCTCGCGCGCCACTTCGGCGCGGTCGACGCCCTTCTCGCCGCGCGGCAGGAGGACATCGAGGAAGTGGAGGGCATCGGCCCGGATCGGGCGGAGTCGATCGCGACCTGGTTCGCCGACGAGAAGAACCGCGCGCTCGTCGAGGAGCTGCGCGGCCTGGGTCTCCGCTTCGAGCTCGGAGCGGAGGAGCGCCCCGTCGAGGGACCGCTCAGCGGGCGGACGTACGTGATCACCGGCACGCTCGAGCGCTGGTCGCGCGACCAGGCGAGGGCCGCGCTCGAGGGGAGGGGCGCCAAGGTGACGGACTCGGTCTCGAAGAAGACGACGGCCGTGATCGTCGGCGAGAGCCCGGGCTCGAAGGTCGAGAAGGCCCGCAGGGCGGGCGTCGAGATCCTCGACGAGGCCGCCTTCGAGAAGCTTGTCTAGAGCGTCCGCGCCAGCGCCTGGGCGAAGCGGTCCTGCGTGCGGCGGGCCCTCGTCCAGTCGATCGGGTTGCCGTTCTGGAGGATGGCGAAGACGTAGCGCGTGCCGACGTAGCCCGAGAGGGCCGAGGATGCGCGCGTCGTTCCTGTCTTTGCTCGGACGCGGCCGTAGGCAGGGCCGGAGCGCATTCGGTCCTCGAGTGTCCCGTCGACGCCGGCGATTGCGAGCGCGCGGAAGAACGGCTCGCGCAGGCCCGGATCGCGCCAGGCCGAGACGAGCAGCTCACCGAGGGCGCGAGCGGTCGCTCGGTCGTGCCGGGACAGCCCCGAGCCGTCGACGATCCGGACGCCGGCGAGCGGAACGTCACGGGAAGCCAGCTCGCGGCGGATGACGATGCAGCCTGCCCGCGTCGTGCCCTCGCCGCGGATCGCCGCGCCGAGATGCTTCACGAGCATCTCGGCGTAGAAGTTGTCGCTCTGCTTGTTCATCCGGCGCACGATCCTCGTCAGCCTGGCAGAGCGGACGATCGCCAGGGACGCGGAGCCGGGCGGAGCCGTTCCTCGTGCCGCCTTGCCGCCGACCGAGATCCCCGAGACGGCGAGGGCCTTCCTGAACGCCCTGGCGGCCGCCCGAGCGGGGTTGTCGACCGTGCGGCCGCCCACCTTGGCTCGGTCGACGACGAGGGCGGAGAGGGGCGGGGACTCGTTCTTGTAGTAGGAAGCGCGCCAGCCGTCCGCAACGCGGCGCGCGTCGAAGTACGATTCGTCTCCCAGGATGCGGCCGGTGACGCGCCGGATGCCGTCCGCGTACAGCCCCGCCGCGAGCCTGCGGAGGTCGCCTGCCGTCAGCGTCGGATCCCCGTAGCCTCTCAGGACGAGCCTCCCCTGCCAGGTGGAGCCCGCCTGCGTCCCGTCGCCGAGGACCTGGGTGCGGATCCGGTAGCCGGGCCCGAGCCGGTCGAGGGCAGCCAGCGCGACGCCTAGCTTCTCGTTCGACGCCGGGCGGAGCGAGAGGTCGCGGTGCAGGCCGTAGACGACCTGGCCCGAGCCGAGGTCGAGGGCGAGCGCCCCCGTCCGGGCGCGGGAGACGCCCGAGATCGTCAGAGCCTGGTCGAGCTCCTGACGAAGCGTCTGCGCGCTCGCCGGAGTCGCGCCGAGCGCACCGGCGACGAGCGCCGAGACGGCGACGACGAGCAGGCGTCTTGCGGTGACCCCTTCTAGGCCCAACTGCCCCGCAGGATAGGCCGTCCGGCCCTTGGAGCGGGCTCGAAGGCCCAGTACGTTGAGTTTCCCGTGGGCGACGACATCTCCATCCTCTTCGACCGCATCCGCCTCCTCCTGAACGGCGAGGAGGCGCCGGCTTCGGAACGGGACGAGGTCGAGGTGACGCTGACGGACGGCTACGCCCGGGCGCTCGCGCTCGACGGCGAGCGCCTGCGCACGGAGGGCCGGATCCGCGGGCTGGCCGGCAGCGACGAGCACGTCGGCGAGGTACGCGTTCTGAAGGCGCGCCTGGCGCTGCTCGAAGAGGAGCTCGCCCAGCTGCGCGGGCTCCTCGGCACGCTTTCGCAGGCTCGTCCAGTGCCCTGACCGGGCACTAGGAGGGTTTGACGAAATAGCAGGCTGTGCCGAGCGATATTCCGCCAAACCCTCCTAGACGAGGCCGCTGCGGACGGCGTAGACGGCCGCCTGGATGCGGTTCTCGATCTGGAGCTTCATGAGGATGTTCGAGATGTGGTTCTTGACCGTCTTCGGGCTGATATAGAGCTCGCGCGCGATCTCGGCGTTGTCCTTGCCGATCGCGATCAGTCGGAGAACCTCGAGCTCCCGGTCGGACAGCTCGGTGCGGATCGTGAGCGCGGCGGCCGTGTCCCCGGTCTGCGCGCGCAGACGCTGGAGAACCTTCGCCGCGATCTGCGGCGAGATGAGAGACTCGCCGCTGGCGGCGGCGCGGATGCCGGCGATCAGCTGGTCGATCGAGGAGTCCTTCAGCAGGTACCCGCAGGCGCCGGCCATGACTGCGGACATCACGTCGTCGTCGTCGACGGAGATGGTGAGCACGACGACGCGAGTCCGCGGGGCGATGCTCGACACCTGGCGCGTCGTCTCGACGCCCGTGAGCTCCGGCATCTTCAGATCCATGACGACGACGTCCGGAGCGAGCTCGCCGACGAGGCGCAGCGCCTCGCGGCCGTTGTCCGCCTCGCCGACGACCTGGAGGCCCTGCTCCTCGAGCAGGCTCCTCAGACCGCTGCGGAAGAGGTCGTGGTCGTCGACGAGCAGGACACGGAGCTCTTCGAGCTGCTTCCCCGGGGGCCGATTCTCCGCGACTGACGTCGCTGCCTCCTCTGCTCGCCGGTGACCAGAGCAGAGTCTAGCGTGCGTTGCCGGCGATGCCTGACCGGCAAACGAGGCCGCGACGCTGAAGCATTCACCAGTAGACCGTGATCGTCAGCGTCTGTCGGCCCCACGCCCGCGCCTGAGCGCACGTGGGGAACCAAATGTCGATGATCCTCCCGATGATCGCAGACCCGGTGTCCGCGGCGACGCCGTCGCCGTAGCCGGGGATGTACATCCTCGTCCCGAACGGGAAGATGCGCGTGTCGACGGCGACCGTGCCCCAGCCGAGCGGGAGCCCGCTCGCCGTTCCGACGCCGCCGCAGTACGCGACCACGTCGACCACCATCTGCTCCCCGCCGGCATCGGGGCCTGAATCCTCGGGCTGCGGCTCGGGCCTCGAGCCCGGGCTCGGAGCCTCGACGGATGCCTCGGCGGCGCGCGCGCTCAGCTGGGCAATCCGGCGGACGTTCAGCGCACGCTGGCTCGCCAGCCCGGCGAGGTACGACTCCCGCTCGGCGCGCGCCGCGGCGAGCGCGACCTGCTCGGCCTGAGCGCGGCCGAGGACCTCTCGCAGCTCGGCGCCTCGCTCCGCGATTGCTTGGAGCGAACGCTGCAGCTCCGACCGCGCGCTCCGGAGCTCTTCGAGCAGCGAACGGTCCTGATCGGCGAGGCGCGTCAGGCCGTCGAAGGCGGAGAGGGCGTCACTGAGCGACTCCGCGGCGAGGATGACCGCCAGCGGGTCGACCTCGCCCAGAACATAGAGCTCCCGCAGGCGATCTTCCAGCCGGCGTTCCGCCTCGTCGACGTCTGCCCGTGCGAGCGCAAGCGTGCGCCGGGCCGCGGCCTGCTCCCGCTCGAGCGCCGCGCGCTGCGCGTTGAGCGCCTCCAGGCGCTTCTCGGCCCGGGCGAGCCGGGCCTCGAGGACGTAGAGGTCGAGGAGCGCCGCCTGGGAGCGCGCCGCGATCCCGTCGTTTTCCGCGCGGAGGCGCTCGACGTCGCTCTGGAGGGTCGCCGGGTCGTCGGCGCCTGCCGCCGAGGCGGAGAGGAGGGCGGCGAGGGCGAGCACCCCCAGTGCCGCGAACCGGATCCAGGGTCTTCGGGCACCCGAGTCCACGAGCCGGGCACCCTAGCAGGCGCCTGTGAGCGGTAGGTAAGCGTGTTCCGTTTGCGGCCCGTCCAAAGGCCCTGTTACCATGCCCGACTTGTGCAGGCGCCGGGCACAGGCGTAATGCGCATCGCGTCCCCTGGCAGGGGGTAGGCATCACACCAACCAGTCGACACGCCCTTCTTCTCGTGCTTCTCTCGCTGGCGGTTCTCCCGCTGGCGGGGCCAGCAGTTCCGGCGCCTCAAGAGATCGAGTCGAAGGAAGCCGAAGCCAGGCAGGTTCTCGCCCAGATCCAGGAGCTCGACTCGAACCTCGAGCTCGTCATCGACTCTTACAACAGCGCGCAGGTGGAGCTCGACCAGATCGTCGCCGCCCAGAAGCTCAACGAGAGGCGGCTCAAGATCGCCCGCGCTAACCTCGGCACGGCCCAGGGCACGCTGGAAGCGCGCCTCATCCAGCTCTACCAGAACGGCAGCCCCGACCTCGTCGAGGTCCTGCTCGGCTCCTCGAGCCTGGACGAGATCCTCGACGGGATCGAGACCGCGAGCCGGGTCACCGACCAGGACGAGCAGATCCTGGAGGAGGTCCGCACGTTCCGCGAGGAGATCAAGCAGCGCGAAGCCGAGCTCGAGGAGGCGCGGGGCAAGCAGGAGCAGGTGGTGGCCGAGCGCGCAGCGAAGCGCGAGGAGATCGAGTCGACGCTGGCCCAGCGCCAGGAGCTCCTGTCCTCGATCAAGGATCAGATCGCCGAGCTGAAGCAGGAAGAGCGCAGGCGCCAGGCCCGCCTCGAAGCCGCGGCCGCGGCCCGCCTCGATGCTCAGTCGTCCGGCGGCGGCGGCGGCGGCGGAGGAGGCGGCGCGGTTCCGTCCTCCAAGTACGGCGGCGTCGTCGGCATCGCCATGCAGTACCTGGGCATCCCGTATCAGTGGGGCGGCGAGTCCCCGAGCACGGGCTTCGACTGCTCGGGCTTCACGTACTACGTCTTCTCGCGGGTCGGAGTCTCGCTTCCACGGACGGTGTCGGCCCAGTACGGCGTCGGGGTCTCCGTCTCCCGCTCGCAGCTCGCGCCCGGCGACCTCGTCTTCTTCAACGGCCTCGGGCACGTCGGCATCTACATCGGCGGCAACCAGTTCATCCACTCGCCGCACACGGGCGACGTCGTGAAGATCTCGTCGATCACGGGCTACTACTCGTCCAACTGGGTCGGCGCGCGCCGCGTCCTCTAAGCCTCCCGACCGCCGGGACACGCCCGCGGAGCGTCTGTTAGCCTCCCGCCCTTCATCGCACGTCGGCAGTCGGGAAGGGGGTCAGCCATGACCTCGACGCTGGATCGGGTACGGCGCGATCTCGGGGAGGCCCAGCTCTGGGAGCGATCGCTCGAGCGGTCACGCCAGCGGCGGGAGGAACGGGCGCACAGCCCACGGAGCCTGGTCTCGCAGGCTCTCCTCGACCTCGACGGGCCCGCGATCCGGCATGTCGGTCGAGAGCGGGTCGCGCGCGATCTCACCGACCTCGAGCTCTGGGAGGTCTCCCAGTCGCGGGCGCGCGCGAAGCGGCTCGCCGCGGAGCCGGGAACGCTTCCGCAGGCGCGGATGGCCGGGGCCACGCTCGTCGTCGCGGCGGTCGCCGCCGCCCTCCCGGTCTCCGGCGGCGCGCACGGGCGGGCGAAGTCGGGAGGCGCCGCGGAGGTCCGGGTCGAGCTCCTCCGAGTCGGGAGCCGCGGGCCCGCGGTGATGAGGCTACAGAAGAAGCTCGGCATCGCTGCCGACGGGATCTTCGGGCCGCACACTCGTGCGGCGGTCCGGAAATTCCAGCAGCGGCACGGCCTGCTCGTCGACGGGATCGTCGGGCCGCAGACCCGCGCTGCGCTCTACGGCCGTGCGCCGGAGCAAAGGATCATCAGGGCCTGGTG